>NYZI01000030.1 GCA_002687115.1 Cyanobium sp. ARS6
GGCGGTGTGTTTCTGTGGCACTCTCCTCACGGTCACCCGCACTGGGCGTTACCCAGCAAGCCTGGCCATCGGGGAGCCCGGACTTTCCTCAACCGGATCACAGCCAAAGGCTGTACCGATCGCGATCACCTCGCCTGCTTTCAAACCCCATAATGACCTTTGTAGGGGCTGTAGCTCAGCTGGATAGAGCGACGGTTTCCTAAACCGTAGGTCGTGGGTTCGAGTCCCGCCAGCCCCGTGATTCAGTCTTTCCCGGCTGTGATGCGGCCGGCCACAAACCCCACAGCTCCGCCAACCAGGGCGGCTTGCACTTGCCAGATCAGTTTCCTGTACCGCCAGGAGGCGTTGGTGAACCAGATGCCTAGAATCAGTGCGACTCCGATGGCGACTGCCAGGCTTGCCTTGCTGACTCGGCCCAGGGATCGCTGTTTCTCGTCCACAGATCCCGGTGTGGTGTTGGTGTGGATTGGTTTGGTCATGGTGTACACCCTGACGGTCTTTCCGCTTGTCGTCGAGCGTTCCGGGAGCTGAGGCTCTATCCCTGTGGTCTTGAAGCTCTGAACCGGTATTGGCCACTACATTTAGTGGGGTGGTCAGACGCCACACCCTCGCTAGCGTTATTGCAGTGAAACCGGCTCCATGACCCAGCTTCACGATCTACGACTGCAGCTACTGGTTCAGCAGGAAAGCGAGCGCATCGCTGACTCTCAGCCCACTGAACTTGATTTATCTGTGGTTCAGGCGCGTTGTCTCTGCTGGTTGGCCCTGCTGGCTGAAGCACACGATGATCAGGCCAGTGATGCAGAACGACGCGGCGACACCGAGCAGGCCATGGGTTGGTTTGCCGATTCCATGCGTTTGCGTGATGTGATTCAGACGGTGACATCGATCGAGATTCCCCTTCCAGGTCTGGCCGACGCTGATGATCAGCAGGATGGTGGAGCGGACGGCGAAGGCGGGTTTTCATCTGAACCGCCGCTGGCTGCCTGATCGGATGCCATGATGGCTTTCGATCTAGGGGTTCAACGTGCCTGAAGAGCCCTGCCAATGCCCTGACTGCCAACGCTTCTATAGGGAGCACGACAGGTTGATTCGTGAGAATCCCACGCTCCGTCAGCAGCAGGAACTGAGCTGGGCAGCTCTTCAGGCTTTTCGCACACTTTCGGGTCGGGTCCTCGAGGATCTGCAGAAGCAGCTGGGTCCACGTTCGAGTGATGGACAGGTTCATGCCACCCCAGTGGGCAGTTCGGATGAGCCCACGGATGCCCTGCAGCAGGCAATGGCTGACATGGAAAACATCAACGCGCATCTGTTTTCGATCGAGGCGCTGATGGAGCGCATTTTCGATGTGCGTGTACCCGACGAGATCGAGCAGAAATTCCGTGAACTGGCTGGCGAACTTGCACCTGATCCCTTGAATGCAGACCGCTTGCGCTTAAACCATCTGTTGCATCAGACCCCGGATTTGCCTGATCGGAGTTGATTGTTCTCCTCTGCCGATTGGCGTCTGCAGAGCCTGGCCATCATTCCTTCCTCGTCTGCTGGCACCACAACAATCTTCAGTTGCGGCAACCACTCCAAATCATCCTGCAGTTCTGAGAGCAGAGCTTTGTCGTGCTCACCGATTCCACCAGTGAGAGCCAGCACGTCCACTCCTCTCAAGCTGGCAGCCATTGCCCCGATCAGCTGCAACAGCCGATGCCGGAACACTGCGAGGGCAAGTTGCGCTGTGGAATGTCCCTGGCTGGCTTTCTGGCGAATCTCCTGCATGTCATCGCTGAAGCCCGATAGCCCCTTGAGTCCGGCTTGTTTCTGAAGCAGGTCGCTGAGCTGCGCTAGATCCCATCCCTGACGCATCAGTTCAAGCATCAGGCCCGGATCGATGCTGCCGCTGCGGGTTGCCATCACCAGCCCTTCAAGTGGGGTGTAGCCCATCGTGGTGTCAATGCAGCGGCTGTTTTGAATGGCCGCCAGAGAGGCGCCGGCTCCCAGGTGAGCGCTGATCAGGCGCAGGTGCCCGTGGTGGTGTCCTTTGCTTTTCCACTGAGCAGCGACCACTTCAGCCACGTGTTGATGGTTGATGCCGTGGAACCCGAAACGGCGGAAGCCGCGTTGCCTCAGCTCCGCTGGCAGGGCATAGGTGCTTACCGCAGCAGTCAGTGTGCTGTGAAAAGCAGTGTCAAAACAGGCCCACTGAGGTTTGTCCGGTGCCCAGCACCTTGCCCATTCCAGCCCTTTCAACGCGGGTGGATTGTGCAGTGGTGCCAGCGGCACCAAGCTCTGCAGCGTGTCCTCAAGATCCGTCGTGATCAACGTGGGAGCGGTGAAGTGTTCACCACCGTGAACCATGCGATGAGCAATCAGCTCGATGCGCTCCCGCAGCGGTTCCAGCGTCGGTTCCAACCAGCTCTGCAGAACCTCTGACAGATTTTCATCAGCGGTGATCCTGTGATCGCCATGCCAGTTGAAGGCCCCGGTGGAATCCACCAGGGCGGCCTTGAGACTGGAGCTGCCCAGATTGATCACCAGGGCCAGATCCTTCACCCAGCAGACCTCAGCGAATGTCGCAGGTGATCTCCACAGGCATCGCTTCCACGTTCCAGATGTCTCTGCAGTAGTCGCGGATGGAGCGGTCCGAGGAGAAGAAACCGGTGCGAGCCACGTTGAGAACGCTCATTCGGTTCCAGTGCATGCGATCGGTCCAAGCCAGACTGACCGCATCCTGGGCCCGCAGATAGGCCGCGAAGTCGGCCATCACAAAGAAGGGATCGTTGCCGGTGAGATTGTCCAGCAGTGGTCTGAACAGTTCGCCGTCGCCGTTGCTGAAGTGGCCCATCTCAATCAGGCGGATGGCTTCCGCGAGCTCAGGAATCGCCCCGATCACCTCACGGGGGCGGTAGCCACTCTTTTTGAGCGCCGCGATCTCCTCCACCGTCTTGCCGAACAGGAAGAAGTTTTCTGCACCCACACGATCGCGGATCTCCACATTGGCGCCGTCGAGGGTGCCGATGGTGAGCGCCCCGTTCATGGCGAATTTCATGTTGCCGGTGCCGGAGGCCTCCTTGCCAGCGGTGGAGATCTGCTCTGAAAGATCTGAGGCTGGATACACCTGCTCTCCCAGCTTTACGTTGTAGTCCGGCAGGAACACCACTCGCAGACGACCGTCCATGTCGGGATCAGCGTTGATGGTGTCGGCGATGCCATTGATGAAACGGATGATCAGCTTGGCCATGTAGTAGCCGGGTGCTGCCTTGCCTCCGAAGATCACCGTGCGCGGTGCCAGACCATCGGCCTGGCCGTTCTTGATGCGCAGGTACTGGGTGATGATCTGCAGTGCATTCAGGTGCTGACGCTTGTATTCATGGATGCGCTTCACCTGTACATCGAAGAGGCTGGAGGGATCCACAAGCACGCCTGTGTTGCGGTGGATGTAGCCGGAGAGCTTGCGCTTCACCGACAGCTTGGTGTCGCCCCATTGCTCGAGGAATCCGCGGTCGTGCTGCCGTTCCTCCAGGCAGCGCAGCCGATCCATGTCGGTGATCCAGTCCTGCCCCACGTGCTCATCCAGCAGAGCAGAGAGCTCGGGGTTGGAGAGGGCCACCCAGCGACGGGGCGTGACGCCGTTGGTCACGTTCGTGAACTTGTCGGGCCAGAGCGCGGCAAATTCAGGCATCAGCTGGTTTTTGACCAGGTCTGAGTGCAGCGCAGCCACGCCGTTCACATGGTGCGCGCCGATGGTGGCCAGATGGGCCATGCGCACGGCTTTGCCACCGTCTTCATCAATGATCGAGAGTCTGCGCTGGATGGCGTCGTTGCCCGGGTAACGCAGGCGCACCTGCTGCAGGAAGCGTCGGTTGATCTCATAGATCAGCTCGAGGTGGCGCGGCAGCAGGCTGCTGAACAGGTCCAGATCCCACTTCTCCAGTGCTTCGGGCAGCAGGGTGTGGTTGGTGTAGGCCACCGAGCGAGTGGTGATGTCCCAGGCCCTGTCCCATTCGAGGTGGCGATCGTCGATCAGCAGCCGCATCAGTTCAGCGACGGCGATGGCGGGATGTGTGTCGTTCAGCTGAACGGTCCAGTGCAGGGGGAAGTCCTCCACTGGCAGTCCCCGGTTGTCGAGGCTGCGCAGCATGTCCTGCAGTGAGCAGGACACGAAGAAGTGCTGCTGTTTCAGACGCAGGCGACGCCCTTCATCAGTGCCGTCGTTGGGGTAAAGCACCTTGGAAAGGGTTTCGCTGCCCACCTTTTCTTCCACGGCGCCGTAGTAATCGCCGATGTTGAAGGCATAGAAATCGAAACTTTCGGTGGCATCGGCTCGCCACAGGCGCAGGCGATCGCAGGTGTTGACCCGGTAACCAAGCACCGGCACATCGTGAGGCACGCCGATCGCATGTTCGGAGGGGATCCAGCGGGAGCGGTAGTTGCCCTTGTCGTCGATATAACTTTCCGTGCGTCCACCGAAGCCCACAAAGCAGGCTTCATCGGGCTGGGGCAGTTCCCAGGGCCAGCCTCCCTTCAACCACTTGTCGGTGACCTCCACCTGCCAGCCGTCGCGGATCAGTTGATCGAAGATTCCGAACTCGTAGCGAATGCCGTAGCCCGTGGCGGGAATTTCCAGGCTGGCCAGCGATTCCATGTAGCAGGCCGCCAGACGCCCCAGTCCGCCGTTGCCGAGGCCAGGTTCCTCCTCGACCTCAAGAATCGGCTGCAATGACTCGATACCGAAGCGCTTGAGCGCTTCTTCCGCTTCCTTCTGAATCCCCAGGTTGAGCAGATTGTTGGCGAGCTGCGGGCCGATCAGAAACTCAGCCGACAGATAGGCCACGGTTTTCTGAGGCCGGGCACGGATCGCTTCCTTGCTGGCGAGAAACCGTGTCATCAAGCGGTCGCGCACCGCGTAGCTCAACGCCATGTAGAGGTCATGGGGACTTGCGGAGGGCGCGAGTTTGCCGAGTGTGAAGAACAGGTGCTCGGTCATGCCGTCGAACACGGAATCGGCATCGAGACCGGCCCGTTCAGGATCAACGGAGCATCCCGGGGTCGGTAATCGCAGGTCGAGGGGCTCGGAGGTGCTCATCGCTTCTCGGGAGATGAATTGAGGTTGGCCGGGATTGCACCGGTCATGCAGGAACTTCAGGATTTCCGGTCAATCGAGCAGGCGCTGTGGCCGAGGCTCCAGCGCCACTCGTTGATTTCCGGCGCGTCAATGCCGTGCTCATGCGAATAGGCAACGTGCCTGAAGATTTCATCGCGCATCTGCTCCTTCACATGGGCAGCGCGTGAACCCAGACACTTCACCCTGTCGATCACGTCGATCACCAGGTTGAAGCGATCGATCTGATTGCAGATCGCCAGTTCCAGCGGCGTGTTGATGTTCCCTTGCTCCTTGTATCCGCGCACGTGGAAGTTCACGTGGTTGGGACGGTTGTAGGTGAGACGGTGGATCAGCCAGGGATAGCCGTGAAAGTTGAAGATCACCGGCCTGTCCGGTGTGAACAGGCTTTCGAAATCCTTGTCGCTCAGACCGTGCGGATGATTCTTCGGATCCGCCATCGCGAACAGCTTCACAACGTTCACGTAGCGGATTTTCAGGAAGGGAATCTTCCTGCGCAGAATCTCGATGGCCGCCAGACATTCCTTGGTGGGGATGTCACCGGCCGAGGCCAGAACAACATCCGGTTCATCGGGTTCGGTGCCGCAGTTGTCGTTGCAGGCCCATTCCCAGATTCCGGCTCCTTTGGCCACATGACGGCGGGCCTGATCCAGCGTCAAATACTGCAGGTGCTTCTGTTTGTCTGAAACGATCAGATTGGCCACGCTTGTTTCAGTCAGTGCCTGTTCAGACACTGCAAGCAGACTGTTGGCATCGGCAGGTAGATAGACACGGGTGATCGTTCCCTTCTTATTTCCGGCAAGGTCGATGAAGCCTGGGTCCTGGTGCGTGAACCCGTTGTGGTCCTGGCGCCACACCGTTGAGGAGATCAGGCAGTTCCAGGCCCCGATGGGTGCTCTCCAGGCAATTTCCTCACAGTGCTCCAACCATTTGCAGTGCTGGTTGTACATCGAGGCCACCACATGGGCAAAAGCCTCATAGGTGTGGAAGAAGCCGTTTCTGCCTGTCAGCAGGTAGCCATCCATCATTCCCACCAGCGTGTGCTCGGAGAGCATTTCCACCACGGCACCGTCCTGGGAGAGCTCACTGCCGTTCAGGTCTTCGGGCAGGAAACCGGCCATCCAGGCTTTCTTGGTGGTCTCATAAACCGCCTGAAGCCGGTTCGATGCGGTTTCATCGGGGCCAAACAACCTGTACCGACCAGGGTTTTTGCCGATCAGATCGCGGATCAGCTCGCCAAGCGGAAAGGTGTTCTCCATTTCGCCGGTTCCCGGGATCTCAACCGGCACCTCGTAGTTGCTCAGATCCGGGAACAGCAGTTCCCTGCGCAGTTCGCCGCCATTGGTGTGTGGGTTTGACCCCATTCGCTTTTCCCCTCGGGGAGACAGGCAGCGGATCTCCTCGCGCACCGCGCCGCTGTCATCGAACAGCTCCCATGGCCGGTAACTCCTCATCCATGTCTCAAGAAGCTGAAGATGCTCCGCATTGGTCTTCACATCACTCACAGGCACCTGATGCGAGCGCCAGAAGTTCTCGATCTTCTTGCCCTCGAGCGACTCAGGCCCTGTCCATCCCTTTGGTGAGCGCAGCACGATCATCGGCCAACGGGGACGGAAGGCCTCACCGCTGGCTCGGGCCTGATCGCGGATGGCCTGAATCATCACCACGGCCTGCTCCATGGCCACAGCCATCTGCCGGTGCATGGCCATCGGTTCGGAGCCTTCCACGAAGATGGGCGTCCAGCCGTAGCCCCGGAGCAGGTTCTCCAGTTCCTCGTGATCGATGCGACTGAGGATGGTTGGATTGGCGATCTTGTAACCGTTCAGGTGCAGAACCGGCAGAACAGCGCCGTCCTTGATCGGGTTGAGGAATTTGTTGATGTGCCAGCTGGTGGCCAGTGGGCCGGTTTCAGCTTCGCCATCACCGACACAGGCAAGGGTGATCAGCTCCGGATTGTCGAAAACCGAGCCTGCAGCATGCGACAGCACATAGCCGAGCTCTCCTCCCTCGTGAATGGAGCCAGGCATCTCCGCTGTGCAATGGCTGCTGATGTGCCCTGGGAAGGAAAACATCTTGAAGAAGCGGCGAAGGCCTTCCTCATCGAACGACTTGTCGGGATAGCGCTCGCCGTAGCTCCCATCGATGTACACCGGTCCTCTGGCGCCGGGAGCGCCGTGTCCCGGCCCTGACATGTAGATCATGTCCAGGTCGTATTTGTTGATCAGGCGGTTGGCGTGGGTCCAGATGAATGCCTGCCCAGGGCTGGACCCCCAGTGCCCGAGGAGGCGGTTCTTGATGTGCTCAGGACGCAGCGGTTCGCGCAGCAGCGGGTTGTCCTGCAGGTAGATCATCCCCACAGCCAGGTAGTTGGCGGTGCGCCAGTAGGCATCGAGTTGGTTCAGCTCGTCATCGGTTGGCGCCTCGACGGCTTGGATGACGGACAAAGTTTCGGTCGGTGTCGCAGTCATCAGCGACTAGTGGCGGACGGATACGCGGAAGGTAGCCATCGTCTGACTGTCTGAATGCCATAAGGCATTCGAAGCTGCACTCTCAGGAGCAGCACGCTGCCTGATGCTGTCCGACGCAGGTCAGCTTGAGCAGTGCGGATCCACGTTTAGGGATAAGGTCCCCACCGAGAGGAATCAACCTTGCTGATGCTCGCTGCTGCGATGCCGCCACTGCTCACGACTCTGCTGGCAGAGATCTCGCCTCACGATCTGGAGATGGCGGAGACCCTGATCGGGGTGGCCCGTTTCGTGCTGATCTTTGTGGCAGCCCGCATTCTTGCGGAGGTGCTGGTGCGGCTGCAGTTGCCCACGATCCTCGGTGAGCTGCTGGCCGGCGTGTTGATCGGTGCCTCGGGGCTGCATCTTCTGGTGCCTCCGGAAACCCAGGTGGAGCTGAGTCAGGGTCTGGTCAGCCTGGTAAGTGGTCTGGTGAATGTGCCTCCCGAAGCGGTGCCCGCGATCTACAGCGAAAGCTTTCCCTCGCTGGAGTCGGTGGCTGAGCTTGGTCTGTATGCCCTGCTCTTCCTCACTGGCCTGGAGAGTGAGCTGGAGGAACTGATCGCTGTGGGCGGCCAGGCTTTCACCGTGGCTGTTGCCGGCGTGGTGCTGCCGTTTGCACTGGGCACCTGGGGCCTGATGGCACTTTTCCAGGTGGATGCGATTCCGGCAATCTTTGCCGGCGCTTCCATGACTGCCACCAGCATCGGCATCACCGCCAGCGTGTTCGGTGAGCTGGGCTATCTCAAGACACGGGAAGGTCAGATCGTTATCGGTGCTGCGGTGCTGGATGACATTCTCGGCATCGTGATTCTCGCCGTTGTGGTGGCCCTGGCCTCCGGAGGCTCCCTGGAGATCGGCCCGATCGTGAAGCTGGTGGCTGCCGCCGCCGTGTTCGTGGTGGCGGCCATCGGTCTCAGCCGCAGTGCCGCTCCCGCCTTTGACTGGTTGATCGACAAGCTGAAGGCTCCCGGTGAGGTGCTGGTGGGTTCGTTTGTGATCCTGGCGATCAGTTGCTTTGCCGCCACCGCTATCGGCCTGGAGGCTGCCCTGGGTGCTTTCGCTGCCGGTCTGATCCTCAGCAGCTCCAAGCACAACCGTGCCATTCAGGAAGCGGTGCTGCCGATCGTGACTTTGTTTGCCACGGTGTTTTTCGTGCTGGTCGGTGCCGGCATGGATCTGTCTGTGATCAATCCTTCTGATCCCTCCAGCAAAACGGCGCTGATCGTGGCCGGCTTCCTGCTGGTGGTGTCGATCATCGGCAAGATCGCTGCGGGCTGGTGCTTCGTGAGCAAGCAACCCACCCGACGCCTGGTGGTGGGCCTGGGGATGATGCCCCGTGGCGAAGTCGGCCTGATCTTCCTCGGCCTCGGCACCAGCGCCAAGTTGCTGTCACCTTCTCTGGAAGCGGCCATTCTGCTGATGGTGATCGGCACCACCTTCCTGGCTCCTGTGCTTCTTCGCCTGGTGATCGGTGATGACAAGCCGGACGATGACGACAAGGTGGACGACAAGGTGGCTGCCGATCCTGTCGGCCTGCTCTGAGCTGAAGGGTTGTCCCGTTCAGGAGCTGGAGTCTTTCCTCGCTAGCGACAGAAACAGGCTCCAGCCGATGGTGATCAGCGCCAGGCTTGAAGCCCAGCCCGGTCCCAGGGCCCAGCCAAGCAGCAGCTGGACGGCAACTCCAATGGCCATGGCCAGCAGAAGACTGCTAATCACCAGCGCGGCCTGTCGCCATGCTGCACTCAGGGGGCCGCTTTCAAGGCTGGCTTCAAGGCGGCTGAGAGGAGCGCTCAGAGGCAGATACAGGGCAATGGCCCAGAACAGTCCACCGCTGAGTGTGCTGCTCTGCAGAAGCAGGCCTGTGGTCTGATCGAGCATCGCGGTGTCATCGACCCGTTTGGGCGATGGCGAAAAAGGATGCTTAGCATCGCCCCCGCAAAAGGTGATCGTGGTGATCGAGGCGCAGAAGTCCTGGTGGCAGTTCCAAGGTCACACCGTGCACGGGCTCTGTGTCGCTCCTGAGCAGGATTCGGGTTGTCTCACGCGGCCTGCGCTGCTGCTTGTGCATGGTTTCGGCGCTTCCACCGATCACTGGCGCCACAACATTCCCGTGCTGGCCAGCACCCATGAGGTTCATGCCATCGATCTGCTGGGTTTCGGCCGCAGTGCCAAACCGGCTGATCTGGCCTACGGCGGAGCTCTCTGGCGTGATCAGCTGGTGGCTTATGTGCGCGAACGTATCGGCCGGCCCACGGTGATCGCTGGAAATTCACTGGGCGGCTTCGCTGCACTGGCCGCCGGGGCAGAGCTGGGCGAGAAAGCCGCCGGTGTGGTGTTGCTGAATGCGGCAGGTCCTTTCAGTGATGAGCAGTCGGCCAAGCCCAAAGGCTGGTGGCCAAGCGCGCGCCGCTCGATCAGTTCGGCGCTGCTGAAGAATGTCGTGCTGCAGCGACTGCTGTTTGAGAATCTGCGGCGGCCAGCCACGATTCGACGCACTCTCAATCAGGTGTACATCGATAAAACGAATGTCGACGATTGGCTGGTTGAGGCGATCAGGCGCCCGTCACTCGATGATGGTGCCTTCGGTGTGTTCCGCACGGTGTTTGATATCCCTCGCGGTCAGCCTCTGGATGAGTTGTTCGCCTGTCTGAAGTCTCCCTTGCTGCTGCTCTGGGGCATCCGCGACCCCTGGATCAATGCGGCAGGTCGTCGGGCCAGCTTCCAGCGCCATGCTCCCGAGGCCACCACGGAGGTGGTGCTTGAAGCCGGACATTGTCCTCATGATGAAGTGCCTGACCAGGTGAATGCGGCCTTGCTGGAGTGGTTGTCGACCCTTGCCGGCGACAACGGGCAGAATCTGCAGCCTTCTCGGTAGCTTCTGGCCAATCTTGGGTGTCCCGGTCCTGTGGCCATGAGCTTCCGCCAGCAGTCCGCTCCCTACCCCCACTGGGAGTTTGTGCATGCCTCCAGTGGTGACCGTCTGAGAGTGGTCCCTGAACGGGGCGGCCTTCTGACCGAATGGCTGTGCAACGGCCGTGAGATGCTGTATTTCGATCAGGAGCGCTTTGCCGACCCAGCCAAAAGCATTCGGGGTGGCATTCCTGTTCTGTTTCCGATCTGCGGCAACCTGCCCAATGATCGTCTGCCGCTTACCAGCGGCGATTTCACTCTCAAGCAGCATGGCTTTGCTCGTGACCTGCCCTGGCAGATCGCTTTGCTGAGTGATCAGAGCGGCGTGATGCTCACGCTGAGCGATTGCGCCGAGACCCGCAAGGCCTTCCCTTTCGCTTTCAGGATCCAGATGGAGGTCAGGCCGCTCAGTGCTGCGCTGGAGATCAGCATCAGCATCACCAACACCTCCGAGTCGGTGACTGAGCCCATGCCCTTCAGCTTCGGGCTGCACCCCTATTTCAAGGTGAGTGACCTCTCCAGCACCGCTGTGGAAGGTCTGCCTGAGCGATGCTTCAACCATCTCGAGATGGCTGAAGCCGACACCGCCATGCAGTTGGCTCGACTGACGCAGGGCATCGATTTCCTCACCCATGCTTCCGGGCCGGTGACGCTTGTCGATGAGCAGGACGGCACACGGGTGCAGCTCCAGCACCATGAGCCGATGGATCTCACAGTGGCCTGGACCGATCCCCCTCGAGCGATGGTCTGTCTTGAACCCTGGACAGGCCCCCGGCAGGCGTTGATCAGTGGTGATCGAAAACTGGTGCTCGGTGTTGGAGAGAGCAGCCTGTTGTCCTGCCGTTACAGCGTCAGCTGAAGCCTGCTTATGAACAGCCACCGGCTCTGGTCAGGCCCAGGCTCGATCGGCCCTTGCCAATCGAAGCTATGAGCGTGGGCCAACCTGCAACGACAGAAGCCGCCCTGAAGATTGTCGTGATCGACGACGATCCCACCGGGTCGCAGACAGTGCACAGCTGCCCTTTGCTGCTGCGCTGGGATGTTCAGACGCTTCGTCGGGGACTGCGGCATCCTTCCCCGCTTCTGTTTGTGCTGGCCAACACCCGTGCACTTGAGCCTGAGGCCGCGGCGGCACGCAACCGGCAGATCATTGCTGCCCTTGAACAAGCCCTTGCAGCGGAGGGGATCAGTGAACAACAGCTATTGCTGGTCAGCAGGGGTGATTCCACCCTGCGTGGCCATGGGGTGCTGGAACCCGCTGTGCTGGCTGAGGAGCTTGCTGATCGCTTTGGTCCGGTGCATGCCACGCTGCATGTGCCTGCGTTTCTTCCCGGCGGACGCACCACGGTGAATGGGGTGCACCTGCTCCACGGTCAACCCGTCCACACGACCCCTTTCGCAAGCGACCGCAGCTTCGGTTTCAGTACCAGCTGTCTGGATGCCTGGCTGGAGGAGAAAAGTGATGGTGCCATTGCCGCTGCTTCTGTGCTGCGGCTGCAGGGGCAGCAGCTCGACTGCGCCGCCTCTCAAAGAAAGGGTGATCGGCGTTCTGATGGCTTGAACGGCTTCATGGCCCTGGTGAGCTGGCTTGAGGCGCTGGAGGGCAATTGTTCAGTGATCGTGGATGCCGAGAGGCAGGAGCAACTGGATGCACTCGGGGCTGCAGTGCAAGCGCTGCACGGCAGGCGCCGCTTTCTGTTTCGCTCCGCTGCGAGTCTGATCAACGCTCTGGTGGATGGGGGCAGCAAGCCACTTGGTCCTCAGCCCATCGAGGCCGATGAGCTGGTGAAGCTTCGACGCCGCGATTCCGATGGACATCGCCTTCCTGGGCTTGTCCTGGTGGGCTCTCACGTGCCGCTGGCCGATCAGCAGCTGAAGGTGTTGCTCAGCGAGTCCCATTGCTGCGGACTTGAGTTGCCGGTGCGCCGTATCGCGAGAGTGCTGGAAGGTGGCACTCCTGATTTGCTGTTGGCTGATCTGGAGAGGGAATGGGTGGCGTGGATGCAGGCTGTGCTCGACCGGAGCCAAACACCTGTGCTGTACACCAGTCGAGGCGAACTGCGTTTTGGGGACGGGAACGCCGCTGATCGTCGCCGGCTGGGTTTCGGTGTTGCCCTGGCACAGCTCACCGCCCGGTTGGTGGCAGCGGTGGCGCCCCGCATCGGTTACCTGATCAGCAAAGGGGGAATTACAACAGGCTCTGTGCTTGCTGATGGTCTTGGTCTTGGGACCGTTTTGCTGGAGGGTCAGCTGTTGCCTGGTCTTTCCATGGTGCGGCCGACACCCGGAGAAGGCCTTGATGGTGTGAATGCCCTGCCTGTGATCACCTTTCCAGGCAACCTTGGCGATGGCGACACGCTGGCCCAGGCCTGGAGATTGATGGAGCTGGCTGAGACGGGATGAAAAGCTTTTTTGGGCTTAACTATAAATTAAAATGGAGGCGTTCGTTACTGATAATTTTTCAGTTTTGATGTCTTCCCGATGCCGGGGTTGAAGCTGTTTGTGGGATCAATTTTTTTGTAGAAATTGGATAGGTCGGTTTCGGCTTTGTAGAGATGGCCGACATTGTGTTCGGCAGGATACTTGGCTCCAGCTTGATCAAGAAGAGCAAGGATTTTGTTTTTTAGTTCAACAGCATTCACCCCCTTTTTGACAACAAAATCCCAGTGAAAGACCATGCAGAGAAAGTGCGCCATCTGAAAGGATTCAGCCATTTGGGAAAGGATCTCTTCAGGAAGTAGTTTGTGCCATGTTTCGCAATTACGGGGTAAGGCAATATCAAGTGGAAGCAGTTCGCCGGAATTGTCTTGGTTGAGAATTTGGTATCGGGCCGGTGCATTCCCGGCAACATAGCGATGGAGTAAAGCGGCTTTCCCTTCAGATTCAGTGCATTCAAAGTAGGAGTGATCATCATCGCTTTGCCAGCTTTTCTCAAGCAACTCCTGAGTTTCTTTGATTGATTGATCACTCGTCAGAATGATCATGTGGTGTTCATATTGATCGCGAAAAGACCTCATTCTTGCCGGTAAATGGTCTGGCACCATCTGGGAGATGCAATGCAAGGTTCGGTCCGAGAAGTGATCCTGAAACAAGGACGTCGGCCATTGCGAGACAATTCGATCAACGTTCCGCTTGATGCCAAACAACTTAGGAATAAAGCCTGTTCCGAAATACTTGATGGCTAAGTAAGCGTCCTTGCAATAGAGGTCTGCGCCATCAAAGTAGCTGCGATGCAGGTATTCTCCCATGTCTGGAAGATACTCAAAACCTGTGAGAATCTGCTTGCGCAGCTCCGTGAGTTGCTCAGGTTTGTTCGTTCCCAGATAAAAGACTTTTTCTGTTTTCGGTTTTGGAAATGTGTCCAGTCTGACTGCAAATACTGCCAGTTTGCCTGCGCATCCACTGGCTTCTCGTAAGCGTCTTTTATCAGCGTTGAAGCGTGCTGGTATTGGAGAGCTGACATTTCGCACTCGTTTCTGATACTCATGGTCTGATGCCAGTCGCTCGCCGTTGGCGAGGTCTTCGGTGTTGAAATTGGTATTCTGCAGTGTTGTCAATATTTCTTCAGGACTGGTCCCAAGTTCGATTCCAAGATGATTCACCAATTCAAGTTTTCCGTCACGATTGAGTTGAGCGAAAAGTGAATATTCGGTATAAGCGGGGCCTCGATTCACAAGATTCCCGCCGGAGTTGTTGCAGATGCCTCCGACAACCGATGCGCCGATACACGATGAGCCAATCACGGAGTGGGGACCTCTCCCAAGTGGTGATAATTGCTCTTCAAGTTGATACAGGCTTGAGCCTGCAAAAGCCAAGACCTGATTGCCGCCTTGCAACAGAATGATTTTGTTGAGATTTAATGTATTGATCACAACAACATCTCTTTCGTAATCATCTCCGTCAGGAGTTGAGCCACCTGTCAGTCCTGTATTTGCAGCTTGAATAATGATGATTTTGTCGAGTTTGACGCACAATTCCAGGGTGTTCCACAGCTGCAGCATTGTTTTTGGCATGACCACTGCGCATGCAGCTCCATGTCCGACGCGGATTCCTGTTGTGTAAGGCTTTGTTTGTTCACTCTCAGTGAGAACCTGCTGTTGCCCCAGGATGGCAATCAAGCCGTTCTTCAGTTCCTGCAAGCGGTCCTGTCTCATCGTGGTCTGTCTTCGGCGACCTGCTGTATGCAGCCCCTCATAATCTATTGGATCAATCCATTCGACCGATTGGCTTGTGTCTCCAACGGTGGATTAAACGGTGTCGCAAGACTTGGTAATTTATTCTTTGTCCAATCGTTATTCTTTGATTGGTCTCAAAGCTCAGAATCCATTCTCAGCCGATGTTGATCGTCGCGACCAGTTGTACTGGCAGTTTCAGGTAACTTGTTGCGTTGAATGAATGACAGCTGACAGTGCAACTGTGTATGCGAATGCGGCCATGATGACGGCATCAAGCATGGGCCGCTGCCCGCCCTGAATGGCGTTGGTGAGCTGGATTGATCAGAATCTTTCAATCACTGCATCGGCAAAGCCGCTGCAGCTCACCGGTTCCACAGAGGGCTCCATGAGCCGTGCCAGGTCGTAGGTCACCTGTTGATCAGCAATGGCCGCACTCAGGCCTTTGGTGATCAGATCGGCCGCTTCCTGCCAGCCTAGAAATTCGAGCATCATCACCCCACTCAGGATCACTGATCCCGGATTGATGCGGTTGAGGCCAGCATGTTTTGGTGCCGTGCCATGGGTCGCTTCAAAGATTGCAGCGCTCTCGCCGATGTTGGCGCCCGGTGCCATTCCAAGACCACCCACCATCGCGGCGGCGGCATCGGAGATGTAATCACCGTTGAGATTCAGCGTGGCCAGGATCGAATACTCCTGCGGTCGGGTCTGAATCTGTTGAAAGATGCTGTCGGCAATGCGATCGTCCACCATCACCATCTGTTTCCACTGGCCGCCGCCGTGGCTGGCGCCGATGCTGTCGACCACAGCCTGAACTTCAGCATCAATGGACTGTTTCTTTTCAGGAGTGAGCGTGTCGTAGCCAGGCTCAATCATGCGGGCGTTGGCCTGCACGCTTAAACCGGGATCCTTGTCGAGATTGCCCAGAATCCAGCTCTCTCTCTCCGTGACGCACACATCGCGGAATTCAGTGGTGGCCAGCTCGTAACCCCAGTCGCGGAAGGCGCCTTCTGTGAATTTCATGATGTTTCCCTTGTGCACCAGCGTCACGTGACGCTTATCGCCCTCGAGGCGCAGGGCGTGTTGGATTGCCTTGCGGATGTGACGCTGACTGCCGTGCTTGCTCACCGGCTTGATACCGATGCCTGAACCCTCAGGGATCTGACGGTTGCCCAGCTTGCCGTTGGCAGGGATGACAACTTCGTTGAGATGTCTGCGTAGTTCCTGACCAATCGCATCGTTGGCTTCCCATTCCACACCCATATAAATGTCTTCGGTGTTCTCGCGGTACACAATCACATCGAGATCCTGCGGTCGCTTGTGCGGACTCGGTGTGCCCTTGTAATAACGGCAGGGGCGAACGCAGGAATACAGATCAAAAATCTGTCGCAGTGCCACATTCAGTGAGCGGATGCCTCCACCGACAGGTGTGGTGAGCGGTCCCTTGATGGCCACCCCGTAGCTGCGGATCGCTTCGAGCGTGTCATTGGGTAAGTACTGGTAGGTGCCGTAGAGGTCGCAGGCTTCATCACCGGCGTAGATCTTGAACCATTCGATTGCTCTGGCACCTGCATAGGCCTTGGCCACGGCCGCATCCAATACCTTCTGTGTGGCTGGCCAGATGTCCACGCCTGTTCCATCTCCGCGGATGAACGGAATGATCGGATTGTCTGCCACCACAGGTTGACCATTCTCGAAGCGAATCGGCGTTCCCTTGGTGGGGGCTTGGAGCTTCTCGAACTGAGCCATGGCTGGTTGCCGCAGAGCAGCATCACGTTGCCGCGAGCCTATGACTCAAAGGGCGTTTTCTAAAGTCATTCGATCCGACCTGCGTCCCATGCCGAAGTCCGAGGGAGTATGGGTTGTGGCGGCCTGTTTCAACGAACAGGATGTGATCACACGTTTTCTGGAGCGTGTGTTGGCGGTCCCTGGTGTCGACAAGCTCGTGCTCATTGACGATGGATCGTCCGACGCCACCGTTGAACGAATCCGCACCTGGATGAAGAGTCATGCCGGCTCGCCCGTGACTCTGCTGGAACTCACTCGCAACTTCGGCAAGGAGGCTGCAATGCTTGCCGGCCTCGACCATGTCAACGGTCGCTGTGCAGCAGCTGTGTTGATTGACTCGGATCTTCAGCACCCCCCGGAGCTCATCGAGGAGATGGTGCGCCAATGGCGGGCAGGGGCTGAAGTCGTCACGGCGGTGCGAGATGACCAGGATCAGGAATCGCGCCTGAAAGTGGCCAGTGCTCACTGGTTTTATCGGGTGTTCAACAAAGTGGTCGATTCAATTGAGCTCCAGGAGGGGGCTGGTGATTACCGCCTGCTTGATGCCGCTGTTCTTGATGCGGTGACCCAGTTGCGCGAGTCTAGTCGTTTTTCCAAAGGTCTGCTTCCCTGGACCGGCTACTCAAGTGTTGAACTTCCCTATCAGCGGGTCAGCCGGGTTGGAGGGCAGACCTCCTGGAGCCCCCTCAAGCTGTTTGGGTACGCCTTTGATGGAATTTTTTCTTTTTCTGTTCTGCCCCTGAAAATGTGGACAGGGATCGGCGTTCTGGTGTCCTCGATCAGTTTGTTTTATGTGTTGGTGATCGTCCTGCGCACAGCTCTGTTCGGTGTTGATGTTGAAGGTTATGCCTCTCTCATGGTGGCGGTTTTGTTCATCGGTGGAATTCAGTTGATCGGCATCGGTGTTCTCGGGGAATATGTCGGACGGATTTACGTGGAGGCAAAATCGCGTCCCCACTACTTCATCCGTCGGGTTCACAAGTCCTGAAGAGCGCGCCATTCACGTTGTCGCCAGCTTGAGGCGGCAAAGGGTTGGGAAACGGCAAAACCGGCGGTGACGAGATCAATGTCGAGCGGACCACCGGGGTGAGCCAGCAACAATGGCGGCGTGGAACCTGCTTGTGGTTCCCTGCTGCTCAGCTCTTTCCAGGCAGCGAGTATCGGAGCACCTGCCATCTGGCCGGTGAACAGCACCCCCGCGAAGCTCTGATTGCTGGCCAGCCCGCAGCGCCTGATGGCAGGCCTGGCTTTGCGACTGAGCACTTGGAGCACCATCCACTTCAACAGGCCTGACTGACGGATGGCTTCACTCCAGTAGCGCAACGGCAGACCGGTGGGCAGCGGCTCTTCCGTTCGTCGTACCCAGGTGATGCCGTTGTCGCCAGCTCTGGCCAGGACAGCCTTCATCACGATCGGCACCAAGTGAATGTGCTGATGGCCATCCAGATGAATGGGGGCGTCACCGCAGAAGCTGCGGAAACGCTTGATCTGAGCCTCCAGCTCCAGACCGAGCTGTTGTTCGATCCGGCGGCGTGTTGCATGGCGCCGCGGCAGCAGTGAAAGCAACAACCACTGACCGAACGATCGCTTCAGATGACCATGGGAATCCACGAGATCGGGCACCACTGATGGGTTGGCGCATGCAGGTCCTTCAGTCAGGCAGAGGTGCAGGCAGATCTGGAGCTGGGGGTGTTTTCGCTCAAGTTGTCGCCAGGCGTGGAAGCCATCGGCAGCGACCGGGCCATTCACCAGCAGGCTGCAGCTGTCCAGCCTCTTCTGGCTGGCGAGTTCGAGAATGGCCTGGTTGGTGGCAGGGCTCAGTCCGAGATCATCGGCATGGCGCAGTGGAGTGACGACGACATCCCTGCGATGCTTGCTGAAGCGTGCGGCCCGCGACCAGATCAGGGCATTCAGTGCGGTGGGAGTGAACACGAGAACGGCGACACGCACCGGCTCACCCAGGGCTTTTGGCAGGGCAAGGGGTAAGACGCCACTCACCGTGAGGTTGACCACGTACTGGATGACCAGCCAGCGTCGAGCGAAGCTCTGGCCACCTGTTTCCGGGCGGAAGGTGAACCTTGCGTGCCCTAGATAACCGGCCAGTGACGCGGCAAGAAAGGCCAGGGGATTCGCCAGCCAGAGGGGCATCAGCAGGCCAAGAGCCACCAGCACCAGGGCATGAACGGCTGCGGCAACCACTCCCACCAGTCCGTAGAGACTGATTCGGGAGCTGAGAGTGCTCGGAATCATGGACACAACCGTAACGGCCACTGGCGCTTCGGAGCAGCAGCCTTCAACCTGTGGACATCGACGATGAACCGGTGAACGCAGGAGAAGCGGTTGACAGCGTGCAGCTCGCCCAGGCTCTGGCTTCGGCCGTGACCCTGGTGAAAGATCGTTTCCCGGCCGTCACCGTCAATCTCAATCCCTGGCGTGATGACCCTCAGACGCGCCGCTGGCACGAGGATCAGACCCTTGATCTGGCCTTTCACTTCCCCGGTTGGAGTCCCCGACTGGAGTGCCGAAGCCTGCTGCTGCAACTGCATCTTCAGCGCAGGTCCGCTGATGGCGAATCTCTTCCCACACCGCATTTGCTGGGGGTTTTGATGCGTGGAATGACCTACGACGGTGAGCGCTGGCGTCTGGCGACGATGGGCGATTGGCACCCTGAGGGTTCTCATCTGCCGCAACTCGAGCAGGTTCAGCGACTGCACGCAATCTGTCGGGACTTGTTTGATTTGTTCGCCAATCCCGCAGCGACGGGCACAGCGGCGTAACCCTTCGCAACCCTTTGGGCTCTCGGGCAAAAATCGATTTTATGGTTGCCTACACCGATCAAGTGTCCATCCCATGTCCGTAGCTCTGGCTGCTCAGCTCCGTGAAGGCACCAAGAAGGCTCA
>NYZI01000031.1 GCA_002687115.1 Cyanobium sp. ARS6
AAACACATGGTTCGGTAATTATCGATACTCAACCTTGACGCTAAGTGTCAAGCGGGAGACACGAAAGTGCAGGCTTCTTAGCCTGGAGGAGTGACACATAGCTAGCAGGTCGGTATGATTCCACTATGGGACCCCGGAAGGCAAACCCTGGGTCTGCTGACTCAGATTCTGGCTCGTGCCCTTCCATGGGATTTTGTTTGAAGCGAGCCGGGTTTTGCCTGAGCTGGCGTCTCTCTTTTGAGATACGAACTCTCACTTTAGAGTACGACCATAAAGTGGATCCAACCGGGTTTGACCACCCCCGTTGGTATTCGTGTTGGTTGCGAAGGTGAGTTCACACCAGCGCACACAGCACAGCAGACCACAGGGGCCAGTGCCAGTAACAAGCGTTGCGTCTCGAACCGGGACGTGAGCTCAAGGTCAGGAACATGTCCAGCGACGACGAGTCAAACAAGAAGGCGGTGAAGCTCGAGACTCGCGAGGAGTTCCCTGGCTGGAAGGAGCGCATGGGCTTGCTGGCACTCGAGAAGGGCGACTTCGACGGCGTCTTCTCGGACTTGGGCAACGACCCCAATGTGGGCTACCAGCTGTACCCCCCTGGAGCTGGAGGCAACGCGAAGCGATCCAAGTGGATGGAGCTGTCGAAGCGACTCGTCGGCAAGGTCGGAGGCGCCATCGACAACTCGGCACTTCGGCGTGTGTGGACCGACGAGAAGGCGCGCATCGAGCAGGCCGGAGTTGGACCACCTGACGAAAGGCCCTATATGTTCGCCAAGTGCATGGCTGCTCTTGAACGAGAATGCGCTCGTAAGAGCGCCGAGGCCAACCAGATCGCGCGCGGCGAGTTCACGATCGCGCTGCAGTCGTTCATGGACAAGGCGACGACGACAAAAGACAGCGGGAGCAAGCGCAACGAGGGCGCGGGCTTCGCTGCTTACGTGGACCGCATCAGAAACGCCGAGGAGAAGTTACGCTTATACGGCGTGATCATGGCGGACGAGGAGAAAAAGCAGCTCTTCTTCTCGCACTTCAACGCGAACGCGGACCACTGGCCCACGCTGCTCACCGTGTGGAAGCAGGACAACAACTTGACGTTCGATGATATTTTGAACCGGGGCATCACAGAGCAGCAGTCACTTGACCTCAAGGCCACAACGGCCGAGGCGTCAGGTGTACGCGCGTTTGCGGCGATGAACGGCAACAACGATGACTACAACAACGATCGCGAGTGGAAGAAACACAAGGGGGGCGGCCGTGGAAACGGAGGAGCTGACGGCGCTGGTGCTTACTATGGGCGCGCAAAAGGCGGAAAAGGCGCAAAAGGAGGAAAAGGAAAAGGAGGACCCAAAGGAGGACAAAAGGGCGGAAAATTCGGACGAGGCCGAGGTGGCGGTCGAGGAGGACGCGGACGTGGCGCTGGAGCAAATGGCGACATCGTATGCTGGAATTGCGGAGGTCGGGGACATCGCAGCAGCGAGTGCCCGAGCAGCAGAAAAGGGAACGCAGGCAAGGGCGGCAAAGGAGGCGACCGAAACATAGTGATCCCGGGCATGCTCGGCTCGGTGATGGAGAGCAACCCCGCGGGCGAGAACATGGGGATCATGGGCATCTCAAGCATCTCGTACATGCTCGTGACGATCCTCGCGGTCGGCATCTCGTATGTGATCTCGGTCGTCTTGGACTGGCTCTTGCACCCGCACCTGAGCTGCGCGTATGTACAACAAGTGGTACCTGCCCTTGTAGCACCCATTGTCCATTACGGTCGCAAAAAGGTGCAGAACAAGTACAAGTCGGACAACGCGCGCTTCACGGTCAAAGCTACCTCGGTGATGGACGTGAACGGCGTTGACAACAAACCAAGTGCGATCCTGGACACGGGGGCGAGTCTCCATGTTTTGAAGAGCGCAGCGCACATGAGCAACATCCGCAAAGACCCCAGCTATTCAGTGCTCGGTGTCGGTGGCAAGGACGACACGATTCCATGCGGCTTCGTCGGCGACATCTGCATGAAACTTCACGCGTGGTCATGGGACGACAAGGCCTGGTGCACGGTGACGTTGGTGGGCGACAAGTACGCGGAAGACAAGTCCACCGCGCTGCTCTGTCCTCAGTCACCATTGAGCCTCGTCTCTTGGACCCAACTCAAGGCGAAGGGCTGGAAGTGCACCGAGGCAATCGACGCCATTTACCATTCTCAATTTCGGGTCACGATCTTCCTGAAGGACATGGATGGTCTGAGCTACCTGCCTCTCGTCAACAACGACAAAAACGACGACGGCGAAGCCCGACGGAGCCAGAACACCAAAATGGGAGATTTTGCTCTTCTCTCTTCCATGACCAAGTACTACGTCACATTCGGCGGCCCGGACGTCACGCGGCTCAGGAAGACGGGGGAGATCATTGGGCTCAACCTCGAAGGCGATGTACCATCGAAGATCCGTGAGTTTACGATGGCGAAACTTCGGCGCTCGTATCCAAAGGCAAGTGAAGAGGGCAAGGTGTACGAGCCGTTCGAATGCATGGTCTGGGACCTGATCGGCCCGTTCAAGGAGAAGTCGCTCGGCGGATCGCGCTACTCGCACGACGGCGTCGATCGGGGCACGAACCTACGATTCGTGTACACCGTCAGCGACAAGTCGGGCGAAACTTTCGTCGAAGTGCTGCAACAGTTTTTGGCACTGATCGGCAAGATCCCGGGCCAGTTCGTTCTACGCATAGTGCGCGCAGACCAAGGCAGCGATTATACCTCAGAAGTCGTAGCAAAATTTCTGCGAAGCAAAGGCATCGCGCTGCAGCTTGCGTGTGTTCACACCCCGCACATGATCCGACGTGGCGAGCTCAACCACGCGATCCTGAACTCGACGATGCGGGCGATCATGGCGCTTGCCAATGCGCCCAAGAACACGTGGGCGCTAGCGCGCAAGTACGCAGCGGTACTCAACAATTTTCTGGCGACCAAGTACAACACGCCCAACGTCTACGTGCCGTGGTACAAGCTCGGCGTCACGCTCGACGTCGAGGCGCTGTTGCCGTTCGGGTGCCTAGTGATCGTGCACCGAGCGAAAGAACAAGTGGAGGACGGCGTCCTTGATCAACGCGGCGAGGCAGGCGCATTTGTCGGATGGGCATTCCAAGAAGGCGAAAAGGCAATCTCGGTCTTGATGCCAGGCAAGCGCAAGGCAGAGAACACGGTTTTCTACAAGGCGGATATCACGTATTTTCCATGGCGGCCTGACGGGCAGCGGCGATTGCTCGACGACGGCACATTCGGCGATGAGGGGGAGACAGCTCGAGTCTTCAAGGAGATCCCAAATTCTTTCTCTTTTCACGACGAGCTACTCGATGACTTCGAGCCGGACGACGACGACGACGGGGTTGAGAAAGAAGAAGAACTCGACATATCATCGCCGGATTGCACCGACGAGCTCGCAAACGCCACAGATAGCGAATCTGCCGGAAATGCTTCTGGAAATTCCTCAACGAGTTTTGCGCCGTCGGATCAGGACACGGCTCGGACAACTTGCGTACAAAGAACTCCACAATTTCAGCGGGAGCTCGTGCCTGGATGCCGCATCGTTTTCTACTTTAACGAGGGCAAGGCGTCGGGCACATACGTGGGACCGTCCCGCCGCAAGCAGGACCGCGGCAAGGACCTACACTCAGTCTTTTGGGACGATGGCGATAATGTGAAAGTCGAGTTGTCCCAGCTCCGCCGATTCGAGGGTGACGATGTCTCACAGCTCAAGTGTGGCGAGTGGGCAATCGTTACGATGGCAACACCCAAGCGCAATTATTTCCGCCACGAGGGTCAGGTGTTCACGTGCATGACAGACGAGCGCAAGCTCGACGAGTTGATATTTGCTCGTGACTACAACGACATCACTGGGCTGCTGGTGCCTGTGATGAGCGCGCAGCAGAAACCGCTCAACTGCGGCCCGTTCACGCTCAAGGAGGTCATGGCCATGGATGATTGGCCTGAATACGAGAAAGCGGCCGAAACGGAACTCGATACGATCTACGACAACGAGACCTACGTGCTTGTCGATGAGAACGAAGCACTGAACCAGGGAGCATACATTTACGACACCCGGTTCGTGTTCAATCGGAAGCGCGACGGCAAGTACAAGGCGCGCTTCGTGCTGAGGGGAGATCAGCAAGTCTGGGATGACTGGGAGACAAACGTCGACGAGTTCGACGTCAAGGACGTTGAAAACAAGTGGCAGCTGTACGACGAGGCGCGGAGCAAGCCAGAGGAGCACGTGGAGGAAGAGAAGGAGAACCACGTGGCCGAAACTGATGAGGAGGAGCAGAGCACCAAAATGGGAGATTTCGGTACGAGTTCGGATCCCCACACCAAGGAGATGGAGGACACGGACGCGTCGTTCGGCCTGTTTAACCAGAAGGTCGCGAACACGTATCGTCAACTCTTCTCACCCGTCATGACGCAGACCGTGATGCTCGTGTTGTGGGCGCTGGCTGTGGCCAATTTCGAAACGATCTATCTGGCGGACGTCAAGGGCGCGTTCCTCTATGCCATGCTGTTGCCGGAGGAATGGGTCTACTGTCGTCCGCCCAAGGGCTATGAATGGCACAAGCGCTTCAAAGGCAAGATAATGCGTCTACGGAAGGCACTATACGGTCTAGCACAAGCACCTCGTCGATGGTATGATCACATGGTGTCCATTCTGGAGAAGCACGGGATGAAGCGCACCGCGGTCGACCCATGTCTCTTCGTGCGCATCATGGGCTCGTTCATCATCAAGGCGGGCACACATGTGGACGACTTCCTGTTCACGACGAGTGACGCGAACAAATTCGAGGAGTGGTTCGACATGGTGACTCGTGAGCTCAAGGTCTCGAACATGGAGCGCATGGGCATCGAAGGCCTGGACTACATGGCACTGTGGGTCACACACAACGCGGCGAGGGGATATCTCAAGATCTCGCAGCAGGGCTACATCGAGAAGTCGCTGAAGGCGTTCGGCCTGGAGAAGGCGACGCCGGCTGCGACACCGATGGCGACAGGCGTGAAGTTCACGAAGGCGGACATGCCGGAGCACGTGGATGAGCGACGACGTAATCTTTATCGGCGGTTGCTCGGAGTGGCGCGCTGGATCTCAAGGAATTCTTGTCCGGAGGCGTGCTTTGCGGTCGCGTACCTCGCCTGCTTCCTCGAGAACCCGTCGCAACTTATGCTCAACGCGGCCGTACACCTGTTCCGCTACTTCAAGTGGACGATCGCGAACGACGTCGAGGGACGTGTATTTCGTGCTCCTGATCGGCGTGGTCTTCGTCCGTCAGGATTCAATGTCAGCGTGGGAAAGAACACGGTGTATGGATATGTCGATGCAACGTGGCTCTCAGAGGAGAAGGCGTTGTGCCGGTTCGGCGTGTGTTTCTTCGTGAACTCGATGTGCGTGTTCGAGTTGTCGAGGCGCATGTTGGACATCGCGCTGAGTTCGACGGAGGCCGAGTACATCGCCCTGACGATCGGTGTATGTGAGGGCTATTACATCAGGCAGGTGTTGGTGGCGTTGAATGAGCCACAACACGGACCACTTCTTGTCGGACAGGACAACAAGTCGTGCATCCAGATCGCCGAGAACCCCGGGCGGCATCATGGACGCACAAAACACATTGAGGTGCGCATCCGCTGGATTGAGCGGGAGATTGAGAAAGGGCGTCTTGCTCTTGTGTATGTGCCGACGGCGTTCATGGTGGCGGACATCATGACGAAGGCGCTGAGCTACAAGCTCCACGCGCGGCACACGGCAGTGATCAAAGGTCAGAATCTGCCAGTGAAGGAGAAGGCCAACAAGAAGCGCAAGGCCAAAGAGATCGCGGAGGACGCGATGGAGACGTGAGCGTTGAGACACGCCACGTGGGGCCGGAAAACCCAAGGACCGGCGGGGACCAGAGAACCCGAGAACTGGAGGGACACGGAAAACCCAAGGACCGACTCTCAAAAGGGGACCGGACCCAAGGACCGAAGGGGCACCGACCCAAAGACCGAAGGGGCACCAACCCGAAGACTGGAGTCGGCTAACCACCGACAGAGAGAAGGCGGGAGTGGTACTCCGACAGCCAAGCCAGCCGGCGGTCGGCTCGACGGAGCACGGACACCGCGGTGGCATGTGCCAAATATATATATACAGATACAGAGGACAAAGAGAGGGCACCCCCTTGGCTCAAGACAGCGAGCGACGGCTCGGCTGGAGCAAGGAAGGCACGGAGGAGGACTCCGGTGCGAGGACAGCACTGCAATATATGCGAAGTGCCCCGTCTCAGTTTGAGCGGGAGTAGGAAAGAATAAATTCAGGGAAACGGGTACTCTGTTGCCCAAAGTACCAGAATTTGAAACACATGGTTCGGTAATTATCGATACTCAACCTTGACGCTAAGTGTCAAGCGGGAGACACGAAAGTGCAGGCTTCTTCGCCTGCAGGAGCGACACC
>NYZI01000032.1 GCA_002687115.1 Cyanobium sp. ARS6
TCTCGGCCGATTCCAGCGGCGCTTTCATCGGCGGAGGCGAGCTGGCCTCCCTCAAGTCCTTCATTTCTGAAGGCAACAAGCGTCTTGACGCCGTCAACGCCATCTCCGGCAACGCTGCCTGCATCGTTTCTGATGCTGTTGCAGGTATCTGCTGCGAGAACACCGGTCTGACCGCTCCCAACGGTGGTGTGTACACCAACCGCAAGATGGCTGCATGCCTGCGCGATGGCGAGATCGTTCTTCGCTACGTGAGCTACGCCCTGCTTGCCGGTGACGCTTCCGTGCTGCAGGACCGTTGCCTGAACGGTCTTCGCGAAACCTACGCCGCTCTAGGCGTTCCTACCGGTTCTGCTTCACGTGCCGTGGCCATCATGAAGGCAGCTGCTGGCGCTCTGATCACCAACACCAACAGCGGAGCCAAGAAAGCTGCTGTGACCCAGGGTGACTGCGCAAGCCTATCTGCTGAAGCCGGCAGCTACTTCGACATGGTGATCAGCGCTATCAGCTGAACCACTTCTGTTTGATCGTTCAAAACAACTCACATCCTTCATCATGAAGTCCGTCATCACCACTGTTGTCGGCGCAGCCGATAGCGCTTCACGTTTCCCCTCCGCTTCCGACATGGAATCCGTTCAGGGTTCCATCCAGCGTGCTGCTGCACGTCTGGAAGCCGCTGAAAAGCTGGCATCCGGCTACGACGCCATTGCACAGCGTGCAGTTGATGCTGTATACGCCCAGTACCCCAACGGTGCCACCGGCCGTCAGCCCCGCCAGTGCGCCACTGAAGGTAAAGAGAAGTGCAAGCGTGACTTCGTTCACTACCTGCGTCTGATCAACTATTGCCTCGTCACCGGCGGTACAGGTCCCCTCGACGAACTGGCCATCAATGGTCAGAAAGAGGTCTACAAGGCTCTGAGCATCGACGCTGGCACCTATGTGGCTGGTTTCTCCCAGATGCGTAACGACGGCTGTGCCCCTCGCGACATGAGCCCCCAGGCTCTGACCGCCTACAACACACTGCTGGACTACGTGATCAACTCCCTCGGCTGATTAAAGCTCAAAGGTTGATTCAATTCAGCAATGTGACATGGGTGGGCATTTCTGCCCACCCTTTTTTTTACCTTTGACTCGAAAGGTGAATGAGGTAAGTGAAACCTGCTGAATATGAATTAATCGCCATCAGCCAATTAATTAAGCGTTGAAACAGAATGACACCGATCATTTGTATCAACATTCCAAAGTCTTGATTTCTTGTTGCATCAAAGTTTGCAACCGATTGCTCTTGAGCTTCACGACTAAAAGCATTTTTCAGGGGTAATTCGGAACAAACAATCACACCTATCCCCCAATTCACATCATGCTCGGCACAGAAACCAGCCTGAAATCTCTCACTTCAGCGACCCGAACCGGACCGGCCGCCTACTCAACAGACAGCAAAGCCGGAAAAAACACGGTGCACCGCACGGATGCAGGCGCACGAGCCGAGTACAAACGGCAACACTGTGCCTCCATGGGGATTGGAATCGGCCCTCGCCTTCACGCCGAATGCCCCTTTGGAGCTGTTTTTGATCAATACAACCCGGACAATGCAGCTGCACTTGAGCGCGTGATCGCAGCGTCATATCGTCAAGTATTCGGCAATCTTCACCCCCGAGAGAGTCAAAGAGAAACCTCCCTTGAAGCCAGGCTGCTTAATGGTGAAATCACTGTTCGCGATTTCGTGAACGGCTTGGCTAAGTCTGATTTTTACAAGTCAAACTTTTTCCATAGCGTTGGTGCACAACGTGGCATTGAATTGAATTTCAAACATCTGCTTGGTCGCGCTCCACTTGACCAAACAGAGGTACAGGATCACATCAAGCTTCAGGCTGAGAGCGGCTTTGATGCGTTGATTGACAAGCTGACCGACTCCGCCGAATACACGGAAGTCTTCGGATCAGACATTGTCCCTTACGAAAGGAGCCACGATTCATATGCAGGAATGTTCACACGTTCCTTCAATCTGATGCGTGAGCTGGGCGGTATGAAGGTTGCCATCAGCGACAACGCCCAAGGCCGCAACAGCCGGACGATCAACCCTCTGGCTATCGCGTCAAGAGAAGAATCCAAGCCACAGGCGTTCTCCTACTCAGCAGTTCAAAAGACTCCAGTCAAACTGCCACAACAGAAATACAGCGGACATCAGCCGCCCAAGATGACCGATTATGTGGCATTCCGTCCTTTCGGAGTTCACTTCTGATCCAAACTCAGGATTGATCTATAAGTATCGGACCCCATCTTTCGATGGGGTTTTTTTGTCAATGCTCAGGCATAGCAATTAACAACCGGCTGAGAGCTTAGCCAATCAATTAGATTCGACACACGTGAGTGAAAACCATGAATGAGGCAACATCTAATCAACAAGTCAATGAGCTAGAAAGTCTTACCGAGGAAGAGGCTTTAGAATTGGCTGAAGTATTAAAGCAAAAACTAGTCGATCAAGAAACGCCAAAATCTGACCAATCATCGATCAAGCAAATGGTTGCAGGCTTGGGAGATCAGCGTGGTGCTTTACGACTCACATTTGCGCAAAGCCTTGGGAACGTAGGCGAAGCAGCTATTCCATATTTATGCGATGCCATGAAAAACAACTCAAACGTAATTATTCGACGCGCATCCGCCAAAACACTCAATCTGATTGGCAGTGAAAAAGCGTTGCCAAATCTGATCGAAGCCTTTAAAACAGATCCTGATCCTGTCGTTCAAGGATCCTCAGCAGGCGCGATGGCAACAATAGGAGTACCTGCAATCGAGGATCTGCTGAAAATTCTTACTGAGCCAGAATGTACAGCTTTTCAGGTAGGACTGATCAACCTGGCATTAAGCTTTATTGGCTCAAAAGCTCCCGGCGCACTGGACAACGCAACACAATCAGAAAATATAGAGATTCGAATCGCTGCCATAACTGTGTTGGCCGAACAGATTCAGTCCGGACAACACCAATCTGCAACCAATGCACTCATCAAGGCATTGTCGGATCAATCGAGTGAAGTCAGAGCAGAAGCAGCAACAATGGCCGGAAAAACTTTAGAGCCAGAGGATGCCTACGAGAAACTCTGCGAATTACTTTGCGATGAATCCACACAAGTTCGAAAAAATGCATCGCTTGCTCTGATGAAAATGGAAGCCAAAGACGCGACCAAACCGCTAAGAAATGCAGAAGCAGAGGAAAAAAATGACCAAGTCAAATCAGTCATGAAAGTTGCGATTAACGTACTAGAAAACATCTAGTAGGGATATTAATCAAGGCCCAAACTCTGGCGCCTCTCAAGACTTGCTTGAGCAACGTCGCGAACCAACGAATCTTTCAACTCATCTTCTGCGAGACTTTTGAGGCATTCATTGACTAAAGGTGAATTAATTTCAGCGAGAGACATTGCAGCTCCTTGCACATGAGCAATGTTGCTGCTGTCGCAAGCCTTAATCAGGAGTGGAATCACCCGATCTTCCTCTGAGGTTTGCTTCGAGAGATGGCCTAATGTCATCAAGGCAGATTGAGCGACTACAGGATTTGAATCATCCATAGCCGCTTCAAGCATCTTCAGCACTTGAAGAGGAAATACCTGATCAGGACAATGGACTGAAACCTGCACTATCGCTTTGACACAACATGCTCTCACTGTTCCATTATCTGAATCAGTAAACAACTGAATCAAACCAGGAAGACTTCGATGACCTAGGACTCCCAACGCTTTAACCGCAGTCCGATAGACGCCCGGATCGGGATCGTGCATCATCTCAAACAATTTTGGTAACGAGTCGTCCGGGAAATGCTCCGCCAAAAGCAGACAAGCATCAAAGCGAATATTAGGATTTGGATGACACAGATCAGCAAAAAGTGAGTCAAAGCTTGGGGCAGAAGGACTCATATTTATGCTTTGAAATCTATAGATCTAATTTTAGCACCGAAGCACAGACGCGCGCTGAGAGGATCAGCACTTCCAACACAAGAGCATCGTCACAAACTATTTTTGAACATCAGTCTGGCTCGTACAAAAACATCATCATCATCGGCCAATAAATCCATCAACCAACGCTCTCGCTGATTATCAACATCCTCCGAAATGGACTCGAAAGCCACAATCAAGATGTAGCGACAATCCCAGGGAGGCATACATTTTTCATTCAAGAAACCAGGGATCAGCTCCAAGAATAGGCTGGAATTCAATTGAGAGATTGAATAGATTGCAGCCGAACGGCTTTTTTGAAATTGCGGGCGTCTATTTACAGCAGCACTCTTAAGGATATCGAGAATACAATCCATTGAATCGTCAGGCCAGTCTGTTCGCGAACCAAACAATCTCATGAAAAAATAATGTGCACCATAGTCGTTATAGGCCTCTTCTTCCCAGGTTTTAATGATCAGCGGCCAAAGCCGCGCAGCTGAACAGCGACGAAGAGATTTCAAGGCAAGATAGCATCGGCTAAAATCTGTATTGAACAAATCCCGAATCAAAATGTCAGCATCAGGGTCTGCTGCGTCATATCGGTGAATAATTTCAACATCATCGGGATTATCAACCAACAAAGAATCAACAAGTGGAAGAAACTTTTCTGCTTGTGAATCCAGATCCTCAGTTGTTATAAGCAGCCTGCAGGCACGTAGGCGAAACGTTGGAGAAACAGGCGCACTAACAATTGAACATAGACATTCGAGAGCTCTGGCATCAATTAGATCCTGGATGGCACACTGCCGATCCATCTGATTCGGAAGAGTAAGATGATGAACAATGACTGACAGTTTACTTGTATCTCCTGTGTGCTGAACAATTGCCGAGATAGCAGCGCCTCGGATACCGGGCGATTCGGCAAACTGAAATTCACTCAATAGTGAAAGACTTTCACGAGCAGAAAGACTCGACAAACACTGAATCAAAACACGCTGATTATCAGCATTTTCCTTCAGAAGAGATTGCATTTTTTGGACCAAGCTAAGCTCTCTGCAATTCAACTGCTTTAGTGCATAAACAGTATTTTCAACAAGGTATTGATCGTCAGACCAAAGACATTGGCCAATATTAGATATCAAGGAGGTCACACCGAGTCTTCCCAAAACCTCGACCGCTTTTCTTTTGGCAATTTTTACCGCTTGTTCATTTTGTGAGCACCCAAGAAAGTCGGCCAATGACCTTTCAGTCTCAGGGCCTGGACAATTAATCAAATGAGACGCAGCCATATAATAATCACTCTGCGAGTCAAGATCATCAATAGATTGAAGAAGAATTTTCCGTGCCTGCTTGCATGTCAGCTCAGGGTGAATATTGTCAAAACGACCCGTCATTAAGAAAAAAAATAACGTACAAATTTTACCGTATATTCAAACAAAGAGTCTTCACCAAACTCAAACTCATCAACAAAAACAAAGTGACGAGGCTGCAGAGAAGAGTCGTTATAGACTCCGCTCAGTTACATAGACATTGTGGGACCTTTTCCAGGAAAACAATTTAAAATTCAAACAATCGCTACAAATCGATCAAGACCATCCTTATCGGTGAATTTCAATATCCCTTTTGAAGGCTTATCCCATGGCATGCAAGTCATGCACCGGGCTGGATTCAGCATTAAATCATTAAATCCTGACTCTGATCAGGTTGATAGCGGAAAACAAACTATTTTTTCCGATAAACCAACCTCGAATTCAAAGAACAGCAAGCCTCTCGCCAAGAATCCTCCATCCAAAAAATCCAAGAAAAGCGCTGACAGTGAAATTTGCGATACTCAAAGTCCCGAGAAAAAGAAACAGCGTGGTCGTCGACAACGTCGCAAATAAACCTTTAAAAAACTCAGAATTATCCTTTGACTTCAAAAATCGCGTCGCTGGGTCGACCGCCTTTGAGGACTTCCCAGTTGATGCTCAGAAGGAACTGCTCTGGATTAAGGCACTCAACCATGTCGACACCCCAAGCACCTTGCTGGAGAGGTGATCCAGAAGATCCTGGCGTATCTTTGCGGCCACCAAGAGCAAGACAGTCGTGATCACTTCCATGTCCAGCTGCACGTCGAAAACTCTTCCAAGCCTTCACAAGTTCATCGGCCATGGCTTCAGCGCTTAAAGATGACTCCAGCCTGATCAACCAATGGGGATGAGTCAAAGGCTCGGCAACGCTGAACGAGTTGGATTGCCCCTTTAATGCTTCAGCCAAGGCAACAGCAGAAAGAGCTGGAACATTATCCGAATGGACCTGAAGATTATGAGATACAACAAAGACAGTCATGGTGTGAGCTAAGGTCGTGATCAGGTTAAACAATGTCAGCGACAAGGGTGATGGAAAAAAAAGAGTTTCCAAAACCAAATATTCAAGGAGATGATTCCTCTGAATATTCAACTGTTATTCAGCTGAACGAAGATGAAGCACTCGATCTAGCAACGCATCTCAAAGGAAAACTCAAAGCAGGTCTTCCGATCGACGCAGATCCGAAATCAATTGCTTCAATGATAGCTGGGTTAGGTGATCCCCGCGGACTTCTAAGACTGCGCTTTGCCGATAGCCTTGGATCTGTTGGCAAAGCAGCTGTTCCGTCCTTATGTCAGGCAATGCTGCTCAGCGAGAAAGTCACAGTTCGAAGAGCAGCCGCAAAAACTCTGACCTTAATTTCAGATCCAGACAGTCTTCCGGCTCTTGTTGATGCTTTGCTGAATGATTCAGATTCAGTGGTCCAAGGATCAGCCATGGGTGCCATGGCTGCTATAGGTACCGACGCTGTAAGTGCAATCTTAGGCATTCTCAAAAATCCAGAAAGCTCAGAAATGCAAATTGGTCTGGCCAATTGGGCGCTTGCATTCATAGGTGATCGCGCACCGGAAGCACTTCGCGATGCAGCAAAATCAGACCATCCAAGTGTTCGTAAGGCAGCGATCTCTGCTTTAGGAAGCCAGATTCAATCTCTTGATGCTCAAAAAGATAGAGACCTCCTTTGCCTTGCACTCAGCGACTCATGCTCAGAAATCCGATCAGAAGCAGTCACCCTCATTGGAAACCTTGAAGACGCTGAGTGGGGAGAATCATTCCTGGTCAAAGCACTCTCGGATCCTGACAGTTGGGTCAGGAAAAATAGTGCGCTGTCACTCATGAAACTCGAGTGCACATCAAGCCTTCCAATTCTCCTGAAACTCAGCGAACAAGAATCAGATCCAGTTGTCAACAGAGTAATGAATCTTGCCATTGATCGACTACGACAATCTGAAGACAATTAGCCATTAAAAAAGGGATGCCGGAGCATCCCTGATTGCGTGATTAATGGTGAAGCAGTCTCAGGAAAGAGCGTTGATCACGTAATCCAGGTAGGACTTGAACTCATTAAGAGCCTGGGGGCTCATATCGCGTGGAGCGCAAGCGCGGTCACGGGTGTAGGTGAGTGCTTCGACATAGGGGCCTGTAGGCAAACCCAGGGAGCGATAAACCTCACGGGCACCTGCAATGCCCCATTCATCCAGAGGGCCAGTGCCACCAACAACAAGGCAGTAGTTGATCAGGCGGAGATAGTGGCCCAGATCGCGATAGCACTTGTCAACTTTGACCTGACTGTCGCCAGCCTCACCGGGCTGCTTCAGATAGGCGTATTTGTTGAAGCATGCATCACCGGCTTCACGGGTAACAGCATCCAAGCCTGCAGCAAGCTTTTCAGCAGCTTCAAGGCGAGCAGCGGCACGTTGGATATTGCCCTGCACGGCTTCAAGATCGTTCTGGGATGGGAAGCGACCTGCTGCATCTGCAGCAGTCACAACTGTGGTTACAACGGACTTCATTGTTTTGGTTCCTTTAAGAGGGAGAGTGTCTGAAAAGAAAGCGAGAAGCCGTTCAGGAAACGGCGCCGATCACGCGATCGAAGTAGGCACCA
>NYZI01000033.1 GCA_002687115.1 Cyanobium sp. ARS6
CCAGGTAAAACATTCCAATCACATCAGTGATACGAAGAAAGCCACCCCGGAGAGGGTGGCTTTTTTTGTACCCTGACGCGCTAGTTTGGATTCATAACACTGGCGGATTTCATGGCACAAGGGCTGTCGATTCGTCAAATTTGCCGCTCTCTTTGGAGGGCTTATTTGCGTTGGGTTTCTTCGGATTGCGTAGATCTCAGTGCTGCTTTTGCGTACTACACGCTTCAGTCAATCTTTCCGATTCTGCTGATCTCGTTATCAGTTGCGTCCTGGCTTTTAGGCAGGCAGCAGAATCTTGACGAACAAATACTGGCCTACGCCAGTGGTGTGCTGCCATCTCCTGCCATTGAAATTATCCGTCAGACTCTCCAGCAACTTGTTTCTCAGAAATTCGGAGCTGGCCTTCTGGGCGCCGTTGTTTTGCTTGTCACTGCTGGGAATGTTTATCTAACTCTGCAGCGAGGAGCCGATCGTTTATGGCGTGATGTTTTGCAGCCTTTGCCTGATGCATTGCCGTTCGGAGTGCAGGCTTATCGTTTTGTGCGGGTGCGGGTTGAAGCTTTTTTTGTCGTGATTCTGATTGGTCTTCTCGTCGTTGTTGATCAAATCAGTGCCAATCTGCGAATGGTTCCGGCAGCTTTTCTTGATGAATTTTTCCGCTCTGTGCCATGGCTGGCTGATGTTTTTCTGGATTTGCCAGTGCTTCAATTTGGACGTTTGTTGATTCCCTTTCTTGGATTTTCCGCAATGGCTTTGTTGTTGCAGTTCCTGCTTCCCAGCAGGAAAGTTCCTTTTTTGCCACTGATCCCAGGTTCCTTGTTGATCGGCTTTTTGCTAACAATTTTAAATCTTGCGGTCAGTCGAAGCATTTTTTCACTCGGATCTCGCTTTCAGGCTTATGGCGTTATCGGCGGGGTTCTTGTGCTGACATTATGGATCTGGATGGTCGGTGTAGTGATTTATTTCGGTCAGTGCTGGAGTGTGGAGTTGGCCAATATGCGTATTAAGAAGGGCGGTGATCCGTTCATTCAGCTTGCCCAAGACTGACGTTAATCAGTGATTATGGAGATCCTTCATTCACCGGGTCCCGAGTGATATGGGTCGACTGCCCCCTTTGGTCTGGCTCATGGCCCTGTTGCTGTTGTTGCCGACACCGGTAGGCAGAGCTGTGATCGATGTGCTCGGAGGAGTAGCCCTTGTTCTGCTCGCCCTTCCTCTGCTCCTGGCTGGTCTTGGTTGGATTGGTTGGAGGGTGTTGCAAAGCCGAATGCAGGTTTGTCCCAACTGCGGCTCGGCTTCCCTGCAGGCCAACCCGGTTTGTGCTGTCTGCGGATCTGCTTTCTCAAATGTGGATACATCGCAGACCTCCACTTCGCAATTTAAAGATGATTCGATTCCTGCAAGTTCCGCCACGATTGACGTCACTGCAGAGGATGTAGAAATCTGAGCTAGATCTGATTCAGCTGCTTATCCATTATCTGGATTGATCGGTTGATCCTCCTTTTCAAGCTCCACAAGTCGGCGTTCACGCAAATGCAGGAAAAAGGGGCCGCCGCAGGCAAACGACACGGTCACGCACAACACCAGGGTGATCCACCAGCCCTTGACCTGCAAACGGCGACCCTCAATGGCGATCCAGATGGTGAACGCAGTGGCGCCGATGATCAGATCGCGGCTGAGGGATCGTGATGCTGCATTCAGATTGGCATCCCTGATAAAGCCACTGAGGTCGAAGCCTGAGCCCGTTCCCGTCTGCATGAATTCCAGATTGGCTTGCCAGGGCAATACGGCACCGAGCAGGGCCAGAAGCAAGTAGCTCCAGATCAGAATGTTACGCATCATTCCGCTGCTTGAAGGTCTCTGTGGTCAATGTATCGGGGTTAAGTTGAAGAACATTCTGTTCTGTTTCGCTGAGAAGTTGTTCACATCGACTCAAGTAAATCTCCGCCCGTTGATAACTGTTCTGGAGTTCGGATAACGGTAGAGCTTCGTCCTGAAGCCTGGCCAAGAGGAGGTCGAGTGCCTGAAGCGCCTCTTCATAGTTCAGTGTTTCTGCTTGCTTGCGCCAAGTCTCCTGTGACTCGGTCTTGACCGTTTGGGGTTTTTTCGGCATGAAAAAAGGATGACGTTGGCTTCAAATCAGAGGTTTTCGTCCGGAGTCAGGTGTGTCCAAGAGTGTTCTGAACGGTTTGAACAGTCACGCCGATCTGCCCGTCTCGAAGATGAATCTCAAGATTGTCGCTGGGCCTGGCTTCCTTCACTGACTCCAGCACAGTGCCGTCCACTTGCATCACTCTGGCGAAACCTCTGCTCAACCATCGATCCGGTGAGAGGGCCGTGAGTAGTTGCTGTCGTTGGCGCAACTGATGACGGGTGCGCTGCAGCACGGTTTCTGGATGAACACTTTGCAGCTGTAGCTGCTTCTGCTTCAGCCGTTCCTGTTCTCGTCTGAAACGCCACTGTTGTTGTTGAACCAGCTGCAAGCGTTGCTGACGGACTGTCTGCAACGCTGTGACTCGACTCGGAAAAAGGCTGACGATTGCCGCTGTGGGAGTGGCAGCCCTGTGATCAGCTACAAGATCGGCCACCGTGAGGTCGTCTTCGTGCCCCAGACCTGTCACGACCGGAAAGCAGATTGCGGCAATGGCTCGACAGACCTGTTCGTCGTCAAACACCATAAGATCTTCACGGCTGCCTCCCCCCCTGGCCAGCACAAGAGCATCAAGCTTCAACTGAGGTTGAGCCTTGTTGATTTGTTCCAACACTGCACTGATCTGTTGAGCTACTGCTCCCTGAACAGGGATCGGAACAACAAGTAGCTCAGCCAGTGGCCATCGCTCGCTTGCGGTTCTCAGCATGTCCGCCAGGGCTGAACTGGGCACGCTCGTCAACAGCGCAATGCGGGTAGGGATCAACGGCAGGCTTTTTCGCGCTGCTGGATCAATCAACCCTTCTGATGACAGCAGTGCTTTAACCGCTTCAAAGCGTCGATCAACGGTGGAGAGACTCGGGCGGATGTCAATGGCCTGTACGGCGAGACTGGCCCGAGCCGCCCAGAAATTCAGCTTTCCGATCACCGTGATGCCGTCCCCGTCTGCAGGGACGTAATCGAGCTGATTCAACCGTGAGGCCCAGCAGACCACCGTGATGGTTGCTTCCCCGTCGGTGAGGTTCACCCAGAGGTGTCCTTTTTTGATCTGGGGGCGGGACGCACTGCCCTGGACCAGAAAACGGGGGGCGAAACCGCGCTCGAGCAGGGAGCCGACTGCGTTGTTGAGCTCCTTGACGGAGTAGCTGGGGATGGCGTTATCGATCAAGGCGGCGATAGGCGAAACCCCAGTAGATGCAGACAGCACCAGCAATGACACTGAGGATCCGCCCCCACTGATGGTCCAGCTGGGTCAGCCCGATCGATAGAAACACCAGTGCACTGCTCAGCAACCTGGCACCATCGCGGCGGTTGCCGGCGAAGAAACGGGGCAAGGGCAGAGAACAACTTTAAGTACTCTCTCGCAGTGACGGCGGACATTGAAAAACCCCATCGGCAGGCCGATGGGGTTTGCATGGATGCAGGGCTTGCAGTGCCCTCTATCGCTGTCAGCCGAGGCCAATCTGGGACAGGATGCCCTGGCCGGTGAGCAGTTCGGTACCCAGGCCGATCACGAAGCCCATCATGGCCAGCCGGCCATTCCAGGTTTCAGCGAAGTTGACGAAGCCGAAGCGGGATGCGTTGTCAGACATGGGTCGTGTTCCTTGACTTCAACCAATGTAACAAACAATGGAGTTTTGTTGCCTGTCGTGAATGCGACATTACGGCCTTTTCTTCGACTTGCTAGTCGGAAAGGCTGTCATCGGTGATTCCGGCCAGGGGTGTTTCGGGTAGCGGCCGCGCATCTCACGACGCACATCGTGATAGCTGCCCGCCCAGAAGCCGGCAAGATCCCTGGTGCGCTGGAGGGGACGACCAGCTGGGGAGAGCAGTTCAAGGGTTACCGGCAGTGCCCCGTTGAGAAGGATCGGTCCTTGGCTGCTGCCGAACATCTCCTGCAGCTTCACCGAGAGCACTGCGTCGTCATCTCCGTAAATCACTCTGGCTTCTCTGCCGCTCGGAATCTTCAACCGCTCAGGAAGCAATCTGTCCAGCTCCCGGCGCCTTTCCCAGGGGAGATCATTCCACAACGCTTCAATCAGCTCCCGGCTGTCCAGGTCCTGCCAGCTGCTGCAGTTCAGACTGGCCTCCTTGATCCAAAGTTCGGGTCTTTTCTGCAGTTCCTGAAGTGTGCGATTGGGCCATGGGGCTCCAAGATGAATGTGGGCAATCTGAAGGCGCCGACGCAGCTGTTCGCAGCGTTCATTCCAGGGCAGAAGATTGAGACCATGGTTCTGAAGTCGCTGCAGCAAGGCATGGCTCACCAGATCAGCTGAAGGGCGTGGCAGTTGCTGGCGTTGCAATTCGATCGCACCAAGGCTCAGCACTCGCTCGCCGCTGATCCGTTGCTGGCTGTCGTTCCAGACAACGTGATCGTTCCATTCCCCCTGTTCTTTCGCCATATCCTCGAGATGCTGCCTGCTGATGGGTACCGCCAGGCGGATGCATGCATCTCGATCTTTGAGGTCGAGCCGGGCGATGGCCAGGGCTTCGGCGCCGCTCAGCGGATCGGACTTGGGTAGAACCGCCCCGCGCCCCTGGCGCAGAAGGAACGAACCTGCACGCCCCGGTCGTGCCAGGGCCAACCATTCGGGGAATGCCGTGGCGATTAACTTTGCGACGCAGAAGTCCTCGGTTTCGCTCGAGAACATCTGCCTCCCCTGTGGTTCGACAGTCCGCAACTGTCTTTGCCACTTTCGGCTCTGCCGCAACAGCAGATCCTGGACATCGTGATGATCTGATCGCTCTGTATCTCTGAGACGCTGGAGGCGGAGGCCGATGTCACACCCGAGATCGCGGACCCCGGGGAGATCCCTTTCACTCAGCAACGCAGCCAGATCGCAGGCCATCTCCTCCAGTCCCCAATTCCTTGCCTGGATCAGCATCAGTCCCAGTCTTGGGTGCATGCCGAAGGCTGCCACTTGTCGGCCCATCGCTGTGATGTGCCCCTGATCGGTCAGCAGTTTCAGCTGCTTCAGCTGTTGTTGCCCTTCCTGGAACAGTGGTCGGGGGGGAGGTTCCAGCCAGTCGAGCTCTTCACCCAGGCCAGCTCCCCACTGCGCCAGGTCAAGCAAGGTGGGTTGTGGATCTGCCCGTTGCAGCTCCGGAAGGTCTTGCGCTGGTCGGCGTTGCTCTTCAGCCGCTGACCAAAGGCGTACACAGCGGCCGGGTCTCTGTCGACCCGCTCGTCCCCGCCTCTGATCTGCGCTGGCCATGCTGGCTGGTACGGTCACCAACCCTTCCATCCCGGTGCCTGGATCAAAACGCGTGTGGCGATTCAGCCCTGCATCCACAACGAGACGTATGCCATCCAGCGTGAGTGAACTTTCCGCAATCGATGTGGCCAGAACGATGCGTCCGTTCCAGCGTTTGTTGCAGGCTTTGAGTGCTTCGGACTGCAGTTTGAGAGACAGCTGACCATGCAGCGCCAGCACCTGCCAGTTCTCCAGCCGCTGCTCCCTGTTCAGCCTCTGTCGGCATCGTTCAATCTCTCGCACGCCGGGTAGAAAAACGAGCACACCGGGGGGACTTCCGCCGTCATGGTGACTGCGTTCGAGCTCGATCAATTCCTGTTCGAGCACGCGCAACACATGAGCTTCGAGGGGCTCTTTGTCGCGAGCAGGGCAGTGGCAGGTTTCCACCGGGAAGGCTCTTCCCTCACTGGTGAGCGTGTCTGCTGCATCGAACTGAGCACTCAGCTCCTCCAGCTCCAGAGTTGCAGACATCAGCAGCAGCTTCAGATCAGGCCTGAGCAGGCGTCGTGCTTCCCGAAGAAGTGCAAGGGCGACGTCACTGTCCCGTCGGCGCTCGTGGAATTCATCGAAGATCACGATGTCCACTCCGGGCAGGTCGGGCTGAGACTGAAGACGCCGGAGGAACAACCCGTCAGTGATGACTTCGATAGTCGTGGCGTCTGATCGCTTTTGCTCGTTGCGAACGGAGTAGCCCACTCGCTGTCCCACGGGTTCGCAGATCGATGCAGCAAGTCGTGTCGCTGCCGCTTTCGTTGCCAGTCGTCGCGGCTCAATCAACAGGACTCGGCCTTCGACACGCGGTGCATTGACCAGTTCCCCAATCAATGCCAGAGGAACTCGGGTGGTTTTGCCTGCCCCCGGTGGTGCCTTGAGGATCAGTGTTCCTGACCTGTGAAGGCGAGCGCACAGCTCGTGCAGAAGTGCATCAATGGGGAAGGAACCCAAGGTCGACGATCGGCGTCAGCGGACGAAGTTGAGGATCCCAAGCAGCAGAATGCTGGTCAAAGCTCCCATTGCGGTGAGCAAACGGATGAGCGGGGCACTGCGATGTTTCAGCGTGGCCATGAAGAAATCCTTTAAGGCCTGGCCAGAGTTATTTAGCCCTTTGCCGGGCGGCTTGGCTGTATCCGCTGGCACGGCGTTACACGCAGAAAGGTGCAGAGCGCGGGGGGCTTTCGAATGCGGGGGTCAGCGCACGTGGCGAGCACCATCAACCGGGTGGTAATCCTCTCCAGTTAGTTCCTCGTAGACAATTGCGGGAAGTCCGGTTTCGAACATCGTCTGCAGGGCTTCTTTGAGGTAGGGGTTCCAGCCACCGGTACTCACCTGGCCATGCCTGACTGTCCAGTCCCAGGTTCCCTGAAGATCTCTTGGGATGCGACCTTCACGGTCGCGTCGTGCAACCAGATCGAGTGACTCCACCAGACCCACCTGGATCGGATCCTTGCCGTAAGCCGGAGTGAGGCTGAGTTCCAGACGCACCGGATCCTCCTTGAGCAAACGCAGGCGAAAGCGGGGAGGGAGTTTCACGGATTTGATCACCGCGGCAACGATCCGTGTTCTTTGATCCACCAGGAGGTTCCCCCTACGAGTCCGAGTCGAGCTGCCGCGCAGCTGTCTTACCCAACCTATTCACTGGAGCGCACCCCAGGTTCTCCAGTTTCGTCCTCGCCACTGAAGCGGACGGTGAGCAGATCTTCTTCCGTCAATCGACCATCTCCATCAAGCAGCTCCGGATGAATGGTCACCTTGCCGGTTCGGTCCACAGGGGTGTCAGTCGTCCCTGGAGAACGCACTGCTGCGCTGAACCCTCGCCCCATCACCCGGAAGGCTTGCCACAGCAGGGCAAGGAAAACCAGTCCGTAAATCAGGGGGAAAAGACTGCTGATCATGGGATGTCGGCGGTTGTCGTACTGGGACACACCCTCTCTGCACACCATCATCGCCATTTCCCGCCCAGTTGTGCTTGTTCATGGAGCACTGTTGGTTGCATCTGGTCATGGAATCAGGGGTGCTTCCCCCTGTCCACGGAGGATTGCGCTCATTAACGTCAGATTCTCGAAATTCGTCGATGCCCTCTCCATGGCTGTGGCACCATTCGTTTGTGATTTGAAGTCCGCTCCGGTGATGCATGTTCGCCGCCGGTGTCTGCCTTTGATCGTTGGGCTGTCACTGATCGGCCCTGCCGAGCTGGCCATGCCACTGCGGGAAGGGCATGCCTCAGCGGCGCTCGCAGCTTCCTCCGGTTTGACGGCACAGTCATTTGTCGCCGCGGCTGTGGCCCGAAGCGGTTCCGCTGTGGTCACTCTGGAAACGCAGCGAACCGTGAGAGCCGCCGGTGGCGCAGGTTTACCACAGGGACTGTTGATCGATCCCTTCTTTCAGCGATTCTTCGGTTTGCAGGGATCACCGTCTCCACGGGCTCGCGTCGAACGTGGACAGGGCAGCGGTGTGATCTTCGATGCCCAGGGTCTGGTCCTGACCAATGCGCACGTGGTTGAGAATATGGATCGGGTGATGGTGGGTCTGCCTGACGGCAGACGAGTGTCCGGCGAAGTTGTTGGTCAGGACACGGTGACTGACCTCGCGGTCGTGAAGCTCAAGGGGGGCGGCCTCTGGCCAACGGCCTCCCTCGGTAATTCGGATCGGTTGCGAGTAGGTGACTGGGCCATCGCTGTCGGCAATCCTTTCGGATTGGAGAACACCGTGACGCTCGGCATTGTGAGCAACCTCAACCGCAACGTGTCCCAGCTCGGAATCCAGGGCAAACGTCTTGATCTGATTCAGACCGACGCCGCCATCAATCCGGGGAACTCAGGTGGTCCGCTTCTCAATGCCGCCGGTGAGGTGGTGGGGATCAACACACTGGTGCGTTCGGGTCCCGGCGCCGGTCTGGGATTTGCGATCCCGATCAACAGGGCGAGAACCATCGCCGAGCAGCTTGTGACTCAGGGCAGGGCCAGTCATCCGATGGTCGGTATCGGTCTCTCGACAGTGCCTGCGCCAACGCCTGGAGGCACTGCCCCTCGAGGTGCGGTTGTCCGCTCGGTGATGCCTGGAGGCCCAGGTGCCCTCGCCGGCCTTCAGGTGAACGATGTCATTGTTTCAGTGGCAGGAAAGCCCGTTCGGAATCCTGCTGAAGTGGTCACTGCCATCGATCGCAGTGCTGTTGGTCAGGAACTGATCCTCAGCGTGAAACGGCAGGGACAGCAAATTCCAGTCACGGTGAGACCGGTTGAAATGAGTGCTTTGAAAACGCCCTGATCAACTGTCAAGAATCATCCGAATCCTTGAGTTGCTCCACGCAACGTGTGATGCATTCCCCATCATCCAGGGAGCAGGTGGTGATGCACTCGAAGTAGGTTTCAACGGCATCCCATGTCTGTTCGTGTTCGCCTGTTTGATTGGGGCTTGATCCGTTGACTTCACTGAATCCGGCTGGCTGAGTTTCTGTGTTTCTCATCAAGTGCCGAGATCAGTGATGTCAGCTTATGCACACGTTCACAGCGGGTAAAGGGAAATAAGTCTTCCTGCCTAACGGTTCATGAAGTTTCGTCTTCCATGCCGTCAGGTTGGATTCAAGCAGCACTTTTACGTTTCGCGTCCCGCTCTTTCTGCTTCTCGCGTTTGGCCTTTCTCTTTGCGTCCTGTTGCGCCTGTCGGAGGGCGGCTTCGGCGGCTTGTTTCTCTTCGGCTTTCTTTTCAACGTAGTAGGAATAATCCCCTCGGTAGAGCACAAGTTCGCCATCGCGAAGTTCGACGATGCGGTTGGCGACACGTGAGATGAAGTAACGGTCGTGAGACACAAGCAGAGCTGCTCCCTCGTAGGCGCAAAGAGCGTCTTCCAGCATCTGTTTTGCGGGGATGTCGAGATGATTGGTGGGCTCGTCCAACACCAGGAGATTGCAAGGTGTGAGCAGCATCAGAGCCAATGCGAGCCGAGCCTTTTCGCCACCGCTGAGCTTGCCGACCTCCTTGAAGACTGTGTCATTGCTGAAGCAGAAGCTTCCCAGCAGCGAGCGCACCTGGGTCTGTGTCCAGTCAGGGACTGCTTCAAACATGGTGTCGATCACGGTTTTGCTCAGATCGAGAGCTTCCGCCTGGTTCTGTTCGAAATAACGCGCGATCACGTTGTGTTCACCCAGGCGAGCCGAGCCTTCGTCCGGTGACTCAATGCCCATGATCAGCCGTAGAAGCGTGGACTTTCCAGCTCCATTCGGCCCGACAAAAGCAATTCGATCTCCCCGTTCCACTTCCAGTTCCGCTCCAAGAAAGAGGATCTGATCGCCGTAACTGTGAGTGAGGTTTTCCATCAGAGCAACCTGAGCACCGGAGCGGGGTGCTTCAGGGAAACGGAAACTCGGCCCGGCGACGCTTTCGATCGGAGCGTCGACCAGTTCCACCTTTTCCAGCTGCTTCTCCCGGCTCTTGGCCTGGGTGCTTCGTGTGGCACTGGCCCTGAATCGGTCGATATAGGCCTGCTGACTGGCGATCTCTTTCTGCTGACGCTCGAAGGCCGCCTGCGTCGCTTCCTGCTCCAGCCTCTTTTGTTCGAGATGTGCCGTGTAGTTGCCGAGATAACTTCTGGAAATACCCCTTTCAGTGGACACGATCTGGTTGCAGACGCGATCGAGAAAGGTTCGATCGTGACTGATCACCACAAGTGCTGCCGTCTGCTCCTGCAGATAACCCTCGAGCCATTGAATGGTTTCCACATCAAGATGGTTGGTCGGCTCGTCGAGCAGCAACAGATCCGGGTCCTGCAGAAGAATCTTTCCAAGCGCGATGCGCATCTGCCATCCGCCTGAATAGTCCCCAACAAGGCACTCCGCACTGTCCGAAGTGAAGCCGATGGTGGGTAGCAGCTTGTCAATGCGCGCGTCCAGTTCATAGCCGTGCAGGGCCTCGAACCGGTTCTGCAGTTGTCCCAGCTCGTGAATCAGCTTGTCAAGGTGGTCCGGATCTTCAGCTGCGCGGTCAGAGCTCATTGCATCCTCCACTTCGCGCTGACGGTTAAGCACCGTGGCAGCTTCCCCGAAGGCCTGAAAGAGCTCCTGTCGAACTGAACGGCCAGGGTCCACATCAAACTCCTGCTGCAGGAAAGCGATGCGAGGTTCCCCCTGGCGGACAACCGAGCCGCTGGTCGGGTCTTCGTGGCCGGCGATCAGTCGCATCTGAGTGGATTTGCCGGCGCCGTTGACACCGACCAGGCCAATGCGATCCCCAGGTTTGATCTCCCAGGTAACGTCCCTGAGCACTTCCCCTGTGGGATAGATCTTGCTGACGTGCTCAAGTCGCAGCACCGGCCAAGACGCGGAGAAACTCCATCATCTCGCGTCGGGGTGTGGGCAGACTGTGTTGACAGAGAGAAGCTGCGTTGATGCGAAGGCTGGAGCAGGTCGCCGCCCTGGTGGTGGCCGCAGGGCTGGCTCTGGTGAGTTACTGGTTGTTCTTCAGCTGGGCCGGAGGA
>NYZI01000034.1 GCA_002687115.1 Cyanobium sp. ARS6
CCGGCATTCTCCGCGATCAGCAGACCCTGAATCAAAGAACTGGAACTCATGGACACCTCCTCCTGAAGGATTGTGAATGCCGGCGGCGCATCCGAATCAGACGTTCCCCCGAAGAGAAAGTGCCGATTCACGACGCTGCATCTTGTACCTCAGGACCATACTCAGTTTCATCCGTGCTGTGGAGCATCCATGGGCTCCAACCCCGTGAAATCAAGGCCTCCCTGGCGGATACTTCTCGCTCTCTGGGGCATCGCAGCTTGTCTCGCCGTGATCGGCCTGGGTGATGTGCCGCTGAGGGATTTTGACGAAGCCACGGTGGCGAGAGTCGCCTTCGAGCTACACCAGGGGAAAGGTGAAGCGGCACTGCTGCCGACACTCTGGGGAAATCCTTACCTCAACAAAGCGCCTGGACTTCATCTGATTATCGCTGCTGTGATCGGAATCACACCATCTTCAGGATTGCCTGATGAATGGACGATCCGAATCGCCCCGGCTCTTCTGTCCACACTGGTCGTACCGCTGGGGGGACTGCTGCAGTGGACGCTCAGACCAGGAGACCGCACAAGCACTCTCTGCATGAGCGCCATTCTGATGACGCTTCTGCCGGTCGCTCGCCATGGACGAATGGCCATGCTCGATGGGACTCAGCTCACAGTCATGGCTGTGCTTTGGCTGGGACTGATCCAGCTGAGCTCAACGCATCAACCACGGCGTGCCGGACTCATGACCGGCTTAGCCGCAAGCGCGATGTTGCTGCTGAAAGCCCCTTTGCTGATACCAGCCATCGCTGCAGGGACTGTTGCCATCGCCTGGGGGAAGGAATGGCGGCACTGGCAGCTGCCACAGGCCTGCTCCGGCATGGCACTGGGCTTACTGCCTGGCCTTGGGTGGCATGGATGGCACGCTCTGGTGCGCGGACAATCTGCTCTGTGGCTCTGGGCGGGAGATGGTGCCGGACGCGTTCTTCTGGACGCAGGCGAGGGAAGCGACCTGGGCTGGCGAGTTCCGTTGATCGAAGTGCTTGAAGGTGGCTGGCCCTGGCTCGCCCTCTTTCCACTTGCGGTGCTCTGGGCCTGGCAGCTCAGAGTCACACGCTGGGGGCGATGGAGCCTGAGCCTTCTGGCCGTCATGGGTGCGTCAATCCTGCCTCTGCGCACTCAGCTTCCCTGGTACAGCCATCCTCTGTGGGTGCCGGTGGCCCTGATTTGTGCTCCACTGTTGGCCTGGGTCGTCAGCCGAAGCGAAACACCTGAAACAGCGGTGCCGTTCCGGGGCGTTCTGAGCAGAATTCCACTGTTCTGGATGCTGATCGGCCTGCTGCTGCTCATCGTCGCGGGAGTGAGCATGACCCCACTCGGATCAGCGCTCAGCGACTATCAAAGCCCAGCCCTGGCCCTGGGACTCGGCTGGAGCGCAGGTGGATACCTGCTGACGGCCAGCAGCATCCGCCGACGCAGGCTGGGAGCGATGAGTCTTGTCTGCGGAAACCTGGGCGCTCTTGCACTGATCTTCAGCACACCTCTCTGGCACTGGGAGCTCAATGAAACTTGGCCGGTGCAACCGATTGCTGATCTGACAAGAGAAGGACGTGGGCATCAGATCACCATCGAAGGGCACGACGAAAGACCCAGCCTGAATTGGTATGCACAGCAGAGGATTCCTCGAAATCAATCAGCCACGGGCCTGCGCCTTAGCGACAAACAGCAACACTGTGAAGTCGTGGCCAGACATCAACAATGGACCTTGAGCGATTGCGATAAAGTCCATCACAAAGATTAGAGACGTGCCTAACACAACCGAGCCAGAAAATATCAAACATCAGGGATTATCAATCATTTTACCGACATTTAATGAAGCAGGATCCATCTCAAAAATGGTGTCTTCACTTCTTGAACTCACCAGCGACTGGAGAACAGAGATATTAATAGTCGACGACGATTCTCAGGACGGAACATCAGACATTGTGCGCACAATGGCAAGACAGGACCAACGAATCAAACTGATTCAACGTGTGGGCCGTTCAGGCCTGGCAAGCGCCATCAAGGAAGGCCTCATCGCTGCTCTTTATCCATTTGCCGTCGCCATGGACAGTGACGGACAGCATGAACCCCCCGCCGTCCTGGCGGCTGTTGAACAGCTCGATAACGGAGCTGATCTTGTGATTGGCAGTCGTTTTCTTGTCAACTCTGCAATCCACGGACTGAGTGAACGACGTACCGAGGGATCCAATCTGGCCAACCGTTTAGCTCGATGGAGCCTGCCCAAAAACTATTGCCACCTGACTGATTACATGAGTGGCTTCTTTGCGATGGACCTCAGACGCTGCAATCAGCTCGTCAGGAAGGTGGATGTCAACGGATTTAAATTCCTGTATGAGCTGCTAGCGATCAGCAAAGGCAGATTGAATACCATTGAAATCCCATTGAATTTTCAACCACGACTGCATGGGAGTTCCAAGCTGGACTATGCCGTGCTGTGGGACTTTCTCATTTCACTGATCCACACTGCCCTGTTCAGGTTGCTTCCACGAAGAGCTATTAGCTTTGGCCTTGTTGGACTTTCTGGAGTTTTTGTTCAACTCATCATTACGTCGTTGGTGATGTCACTTGGCCCAAGCTTTCAACAAGCCCTTCCTCTTGCTGTTGTCTCTGCAGCAAGCTCAAATTATCTGATTAACAACACTCTCACATTCAAAGACAAGCGTCAGCACGGGCGGCAACTGCTTAAAGGCCTACTCAAATTTCTACTTGTCGCATCTCTACCTTCACTCGCCAACATTGGGCTGGCAACCGTTTTTTACAATCTTGTTCAGACTAATGCAATCGTCGCACAACTATCAGGAATCATTGTGGTCTACATCTGGAATTATGCGGCATCATCCAGATTTGTCTGGAACGCACCTTGAGACGGCGCTTCAATGATGAAGGAGTCCTTTGATAACCAGAAACAAAGTCGCTCCGAAACATCAATCTTGTTTCCAATCTGTCTGGGGATCATTCTTCGAGGTGTTCAGGCGTGGATGCCCATCGTTGGAATTCACAGCTGGCGACAGGCTGACACAGCCGCAATGGCTCGACATTTTTATCTCTCAAGAGCTCCAATCTGGCTTCCACAGATCGACTGGGGAGGTGCATCCGCTGGCTATGTGGAATCAGAGTTCCCGGTTTTCCCCTATCTAACAAGTCAGCTTTATCAATTGTTCGGCGTTCACGAATGGCTGGGGCGCTTTCTCTCCATTCTCTTCAGCGGGTTGACGATCTGGCTGATCATTCGGCTTGGTCGACGATGGTTCAATCCTGCCGCTGGGTGGTGGGGAGGAATGGCAATGGCTGTTGCTCCATTGGGCGTCTATTACGGCCGAGGCTTTCAAGCAGAAGCACTGATGTTGCTCTGTGCTGCTGCTGCACTCGAATGCCATGGCTTTTGGAGCAGGCACAGATCCAAATGGGGGCTGATTCTGAGTTGGCTGTTTTTCACAACCGCCGCACTGATCAAAGTCATCCCATTGCTTTGGCTGGGACTTCCTTTGCTGCTGGTACATCTCACTCCAGATCCCCGGGAGCAGGCGGAATCGCTCCAATCCATCACTCAGCAGTTGCTCAAGCTGTTGCGATCTCCAGGATTTTGGATCTACAGCGGAGCATCGATCGCAGTTGTTTCAGTCTGGTATTTCCACGCCTACCAGCTTGGTGAAGTCAGTGGTTTGAGCTTTGGGTTCTGGGGGGAAGACAGCGATCGCAGCAATGTGGGGCTGATTCTGAATCTTTCCAGCTGGCTGAACCTGACCCTCCGAACCGGCATCAGGCTGTTGAGTGTGATTGGCATCCCATTTCTGATTTTGGGTGGGATTCGCAGCTGGTCCACAGGCGGAGGACGCATCGCGATCGGAGGACTGATTGGGTTGCTGCTGTGCACAATCGCCACCATGCAATCCAGCACCGTTCATGAGTATTACCAGCTGCCGCTGCTGTTGTTCACATCACCGTTGATTGGACTCGGCTGGGTCTCCTGGCAAAAGAAGACAAGCCGAAAGTTGATACGGGCATTCCTGACCCTTTGGATCATGATCAGCTTGGTTGTGCTTTCGCTTGATTATTGGGCTGTTGAGAGACGCCAGAGCGGAATCTGGATGCCACTTGCAAAAAACATCCGCAGCGAGCTCCCTGCTGAGGCCCTCATCATCACTGTGAGCGGACCTGACCCGACGCTTCTCAACCTGGCACGTCGCCAGGGTTGGCTGATCTCCAGCGAAAAAATCACACCGTCGCGAATCGCTGAACTGAAGCAAGCGGGAGCCAGTCATCTGGCAGGAAGCTTTCTCTGGGAAGAGACTTATCAGTCAATGCCTGAAGTCCACCGGAAGAAACTTCATCACATTGCGTCATCGAGCAATGACGCCTGGATTCACGAAGACAGCCAAACTTATCTTGTTCCGATCAAGGCTCTGCCAAACAACTTTTAAGGTATCAATCCAGATGTCATCAGTTCAGCCATGGACAAATCCTGGCTGAACCGGCTCTGTTCAATGTTGAGGCAGGATCATCGACTTTTCGCTGCAATACAACGGTTCCTTGACGACAGTGGACCAACTGATAGTCACCGGATTCACTGAGCTTTTTCAATTCACGTCGAATCGATCGCTGCGTGTTGTGCTCAAGATCAAACACAGGCGCGAGAGGTGAATAAAACCCTGGGAATGCCACCACCCAGTCAACACTCTGAGGTTCGCCATCTCGATCGCGGTACTGGATATGTTTCGGAAAACGAACAGCCACATCCCGTTGAGCCAGAAGCGGTAGAAGCGGCGTATCAGCGGAAACGGAAGCCTGATTTGGAACCATCGCCACGGCCTCGAGCGCAGCGGCCCTGCGATCGAGCATGTCGGCAGGCGGCACATGCACCCATGGGGAGAAGCTGTCTGGAACCAGGGCAGAAAGACTGCGATGGGGATTGCCCACCAGTGTGAGCAGAAGTCCGAGAGTTAGAGCTCCTGTCCAGCATCGACGAATCCAGCGCCTGGACCAGACAGTGGGATGGGCCTGCCACCAGAGGACAGCCCCCAGGTACAGGCCAGGGACCAGTGCCAGGACATAACGCAGGGTGACTGATAGTGCTGAGCGTCCTTGAGAAACGAGGGCGATGAACAGCGGCACAGCCATGAGCAGCAGCGCATCAACCGAAAGCATCGGAATGAACAGCAACGGCAAACTCAGGGCGAGCAGGAACCCCAGCGTGCTGCCGGGTGGCGACACAATCGCCTGAAGCAGCGCCAGAGGTTGGCTGAGCATGCTGAGCATCAGCGCAAAGGTGCCACCAGAAGCGCCCTTGATGAGATGTCCGAACTTCTCCTGAAGGAAGCGATCAGAGAGTGAGGAATCAACCGCCGGCTGAATCCAGCCCGTGATCAGCAGCACCCAGCAAAAGGCCATGAGCATTAAGCCAGCAGACATCCAGCGCACATCCGGCCTCCGCACGAGCCCCCATAGCCCAAGCGAAAACAAGACAAGACCACTGTCTTCACGCACGAGCAACAGCAACAGCGCGGCAATGATCAACTGGCGCCGACGGTTTTCGAGAAGTGCCTCAACGACAAGGAAGCCGAGCAGCGGCAACCAGATGAGGTCGTGAAAATTCTCAAGCGCAGGCCCGATCACCGCCCCGCTCAGGTAGTAGGCGGCAGTGATCCTTGTCGCAAGCGACTCCGGAAGACGCCTTGAAGCCACCCTCCACAACACGAGGCCAGCTGCCGTCAGCGCGGAAACCTGCACCAGCGGCAATGCCCAGCTGCCGAAGAGAAACAGCAGAGGAGCGACTGACAGCGTGAGTGCATTGGCATGCTGACCAAGGTGGAGATAGTCAATGCGGGGCAGTTCACCACCCACCTTCACAGGACCCGACAAGACAGAGGAGAGGCTGCTTTCAAAAGGCCTCCCCTGAGCAGTGGACCAGAGCTCCTGCAGAAACAAAGCCTGGTCATAGGTTGCACTCAGGCTGACCAGCCGCCAGATCTGCACGATCAGGCACAGAACAAAAAAACCTCCGGCCAGAGCGATCACGGAACGGGGCAAGGTCCAGCGGGATGAAAGACCGGTTGCGGAGGGGTCGCTCATGCCGACCTGATTTGATGTGCGAGCAGGTTAAGGATCACCTGGGCTCAAGGTTGGGTGGATTGCAGCTCTGAGCCACCAAGAAGGACTCGGGTTCTGAGCAGCAACAACAGTCCAGATGCATAGAGGACGAGCTCACCCCACTCCTGGTCCCGGTTGTGAACGAAGTGCGACAAGGATTCTGTGGCGACGCAATAAGCAAGAGCAGCCACCAGCAGAAACAGCGGCCAGCTGTATTGAGCGGGCATCAATGCCTGCAGAAGTGCGCGCCGTTGTGGGGAAGACGATCGACGCAGGGCTTTTCTGCAGATCCAAGGAACCAGAACAACCATTGCCAGAAAAGCCACAGTTGCCAGAAACGTGAACAGGTCGAGTCGATCCTGAAACCATCCGATGTTATGGAGGGTGGTTTCCTGCTGGGCATTGATGGATCGGATGGACTCCGGCGTCTGCCAGCCAAAAATCACCTGCCCCCAGGCCAGTTCCTCCAACAGCAAGAAACCCAGGAGCACGGTGAAACCTCTGGCCAAAAGACAGGGTGCCGGGTGAGGGAGCTGACGCCTGAGGTCATCCCCAATCAGCCATGACACTCGACAGGCAGCAATCAGGACAAGCACCTGGCTCCACTCCACCAGCCCCCCCTCCCCAAAGACGAGCCTTTTGTAGGCATCCATGTCTGCAGAGCTGATTTTCAACGCGGCAACCAGCAGGATCACAGCCGCTGTCAGAAGCCAGACGACCACGGCACGGGCATGGTGAGCTGTGGAGTCAGCATCCGCCAGCAGTCGTGTCAGCCATTGAGATGAGCGTCCCCACAGCGTGAGGCAAGCCAGCACAAGAGCAAGCAGGAACCAACCTGGATCGACTGTGGTTTCACCACCCAGACCGAAAAGGACAACCTGAGCCAGACCGATGAACGTGGCGAGAACGGCCGCGGTTCCAAGACCGACAGTCAACCAATGCGTCAGACGCACGCCCCTGGGATAGCGCATTGATGACCGCATTTCCTCGACGTTAGGAGCAAGCTTTTCTGCACAGGCAATAAAAAAGGGCCCCCTTGAGGACCCTTGGGATGGATGGTTTGCAATGAATCAGAGAGCGTTACCGCGTGGCAGAACCTCTTCAGGGAAGACGAAGTTTTCGTGCGGCTGGTCAGCCGGTGCCATCCAGGCACGCAGACCTTCATTCAGAAGGATGTTCTTGGTGTAG
>NYZI01000035.1 GCA_002687115.1 Cyanobium sp. ARS6
TTAAGGTGGCGCGATCAAAACGGGACCCCGTGACCAATTCGCGAACGATCCTGATCTGCTCGGGAAAGGGCGGCGTCGGCAAGACCACCCTCACTGCCAATCTCGGCATCGCACTGGCTGGGCAGGGGGCGCGCACCGTCGTTCTGGATGCGGACTTCGGCCTCAGAAATCTCGATCTGCTGCTTGGACTCGAGAATCGCATCGTCTTCACTGCTCAGGAAGTGCTCGCGGAAACCTGCCGCTTGGACCAGGCCCTGGTGAAGCACAAGCAGGAGCCGAATCTGGCACTGCTGCCTGCGGGAAATCCACGCATGCTCGAGTGGTTGAAACCTGAAGATATGCAGACCATTGCAGGAATGCTGTCGGAACGTTTCGACTACGTTCTGATCGATTGCCCCGCAGGAATCGAAGACGGCTTCAAGAATGCAGTCGCTGCTGCAAAGGAAGCGATTGTGATTACAACTCCAGAGGTATCGGCGGTCAGAGATGCCGATCGTGTGATCGGATTGCTGAATACCCATGGGGTTTCACCCGTTCAGCTCGTGCTGAACAGGGTCAGGCCCAAAATGATGGTCAACCAGGAGATGCTGGCGGTTGACGACGTCACCGACATCCTGGCTCTGCCTCTGCTGGGTCTTGTTCTCGAAGATGAGCAGGTGATTGTCAGCACCAACCGAGGCGAACCGCTCACTCTCAATGGCACAGCCTCTCCTGCCGCCAGGGCTTACGGCAACATTGCCCGTCGTCTTCAGGGAGAGGACATCCCTCTGATGGACCCTGCGAAAGACGGACGACGCGGGATTCGCGCCACAGTTCGCCGACTGATGCAAACCAAGATTTTCTGAATGCCATGACTCTGCAAGACTTGCTCGACAAAATCCTGCGCCGTCAACCCGCCAGTGCGACCACCGCAAGGGAACGGCTGCAGCTGGTGCTGGCTCACGATCGCAGCGACCTGAGCCCTGAAACACTTGATCAGATGCGACGCGAAATCTTTGAAGTCGTTGCCAAATATGTGGACATTGACCTCGAAGAAGGCGATGTGAGCCTGGAGACAGAAGATCGTGTGACGGCACTGGTGGCCACCCTGCCGATCCGACGCTCGATGGCGTCCAGCACCCAGGAGTGACGCCTGGTGGGATGAAGGGGAATCCCAATTAGCAGGACTTCTCCCGACCCATGACGAACTTTCAGCTCACACCAGCAGAGATTGCAGTGCTCGATCTTCTGCTCCAGGGCATGAGCAATCGCGCCATTGCTGAAACGCTTGTTTTGAGTGTCCGCACCGTTGAAAGTCATATCAGCAGGTCCCTGGGAAAGACAGGCTGTCGTTCCAGGCTGCAACTATGCCTCTGGTGGTTTGAACAGATCAGAGAGAACGGTCGGATGTGCGCCGGTAGAGTTCCGATATTGCCGGCTTAGCTCAGTGGTAGAGCAGCGCTTTTGTAAAGCGAAGGTCGTCGGTTCAAATCCGTCAGCCGGCTTCTAGGAACTCAAATCAGATCCGTCTGTTTCAGTGCGCTCTGTCTGAGTCAGTGCGCCCAGCCAGCAACCAGATGCCCAGCAAGCCAAGCAGCAATGGCAGCAGCTTCAGCTCAAACAAGGGCGTGAACCATCGAATCGCCGGTTCCAGCGTCCAGTGAAAGAGGGCCTGGAGCACCAGCACAAGCGCGATCAGCCAGAGCATGGGGGAGACCTTTCAATCACATCAACCATCACAGCGCCCTGGCGCAGGAGTTGCCAGCACCCGGGTGACCTCCAGGCAATCACGGTGCTCGCCAGACCGGATGGATCAGGCCAGGGCAGAGGTGCAAGCAGCGGCAGATCCGGGAAAGCGACAGCGGCTTCCGCTGCGCTCTGAGATGGCGGCGCACCCGAGAGATTGGCACTCGTTGTGGCCAATGGACCGCTCTGCACCAACAGGTCACGGGTGAGATCACATGCTGGAATGCGCATCCCCAGGGTTCCTTGGCCAGGATTGAGGTGCTGAGTCAGGCGCCCTTCCACAGGAAGCACCAGAGTGAGCGCGCCTGGCCAGAAGCGATGGGCCAGTGGTTGGGCATCACTCCTGGCGTCTTCTTGGGTGAGAGCCAGCAATTGATCAGCCTCAGCCGCCATGAGGATCAGAGGTTTGTCCTGCGGCCGCTGCTTGAGGGTCCAGACCTGGGCCGCATGCGCAGGCGCAGCGGCAAGCGCCGGCAAGGTATCCGTGGGCAGCAGAGCTGCTCCACCATCCCTGAGATGCTGTGCCAACGCCTTGGCTGACATCAGTGAGGGCTTGTCCTGGGTCATGGGAGAGACCGAGGAACTGCCGCTGCATCATGAGAGCGTCTGCCGATGGCAAAACGCTTGACGCCTCTGAGATCACTGCGGGGCTGACAGGACACGAGTCCGACCGATCCCATCAGGCCCAGCACCTGATCGCTCTGGTCGTGATGATGCTCAAGCAGCAGCCACCCACCCGGGGATAGTGCCAGAGGAGCCCGCTCCACGATCGTTCTGCAGCTCTCCAGGCCATCCTCACCGCCACAAAGTGCCAGCCTTGGTTCATGGTCTCTAACAAGGGGGTCGAGAGCTTCAACGATCTGGGAGGGGATGTAAGGAGGATTGGCAACAACCAGATCGAACTGACCCCACCAGGGAGCGAGAGGATCCCACCAAGACCCTTGATGCAGCTGCCAGATCCCAGATTTCGTCAGGTTGTTGAGGTTGATCCGCGCCAATGCAAGAGCAGCCGTGCTGGCATCCACGGCATGTCCATGCCATTCAGGAAGAGCACGGGCCAGAGCGACGGCCAGCGCTCCGCTGCCTGTTCCAAGATCTGCCCAGAGCCCCGTGGAGATACAACCTCCTTCGTCATGGTCTTGAAGGCAATCAAGGGCGAAATCAATCAGGAGCTCTGTCTCCTGACGAGGAATCAATGCGGCAGGGCTGATCTGAAGATCAAAGTCACGCCACGGACAGCGTCCGACGAGATGCTGAAGCGGAATGTGATTGCGAAGATGCCGAGACCAAAGACTCTCCAGGTCCAGGAGGGTGCTGTCCAGAGCAGCGGTTGACTCAGGCATGATTCGCAGCCGCTGAAGTTCAGCCCAGCTCAGGTTGCCTTCCATCGCCAGGAGCCAATCGAGATCAGCAGCCTGCCCACCACGAAGCAACTGTCGGCGACGCCAGGCCAGCAATTCCTGTCCTGAACACAAGGCTGTCTCCATGGAATCAACCTAGAGCGAACGCCAACGAAGGCCTGGCTGCGGAGTCACCAGGCCAGCCAGCTCAAGTTTGAGAAGCTCTGTAGCGACAAACTCAGGCGTTGATTCCAGTGCCTTCACCATCTCATCGAATGTGGAATCGTTATCCACCAGATTCATCAGTCGCCTTTGCAGGCAAGGCGGAGAATTCTGGGACTTCAAAATGGTGGTGGTGCTTTCCCTCACGAAGGACATACACGGGCCTGCCCCAAGTTGATCGATCAGAGCCTGAGCGTTGGTCAGCGGCAATGCTCCCGACTCAAGCAGCGCATTGCTGCCGTGAGCCGAAGCACGCAGAGCATCACCCGGAACAACCCAGACGGGGATGCCTAGGGAGCGCGCCATCGCTGCCGAGCGCAGCGCCCCGCTGTTCTCTGGACATTCGACCACCACAACAGCTTTGGTAACAGCGACAAGCAGGCGGTTGCGCAGAGCGAAACTGGATCGCGTGACCCTCTCTGTATCGCGCAGCTCAGTCATGAGCAGCCCGGCCTGCGCGACCTCCTGCTGCAGACTCCGATGTTCAGGCGGATAAACGCGATGTAAGGGTGTTCCAAGAACCGCAACCGGAGTGCCGCCAGCCTGAAGACAGGCCCGATGAGCTGCTGCATCAATGCCCTCGGCAAGCCCACTGACCACAGGCCAGTGGGCCTCGGCGAGGATTCGACTCAGATGGTCTGCCATCCGAAGACCGTGGTTGGAAGGCCTTCTTGTACCCACCACGGCGACCGCTTGCTGCGATGAGAGCAAGGACAGAAGGCTTCGACTTCCACGCCATTGAATCGACAGAGGCGGACGCTCCAGCCTGTCAAAACCAGCTGGCCACTCAGTGTCACAGGGCAAAAGCACATCGACGGGCACGTCGAGGCAAGGCTGCAGACCGCGGCTTGCTCGATAGCGCTCAAGCGCAGACAACACCGATGCCGGCCATCCGAATTCCTGGCGCAGCTTTGAGAGAGACCATTCCCAAAGCTCCTGAAAACCCTGAGAGGCCTCAGCAGCAGCACAGAGCTGTCGCATCCGCGCCGGACCGATTCCTGGGCACTGCAACCACAACCATTGCCAGGCCCGCTCCGACACAATCCATTGCGCTAGTACAAAAATACTATCAATGCGGATGTCCTGGTCCCTCGGCCAGGGCTCTCAATGCTTCCGCCACCGCTTCAGGGGGATGACGCAGAACTCTCCGAACCGGATGCACCCTCACCAGAGCAAGCTCCACAGAGGCTTCAGCCACACAGATGCCGGCCTTCATGAAGCGGGTTGACCAGGGCCAGCGAACACCCCGGGAACCACCGGAAACACTGATCAGCTCCACTTCATCCCCGAGCATCAGTGCCTCGCGATACCGGATCTGGAGCTGAACAACGGGCATTTCCAGGCCACTTGAAGCCACTTGTTCGTACGGGTATCCGGTGGCCGACAGTGCCTCCACACGGGCCTCCTCAAGCCATCCCACATAGGCGCCGTGCCACATCACACCTCCGTGGTCGGTGTGCTGTGGAAGCACTCGCTTGACCAGACGCCAGGGGGACCTGGTAACGCTCTCATTCAGCATCTGAACTGGGAACTCCAATCGGCCATAGGCTGCTGCATAGGCTGAAACCTCGCCGTGTTCAAGAACCTTCTGATCGCCGATTCAGGCAAAGGCCATGTCGGTGAAATGATCAACATGCTGCGCGATCTGCCGGCCTTCCAGGCAGCCAGGATCAACCTGCTGCATGTGGTCCCTGAACAGACCATGGCAGCAACGCAACAGCACTGGGAAAGCGCAGGCAGTCTTCTCGCCGGGGCCGTCGAAAAACTGGGTCTCAATCCGCAGGACGTGAACTCGATCATCCGCCAGGGAGATGCCAAGCAGACCGTTCTCAATGTGGCGGATGAGCTGAATGTTGATCTGATCGTGATGGGATCCCGAGGCCTTGGCAGGCTTCGCTCAATCCTGTCCAACAGCGCCAGCCAGTACGTCTTCCAACTTTCGACGCGGCCGATGTTGCTGGTCAGAGACGATCTTTACATCCGTCATATCAACAGGGTTCTGGTCACGATCGATGGCACTGGTGTAGGCGACGACGCTCTCAAGCTGGCCTGCGAGATGGTCAGCGAAATCCCTGGAGGACAGCTGACCGGCGTTCACGTGGCGCGACAGGACCCGACTCCATCCAGAGGAGCCACCAGCAAAGGCGACAGCTACCTGGAGCGAGCCGTACAGCGTGCTCGAAAACTGGGTGTTGAACTCAAACCCCTGCACGTGACCGATGCAGATATCGGCAAGGGAGTGTGCCTGGCGGCAGAGCAGGTCAACGCCGATCTGGTCGTGCTGGCCTCTCAGGATCGTCGTCCCTTGGTAGCGAGGGGACTGGTTGATCTCGACAAACTGCTTGGTGGATCAGTGAGCGATTACATCCGCGTTCATGCGCCTGCCCCTGTACTGCTGGTCAGAGAACCCGAGCAGAGGTGACAACTCAAGATCACCACAGCCGCAAAGGGAAATCACCCTTCACGGCTATTCGTCTGAATGAACAGGATGATCAGGAAGACGGTCGGCACCAGAACAAACAGCAGGCTGGCCACGAAGCCGAGATCGTTGGTTTCCATGGATGTGCAAGAACCTGCTGGAACGTATCACCGTCCGGAAAGCTTTGACGTGAACCGATCAGCGCTCTTCACCGGGCGTTGCAGGCGCACCTGTACCTGACACCTCCAGCGCCTGCGTGGTTGCGCCGCTGGCTGCCTCAGCATCATCAATCTCCTCCACTGCGGCTGCCCCAGGCCATTCCACCGGCCCCGTGGGCAGAGGCGCTGCCAAGGCAGCGGCCACACGTTTGTCCTGATCTGGCATCGAACTCTGCGGCTTCGTCACCACCACCACCGACTGCTCAACCAGTGATTGGCAAGCAAGACGCCATCCCTCCGGCCTGCGCCTGAGCTTGGCTTCCTCCACTGCTGTTCTGGGACTCATGGCGGCGGCGGTCTCCTCACCTTCAACCCTGACGAAGCAGGTGCTGCACTGACCGCAGCCTCCACAGTTGCCGAGCTGGCCTCTTAAGCCATAGAGCTGAATTCCCTCCCTCACGGCCACAGCGCGAAGGTTTTCACCCGGAAAGCACTCAACATCCCGACCCTCACGCACAAAACGGATGACAGGCATTGAACCTCGCTCTGAGAAAGGCGCTGCGACACGCCGGAACACCGACATTACGAGCCTCAGGTTGCGTTTTGTAACCCCTCGGCCACAGATATCCTCAAAGAGAAGCAAACCCAGGAAACCGGCGGTAACGAGAATTTCGATCACCCAGGTGAGCATCAATTCACGTTTCGGCTCACGACAGGCTGACGCGTCCATCGAAGTGAACGGCCTACGATCGCCGGGTCTGGCTGCATTGGCAGCTCCGTTCCCCCGAACCTGACCCATGGGATTGCCCTGGTATCGGGTGCACACCGTCGTTATTAA
>NYZI01000036.1 GCA_002687115.1 Cyanobium sp. ARS6
AACGACCCTGGTCGACTCACTGCTGGCCCAGTCAGGCATTTTCCGTGACAACGAGGCAGTTCCCACCTGCGTCATGGATTCCAACGACCTGGAACGTGAGCGCGGAATCACCATTCTTTCCAAAAACACGGCTGTCACTTACAACGACACCCGCATCAATATTGTTGACACCCCTGGTCACGCTGATTTCGGCGGTGAGGTTGAGCGGGTGCTCGGCATGGTGGACGGTTGCCTTCTGATCGTTGATGCCAATGAAGGTCCCATGCCTCAGACCCGTTTTGTGCTGAAAAAAGCGCTGGAGCAGGGTCTGCGTCCCATCGTGTTCGTCAACAAGATCGACCGTGCTCGGGTTGATCCTGAGACGGCTGTCGACAAGGTGCTGGATCTGTTTCTGGAGCTGGGCGCCGACGATGACCAATGTGATTTCCCCTATCTGTTCGGAAGTGGCCTCGGAGGTTTCGCCAAGCCAGACATGAAAACCGAGAGCGACACCATGCGTCCGCTCTTCGATGCGATCCTCCGCCATGTTCCGCCCCCGGTCGGGGATGCCACCAAGCCTCTGCAGCTTCAGATCACCACCCTCGATTATTCCGATTTCCTTGGACGGATCATCATCGGCCGTGTGCACAACGGTGTGATCAAGCAGGGGCAGAATGCCGTTCTGATCAAGGATGACGGCAACCTCAAGAAGGGCCGGATCAGCAAACTGCTTGGTTTTGAAGGTCTGCAGCGCGTTGAAATCGCTGAAGCGAGTGCCGGTGATCTGGTGGCCGTGGCCGGTTTCGACGAGGTCAACATCGGCGAAACGATCGCCTGTCCGGATGAACCCAAGGCACTGCCTTTGATCAAGGTTGATGAGCCGACCCTGCAGATGACCTTCGTGGTCAACGACTCACCCTTCGCCGGAAAGGAAGGCAAGTTCGTGACCAGCCGTCAGGTGCGCGACCGTCTCCAGCGAGAACTGCTCACCAACGTGGCCCTGCGGGTTGAAGACACGGATTCTCCCGATCGTTTTGCAGTGAGTGGTCGCGGTGAACTTCACCTAGGCATCCTCATTGAAACCATGCGTCGCGAAGGGTACGAATTCCAGGTGTCTCAGCCTCAGGTGATTTTCAGGACCATCGATGGCACACCCTGCGAGCCTGTCGAGACTTTGGTGATGGACGTGCCCGAAGCCGCTGTTGGCAGCTGTATCGAAAAGCTGGGAACCCGCAAGGCTGAAATGCAGAACATGGAAACCAGTTCCGATGGCCGCACCCAACTGGAATTCGTGGTGCCCTCCCGTGGCCTGATCGGTTTCCGCGGTGAATTCATCCGCGCCACCCGCGGTGAAGGAATCATGAGCCATTCCTTCTTTGAATATCGGCCGATGACGGGTGAATTCGATACCCGCCGCAACGGCGTGCTGATCGCATTCGAAGAGGGCACCGCCACCTTCTACGCCCTCAAGAACGCCGAAGATCGCGGTCAGTTCTTCATCGCTCCTGGAACCAAGGTCTACAAGGGCATGATCATCGGCGAGAACAATCGCCCTCAGGATCTCGAGATCAATGTCTGCAAGTCGAAGCAGCTCACCAACATGCGATCCGCTGGTGCTGAGGAGCTCGACACCCTTCAGGCTCCCGTGCAGATGACCCTGGAGCGCGCGCTCGAATACATCGGCCCAGGCGAAATGCTTGAAGTGACTCCTGAGTCGATTCGCTTGCGCAAACTGCCTGCGAAGAAGATGGCCAAACGTTGAGCGCGGTCGACGATCCCCGTTTCCCCGAGGCTCTTGAACTGTTCAATTCCGGAGCCTGGTACGAAGCACATGATGCTTTCGAAGAGATCTGGCATGAGCAGATCGATCCCGAGCGAAAGCTGATTCAGGCGTTCGTTCAGATCGCTGTGGCTCATGTTCACCTTGAACGCGGCAACACCAACGGTGCAACCATCCTTCTTGGTGAGGGTATAGGGCGACTTCGCCCTTCTTTGCCCAGTGCTCTGGGGCTTGATCTCACAGCGTTGCACACGGCTGTGGCCGACCGTCTGGATGCCCTCCAGTCCGGCTCTGACCCGGAGGTCCTACCGCCACCGCGGCTGCTTGCTGCTGAGTGATTCGTGGGACCATGGCTCATCCCTTTCACCGCGCCACGACCGATCGTGTTTCCATCGTTTCAGCGATCGAAGATCCTGCTTCGCAGTTCCGTGATCTGGTGTGCAGGGCTTGCTCTAGCCCTTATCTCACCATCTCTGGCACAGGAGGTCGTTGCACCCCTTGAGACTCCAACCACCGACGACGGCCTGATCACCATTGAATCCGACAGCCAGACGGCTGACAACGTCACGGGTGTGGTCACCGCGATCGGCAATGTCCGCATCGTCTATCCCACCCGCGGAATGGTCGCCACGTCACGTCAGGCCCAGTACTTCAGCCGCGAAGGTCGCCTGGTGCTCAGCGGCGATGTCGATGTTGTTCAGGAGGATGGCAACACACTGAGGGCCGAGCGTGTGACCTACGACCTTGAGGACGAACGGGCTGTGGCTCTTCCGCAGAGTGGAGGGCAGGTTCGGGCAACCATGATCCTTCGCCCAGATCAGCCTGCGCAGACACCACTGACACCATGAGTCTCAGTCTCAATCGGGTTTCTCTCGCCCTGGGAGGTCGCCCTCTGGTCAAAGACCTCACGCTGACGCTCGAACCGGGCGAAGTGATCGGCCTGCTGGGCCCGAACGGAGCCGGTAAAACAACAAGTTTCAATCTCGTGATCGGTCTGCTCAAGCCTGATCAGGGAGAGGTCCTGATGGATGGACATCCAGTCGCCAGCCTCTCGATGCCTCAGAGGGCAAGGCTCGGGATCGGCTATCTGCCTCAGGAACCGAGTGTTTTCAGGCAGTTGACTGTGAGGGAGAACCTGGAACTTGTGCTGTCCCAGACCGGTCTGGCCAAAGCCCAGGCACGAGAACGCCTGCATCAACTGATCGACGATTTCCATCTGCAGCCGTTTCTGAATCGCAAAGGATTTCAGCTTTCCGGAGGTGAACGTCGCCGTTGCGAGGTGGCCCGCGCGTTGGCGGTTGGCCTTGAGGGACCGCGATACCTGCTGCTGGACGAGCCGTTCGCCGGTGTGGATCCACTTGCTGTCGCCGACCTGCAGCAACTGATTCAGGCACTGCGTCAACGGGGAATGGGAATTCTGATCACCGATCACAATGTGAGGGAAACACTGGCCATCACCGACAGGGCCTACATCCTCACGGATGGCAGTGTTCTTGCTTCCGGACTCTCGGATCAGGTGGCGTCGGATCCACTGGTGCGCCTTCACTACCTCGGAGAGGGTTTCCAGCTGTGATCGCGAATGCAACGCAACGGATTCATGCGCTCATGCGCAGGATTCCGCTTCTTGATCGCTGGCTTCTCAGTGAGCTGATCGGCCCCCTTGTGTTTGCGGTCGCCCTGTTCACGGTGCTTTCACTGTCGGTTGGGGTTCTGTTCGAACTGGTTCGTCAGATCGTTGAATCCAATCTCCCTGTGCTGATCGCCGTTCAGGTGCTGTTGCAACGACTGCCCAGCTTTCTGGTGCTTTCCTTCCCGATGGCCACCCTGCTTGCCACATTGCTTGCTTACGGCCGTCTTTCCACCAACAGTGAACTCACGGCACTGCGCAGCGTGGGAGTGACAGCCACTCGCATGATCATTCCCGCACTGGTGCTGGCTTTGTTGATGTCAGGTCTCACGTTTCTGTTCAACGACGTGCTCGTACCGCGCAGCAATCGTTCCGCTGAGGTGACCTTGCGAAGGGCTCTCGGCAAGGCGATCGCAACCGAGAAAGGTGACAACATCATCTATCCCCGTTTTGGACGGGTCGAGGAGCCTGATGGCTCATCCAGCAAGGGTCTGCTCCAGCTTTTCTACGCGAGCCGGTTTCAGAACGGAACGATGACCCGAGTCACTTTGCTCGATTTCTCAAGGGTCGGTTTCACCCAGATGTTGCTCGCTGAAAGAGGTCAGTGGAATGAGCAGGAAGCGAAGTGGGAATTTTTCAACGGTCAGATCCTGACGCTGACGCCGTCTGGGAGCACAACGTCGGCTGATTTCGACCGTTACATGTACCCATTCTCCACGGCACCGATCAGGATTGCCAAGCTGCCGAAGGATGCCAACAACATGACAGTGTCTGAAGCTCTGCAGGCTGAGCAGCTGCTTGAGAACGCCGGTGATGTCAAGGGAGCGAGAAAACTGCAGGTTCGGATTCAGGAGAAATTCACGCTGCCAATGGCGTGTCTTGTCTTCGGCCTGATCGGAGCGAGTCTGGGTGCCAAACCGAACAACCGAACCAGTCGCAGCCAGGGATTTGGAATCAGTGTCGTGATGATCCTTGTGTATTACCTGCTTGGTTTCAGTTTCAGTTCACTGGGCGTGAAGGGCACCCTTCCACCTCTGCTGGCTGCATGGAGTCCTGTGCTGATCTCCCTTGCTGGTGGTGGTTTTCTGCTCAGGCAGGCCAGTCGATGAGTCAGAACGCCACAATTAACGTCAGTGAGTCTTCTTCCTGAGGTTTTTGATGGGGTTTTCCGGTCTGGAAGCGATCGTTTCGGAACCCGTCCTGCTTCTGGGTCTGATGGCCTTTGCCTTTCTTCTGGTGGCTCTCCCCTGGAGTTTCTGGGCTCTGTCCAATGGACGAAGCTCCAGCGGAGTGCGTTCGCTGATCGCTCTCTCCAATCTGTTGCTCACAGCTCAGCTCGTCCTGCGCTGGTGGCAATCCGGACATTTTCCGATCAGCAATCTTTACGAATCGCTTTGCTTCCTGGCCTGGGCCTGCACGCTCACCCAGCTCCTGGTTGAGCGCAACTGGTCATCGCCTCTGGTTGCCGCTGCAGCCACACCGATGGGACTTGGCTGTATCGCTTTTGCGAGTTTTGCCCTTCCTGATCAGCTGCAGCAGGCTTCTCCTCTTGTACCAGCCTTGCGCAGCAGTTGGCTGGTGATGCATGTGAGTGTGATCATGGTCAGCTATGCGGCTCTCATGGTGGGGTCGCTGCTGTCGGTTGCCGTGCTGTTGACGGACCGTGGTGAAGAGCTCGAGCTTCGCAGCAGTTCCATTGGAACAGGTGCGTATCGGAAGACCAGAGTTCTGGCTGCTGAAGGCAGCGTTGCCGTCCAGAATCCCCCTGAAATTCAGCTGTCATCAATCCATTTCAGTCGCACTGAACAGCTCGACAGCCTGAGCTATCGCACAATCACTGTGGGGTTTCTGTTACTCACTGTTGGCATCATCAGCGGTGCCGTCTGGGCGAATGAAGCCTGGGGAAGTTGGTGGAGCTGGGATCCAAAGGAAACCTGGGCTCTGATCTGTTGGCTTGTGTATGCCGCCTATCTCCATACCCGTCTCAGTCGTGGATGGCAAGGACGGAGGCCAGCATTGGTTGCTGCTTCTGGATTGGTGGTGATTGTCGTGTGTTACATCGGAGTAAATTTGTTGGGTATCGGTTTGCACAGTTATGGCTGGTTCTTTGAATAACTTTCAATATTGAATTATTCTTTGTTACTGCGTCGGAGGCGTGTGTTCAACTCTTATATAGCGCCACAATCAGCTGGCAGGCTGATTCACTATTTATGAATAAATATTGAAAAATACCTAGGCAAATTCGAACAATTTGTTGCAAGATGTGTGCAAAGTTGTGGCGAATTAAATGAATATCGTTGGTAGTACTGTGTCCTCATTGCCACGAATTTTAAAGGCGCACTCTTCGGTTGAAATATATTTGAAATCCATTCTCGTTATGGGAAGTTTTTATTGTAAGTAAAGTTGTGCTTGATTTTAATGATTATGTACATTTAATTTCTCTTCATTTCTTTGTCAGTCTTTCTCAGCTTCGGCCAAGGCTGTAAACCACTCTCTTAATTGTTTCGGTGTCTTGATACCTATCCTGGTAAGACCCTTGACAAGTTGTTTACAGTCACGAGGGCTCAAAAAAATCTCCGTTTCAATCTGCACAAGCTCTTCATACAGATTTCTCTGTTCATCAGTGAGATCCTTATACCAGTGCCAGTCGGTGAGCACTCATCCACCCCGTACTGCTAGCAGTATCAACTTTTCTGTTTGAACTGTCTTCCCCCATTCGTACCAAAATCAGCATGGACAATAATTGTTCTGCTTCAGGCCTAGGAAGATTGTACGCAATTTTGATCTCACCACTCATGAATTGCTCCCAGGGATGAAAATTGAATGTTATCGAATTTACTTGCTACTGAATTGATTCTGCCTTAGGCAACATTCACTTTTGATCAAAATAGTGAATTAAATAAACATCAATAAATTGACCTGCTCTATCTTGCCCCTCTAAGTAAACTTCTTTCCATCGGCCAAAAGCACCCATTTCAATGATTCGATTGAATTCACGTAGTGCATCTGCATAGTTCGCCAATGCAACGACTTCAATTAACAGTTTGCCGTCATTGATATTGATGATGTAGCAGCCACCAGTCGGTCTTGAATTGGCCATGGCTTTCAGGCAATCAATTGTTCATTGACTTGAAAGGAATCAATTCGTTTCCCCAGGAGGGTCCTTGCAGCGTATACATTACAATAGGGGAAGTCTTGATGGCCAATCCAATACAGTTTTAATCGCTGCAAATTATGATTGAAAATAACAAGCTTCAGTCTTTTGATTTTGTTTTTTCACAACAAAAATTCTGCTTGATGCGAGAGAGTGTGGACGAACAAAATTATGTTCTTTATATGGAGGATAATGATAAGTGGGCAGAAATGAACAGGAAAGGTTATTTAGAGGATGGTGATCTTGAGGCTGTGAAAATGATTGATGATATTTCAAGGAAAATTATTGAACGCGACGAATGGTTTCCTGACTCAATGATGCCGACCAAGCCTTTCGCTTATTACGAAGAGGGCCATATTTATTCTTTCCTGAATCAGCGGATTGAACAAACAGTGGAGGTGGAGGCCTCTTGCTTGGACGAAGCCTCGAGTGTTATGTTCGGAGATGGTGAATATGATCCAAATGATTGGAAATTAATATTGATAGATCATCAGCAAATTACGCAAGCAAAATAAGTTAAGCTTTTAAATTATTCAGATTAATTTGCGAATCGACTTAGATGCAAAAGTTTTTTTGATTGCAACTATTGCCGATTTGATTGGAGGCAATCACTGATCCAAATCTGTTACGTAAGACTTGCCATAGTGCCGTATACGGCAAAACTTTTACGATTTATTATTATACTCCTATTTAGCCTTTATCTTTTATACCCTCCACCAGTTTTCGCTGTCTCAATTGAAACTTCCTTGGCACTTGGACTGGAAAAGTCTCAATCTGGTGATTATCGCGGTGCTGTGATTGAATTCAATAAGGTGATTGCAATTGATCCCGATAATGCATCTGCATACCAATATCGTGGTGTTGCCACAGCAAAGTATGGTGATTTTGAGGGTTCCATCGTTGATTACAGTAAGTCGATAGAACTCAATTCAAACAGGACTGAATCCTATGGAAGTCGTGGTATTGCCAAAGCGCGTTCAGGAGATGTAGCTGCGGCCATACTTGATTTTGACGTGGCTATTCAGCTGAACCCTGAAGATGGCTCAGCTTACTTCAACCGTGCAATGGCAATGGACATGGTTAATGACATACAGCATGCTTGCCTTGATTGGAAACAAGCAATAAAATTAGGGAGTAAAGAATCGAAGCTTTTTCTGAGAAAATACTGTGGATAAATAAATAAAATAATATTTGGTGAATTGGTATATTGGTGAAAGTAATGAGTAAAAAGATTATAGCTAGTATATGCAGTACTGATAAAAATTAAATTGTTTGATTAATTTAAATATTGATTTAATTGCTCTTAAAGAGGTCTGACGCCATATCTCGAAAACCCGACAAGTTGCTACCAGGCTGACGCTTGTTAGGACGTAGTGAATTTCCCGGCCGTAGAGCATCCGGAGCAAAATTAACGAGAACTGGAACTGGTTTGTTCAATTCCGCTTCGGCAAGCTCTGCGGCAATCGCTTCAGCCGTCGTTAATGAAGGTCTGCTGGGAACTGTTGTCTCTGGAGTACCGTTTTCAATTTTTTCAGCTTCAGGTAGCGTTGTTAGGTCATCTTGAAGTGACTGTTTTTCTGAGGCTTGATCACCTGTGGTCTTGGAATCAGCCTCGACGGCTTCAACTTCAGGGATTTCGTTTATTTTTGCAGCTGCGGCTGGCTGCAGCGGGCGCAACAGCACCACTCCCACAGCCAGAAGTAGCAGCGACACTGCCGTAGCTGGTATACCAAGATTACGGCCCTGGAAGTTCCAGAGAATTGAGGAACCCGTTAAACCAAGCACGCCTGCAATTGCAAGCAGAGGGCCAAGGAATTTCGTCAGTGTTTTAATCATAAGAAGATTATGGCGAATCCAATCCAGCGGGCGTGGGTTGGACTGAAGGTAAAGCCATTGATTATCCTGGCCTCGCGACTCCCGTGATTACTCGCAAAATTTACTTCATATTTGATGTTGAATCGATCCGTGTATAAAAGTGATCATTGATTCACTCTATCTGAGACCCAGTCCGTGTATTTGTTGTTATGACGCTACCAGTACACTGTTCCTGAAGCATGGCACCGAACTTTTCAATCAATGGATTCAGGATTAGGATCATAATTTTTGTTTTGACGAGGGATTTGTTTTGATTCCTGCCCCTCGAAATGCCAACCACTGAATATCTTTTTAATTGAATTGAATTCATTTGCTTCAGCTTAGAAGCCGCGTTTGGTTTGTTCACGGATGTGTAATCGCATTTTCTGGTACTGCAGGATTGCCCGTTCTTCGCTTAGATGTGGAAACAGTGCCTTCGCTTCCTGTTGATTGATCGGTTCCAACAACCAGTCATCCTCCTGCTCAGGCCAAACATCCTGGGCTGATGGTTCCCAATTTTTATGCGACGGAAGCCATCCGAACCATCGTCGACGCCAACGACTGAGTATTTCAAGAGGATGCATTGATGATTGTGGTCTTGATTACGCTTGAAAACTGACACGTTGATAGCAAAACCATAACCATTGTTGAAAGAGAAGATTCCTATGGGATCTCCAGAGCGTCTGGGGGTGATCTGCATCAAAGTTCAGTGGTGGTGGAACGTCACCACGTGCCTTGTCTCGTTCCATTTCCGCAAGGATTCTGTCCACGTTGTATTCAGGATGGCCCAGATGCATCAGCTGTCGCTGATCCGGTGTCTCGAAAATTGTGTACCCAACTGATTCTCCATGAGCGAGCAACCTTAGTTTTCCCTGCCGTTGGGCCGCCTCCATGGCAGTGTCCGGAAGTGTTGCGTAGCGACTCTGCGGGCAGAGGAACTGGTCATTCTGAGTACCCATCAACGAGTGACCTGGCACAAGACTGCGCATTGGAAACACCCCAAACAGTTTCTGTTGAAGTGGCACTTTGCGGACTCCAGATAGATAAGCCAAAGCAAATCCAGCCCAGCACAGTCCAAGGGTGCTGGCACAGCTCACACGTGCTTCCTCAACCAGCTTCGAGAATTCCGGCCAATACGTGACGTCTTCAAATTCAAGATGTTCAACAGGAGCACCCGTGATGATCAGTCCATCCAGGGGACCATTGTCATTGGCCTCATCCCAGCTCTTGTAAAGGCCGTCAAGGTGGGAACGATCCCAGCTTTTGTAGGCATGGGTTTGCAGCCGAATCCAAATCGGTTCGATCTGAAGCACCGACAGTCCCAGTGGATGCAACAGATTGAATTCATACTGTTTTCCCAGGGGCATGATGTTCAGAATTCCGATCCTCAATGGTCGGATGTCCTGACGTTCTGCCTGTTCAGGTTTGATCCAGGAAATTCGATTCCGCTCAACGGCTGTGATCTTGTGGTAGTTGGCCGGGAGGATCAGAGCCATGTCAAACCCTCTCCGATCACGCCCCGGATGTCAGCGCCTGATCGAAGTCGGCCTTGATGTCATCGATGTGTTCAAGACCCACCGACACCCTGACCATCGTTGGCGTCACCCCCGCAGAAGCCTGTTCACTTTCACTGAGCTGCTGGTGAGTGGTGGATGCCGGATGAATCACCAGCGTCTTCGCATCTCCAACATTGGCCAGATGACTCGCCAGTTTCAGGCTGTCAATGAAGCGCACTGCGTCGTCATAGCCGCCCTTGAGCGAGAACATCAACATGCACCCCATGCCTCGGTCTGTGAGGTATTTCTTGGCCGCTTGGTGATAAGGATCACCCGGCAATCCCGGATAGCTGACGCTGGTCACTTTTGGATGCTGCTGCAGCCACTGGGCCAGTTCCATCGCGTTCTGCGCATGGCGCTCAACGCGCAGGCTGAGTGTTTCGAGACCCTGAAGCAGAAGGAAGCTGTTGAAGGGACTCACAGCCGGACCCCAGTCACGCAGGCCTTCGACCCGTGCTCGCAGAGCGAAGGCAATATTTCGGGTATCGGGCAACCCCAGCATCTTGCAGATGTCACTGCCGAATCCGAACGCGTCCCAGTGGACAAGGCCGTGATAAGCAGCACTTGGCTGGCTCATCAACGGAAATTTGCCGTTGCCCCAGTTGAAGGTGCCAGCATCCACAATCACACCGCCCAGACTGGTTCCGTGGCCACCGATCCATTTGGTTGCACTCTCCACAACCACGTCCGCACCATGCTCGATCGGTCGCAGCAAGGCACCGCAGGCTCCGAGCGTGTTGTCCACGATCAGCGGGATGCCACGCTCCCTGGCCAGGGAGGAGAGTCCCTCGAAATCAGGGATGTTGAAGCGTGGGTTGCCCATGGCTTCCACGTAGATGGCCTTGGTGCTGTCATCGATCTGTGCAGCAAAACTGGCGACGTCATCACCTTCGGCAAATCGAACGTTGATCCCAAGCCTGGGGAACTGAACCTTGAACTGGTTGTAGGTGCCTCCATAGAGGAATGAGGTGGACACAAAATTGTCCCCGGCCTGCATGCAGTTCGTGATGGCCAGGAACTGTGCCGACTGTCCGGAGGCTGTGGCGAGCGCTGCGATTCCTCCCTCAAGTGCTGCCACCCGCTTTTCGAAGACATCCGTCGTCGGGTTCATCAATCGGGTGTAGATGTTCCCGAACTCCTTCAGACCGAAGAGATTGGCGCCATGTTCAGCGTCGTTGAAGACGTAGGAGCTGGTCTGGTAGATCGGTACCGCCCTTGCATTCGTCGTGGGATCAGGGACCTGTCCCGCGTGAAGTTGCAGGGTCTCAAAGCGCTGATCCGTCACAGAGATGGCAGGGAAGTCACCCTTTTCTAGCTGCGCGGCGAACGCGCGACCTCAGTCAGCGCCGGGTTCAGGCTTGTCGGTCTCGGCCAGGGATGGAAGGGTCTGTCGCAGCAGTGGAGTCAACTGCTCGCGAACCTCGGCGCGGAACGTGTTGACGTTTTCGCCAAGAAGAATCGGATAGGGCTGATCTCCGCTCTGTTCGCGCAGGTGGCGCCACTTGCTGTTTTCCTTCTCCTTCAGGTCCGTGAGCGCCGCCTGAAAGTCATGGGTTTTCAGCTGCATGCCTTCGTCGGAAAGTCCTGCCGCCTGTTCAGCCATCAGTTCCCTGAAGGCATCAAAGTTTTTGGCCTTGATCGTGTCTGGAAGACCAAGAACGGGCTGGTAATGATCGAGCAGCCGCAGCTCCTCCTCCAGAAGAATCGGCCAGGCTCCCTGAGCTCCATCGGCCAAAGCCATTTCGGATTGAGCTGCAGTCATCGCGTCCAGGTGGAAACGCAGCCAGCGGTAATAAGACTTGTCCTGGGTGTTCTTTTTGACCGCTGCCTTGCCCGTTGCCAAAACCGGCAGAGCCGCTTCGGCTTTGCGCAGAAACAGACGATCCTCACGTTCCAGGTTCATGGCTCCCCAGCGCTGTCGGTACTCCCAGAGTTCGGCGTAGCGATTCACATCCTCAGCAGACCAGCCGAGACCGGCCAGTTCATCGGCGCGATGGGTGAGTTCTTTGGCCACGCAGCTTGTTCAGTCGTGATGCACGAAGCGTAGAGGCCGGACGCGGAAAGATCAGGTTGGAGGGTGAACCAGCAGTTTCCTCAGGCGGGTTCATCACTTGCTTTCAGGGCAGGTCGACTCATGTCGGCGGCGCACCATGGGGGTTCTTCTGCAGATAGTCATTGACACCAATGGGCTGCTGTTGCTCATAGCCCTCATGCAACCAGAGGTCACCGGATGATGAGGCGTAATGGATCTGCCACTGGTGAAGACTCCGATAGGCCTGTGGATTTTTCTTCAGAAGCGCCGCGTAGTGCAGGACCGCTTTGCCGTAATGGTCACTGTTGTTGTATCCCCACAAGCCACTGCGGATGTCCTTGAGACCTCCTCGTCGCACCAGGTAGCGCGCTGCAGCATGGATGGCATCCCATGGATCATGGATATTGCCGCCATTACCGATGCCTGGCTCAGACCAGGTGGTCGGTAGAAACTGCATCGGCCCCTGAGCATTGGCCACTGACACGCCGTCGATCCGTCCCATGCCGGTTTCCACAAGATTTACAGCAGCCAGAACAGTCCAGTCGATTCCTGTTGCTGCAGAGGCACTGCGGTAAGCCTTCAGCAATTGAGCTGCGGGAGCAGGACTCCTGATTCTCCAGGCGGGCAGTGTGGATGAGGCGGGACCTCGGTGCATCGCCAGAAATGCCTTACGGGCTGCAATGTGCTGGTCATAAACCCAGTGCCAGTTCGGATCCAGTTGGGCGCGAACCTCCTGACTCAGAACGTCTCGCTTGGACAGAACCCTGTAGATCACCTGTTGCTGATGGGCCAGTGCTGCAAGGTTCTGTTCATCCAGCTGAGGGTTGATCAGAGCAGTCTCGACCTTGGTGATCAGGGCAGCGAGTTCACCTGGTTCTTTCGGTACCAGCGGGTAGTGCCGTCCATTCGGTGCAACGGGGAGGCCTGCCTGGTTTGGAAGATCCGGAATGATTACGCTGGCCGCGGTCTGATCTCCAGCAGCCTCTGTGGAATCGATCGTTTTGCAGGCCACTGTGATCGGGCTGAGCAGAACTGAAATGCTCAGCAGACCTCGGATCCAGATTCTGGTGTTTGAAAGATCGCTGTTCACGAATGCAGAAATCCCCTTCGATCGTGGAAGTCCGGTTTGTCTGCCGGATGGTTCAAAGCCCAGTAACTCAGACAGCCACTGTTCTCTTCCAGAACCATTGACAGGGCAATGTCAGGAATCGCTGTGAGCTCCAACCATGGTTTGAGTGAAATCTGAATGGTGCAGCGGCAGCCAGCACCATCCATGCTGAAGTTCACCACAGGTTGCTTCGCCTGCGGTTCCGCCATGCCGCCGCTGCGGTATCCGCTGAACCTGTAAAGGTTCCAGTCTCCATTGGGCGAGGCATTCATTTCCCAGTATTCCTGCGAATCAGGTCGAGCAAGAAACGCCTCGAAGCAGGTATGCATCCAGAGGTTGTCGTGTCTCATCGCTGGGTTCTCTGCCTTGCTGCCCCTGAAGGAAATGCCATCGAGGGAGCCTCCGGACTGCTTCGAGCAAAGGCTGAAGCTCAGCTCAAGAGCAGCATCTTCTCTCCAAACAAACTCCGCCGTGGCAAGAACTGCCGGACTTTGGTCCAGGTCAAAGGGAATCAGTGGGGACACCTGCCTCACCATCACCGGGTGTCGTCCCATTGCCTAAATCCAGATCCAGGCTGTTCTGGGCAGAGATCTGTGCCTGATTGCGTGCTTCGTCGTCACTGATGAGTGGTGAAGTCCGGCCTGTCGAGATCCACAGGTTAGAAGCACAATCAGAATGGTTCCAGGGGCAGCTGCAACACATGAGCCTGAGAGAACGGTTTGCCGATCTGTTGATCCGAGCCGCCCGTCGCATTGCTCCCTCCGTGCACTCTGAGGAATTCACGGAGCTTCCTCAACAGCTGGCATCACTGGAGGCTGTCGACCCATCCCCTGCTTCGACTTCAGTGGATGCTGCTGATCTGCCTTCGGTGGAACCACTGTCACTGGATCAACGTGTGATCAGTCGTTCGGTGAAAACCCTCAAAGCCGAAGCCATCAGCTCTCTGGCCACGCTGCATGCCGCGCACCTTGTTGGTGCTTCCGTTTGGGACGAGCGGCGAATAGCAGCAAGGATCAATGCCGCCTCCGGGATCAAAGCTGCCAGTCCTGAAGTGCTCGCAGAAATTGAAGGACTCGCCGTCACCTGGCAAAACGATCTTTCCGCCATCACCAACGCTCTCCAGCAGGTTGCCGCCATCAGTTGCCCGGAAGCGCCGATCTCTCAGGACCTTCGGCTTGAGGGAGAAGAGCAGGCCCTTGCAGCTGATCTCATCGAAACCTGTTCGGTGGAGCTCACACGCCATCAGCTGGAACTGGCCAACCCTCAGGAAGACGATGATCAACAGTAGGAGACCGATGGACAGGGATCCAATGATCAGAATTGATCTGGAGATTCAGCGCTCAGGCCAAACTCTTGGCTGGACAAGCTCTTCAAATCCCCTTGCAATGTGATGCCCAGCAAGAACAACATGATGCCAACAAATGATGCTGAACTGCATGCTCGATTACGATGCTATGAGCAAGCCCGCAACCGGTTGATTGCAGCTGCTGTAGAGGATGTTCTTGAACATTGCTCGGATCAAGATCGTATCCGACTGAATTTCATTCCCGATGCAGAGAGTCAGGGATCCGATGTTCCGATTCCTGAATTCAATGAAAAAGCCGACCAGTATGTAGATTTGATTGTTCAGCAAGCAATCGCCACGATCTCCATCCTGATCTGCAAGCAGTTCAATATCACTGTTTTGAAGCCTGAAGCCTGAAGCCTG
>NYZI01000037.1 GCA_002687115.1 Cyanobium sp. ARS6
ACTCTTCCGTGTGCTGTTGGCACTGGTGGCGCGAAGGTTGCACCTGTTCGCAAGAGTCAGGGCACCTTCCTTGAAGGTGAAGGCAGCATGACAATTCTGTTTACAGGCGATCAGTCCACTATGGGCATGCGTCTGCTGCAGGATTCAATCATGGTTGATTCTCGTGTTTACGCCAAGCTGTATATCAGCGCGGTGGCAGGTGCTGGCGGCACCGTTGATGATGGCTCGTCAATGTATTACGCCGGTTACTTGAATTTGCTTGGCTTCTCGATCACTGTGAACACGTCTGATGCCATTGCGGCAGAAGTCAATTTCGCCGTGGCAGAAGCTCCAGACGCGATCTTTGGCGTGACTGTCTAATTATCCTGAGTAAGTCGTCTGACTCAACGGCAGGGGAAAGGGGCTTTTAAGCCCCTTTTCTTGTGCCTATAGTGTCGAAGAGTCATTCCGCCTACGTATGGCAATCGAATTAGCCGCCTTGCTAAGTGGCGTTGATAAAGGTTTAGTGAAGCGCTCTTTTGATTATCAAGGGCAGGAGGTCGAGTTTTACTCTTCCTTTTTGACCATGGAGCAGCGCACCAAGGTTCAAGCGAATCAGCGCAAAGAAGGTGATGCCAATGAGTTTGCCTTAAAGCTGTTGATTGAAAAAGCTTGCAAGAAAGATGGCAAGCGCATGTTTCAGGCTGGGCAGTATGCAGAGCTGAAAAATGAATGGCCAATTGCTGCTCTTGAATCAGCCATGCTGTTGCTGCTGAAAGACAAGACCGGCGAAGAGGAAGGCGAAGGGGAGGAAGAAGCAAAAAACTAAAGCAGCAGCTCAGCGATAACGGTGAGCTGTACTTTCAAATGATGATTGCTGAAAAGCTAGGCATGACGCTGGCAGAGCTTCGCCAGCGGATGACAGCGGCTGAACTTGGCTTGTGGTCTGCATTTTATGAGCTGCAAGCTGATCAACAACAGGAAGCAATTAAACAGAACCGTTAGACTGACATGAGTATGAGTCAACAGCTATGGCGGGAACGCAGTTTGCTGTTGACTTGGTTTTTAAGACGCAAGGCGGCAGTCAAATCAAGGCTGCGTCGCAAAGCATTGACAAGGTTTCTGATGCTGCAAAAAAAGCGCAGGGCAGCGTTGATAAAGCGTCAAACAATATCCGTAAGTTTGGACAGTCTTCAGCGACTGCAAGCGGTGGAATAAAGACGCTCGGCACTGCGTTGAAAAGCGCTCTTGGCCCATTGGTTGCATTGACCAGTGGCGCAGCGGCTCTTACTGCAGCTTTTAAGACGATTAGCGGTCAAGATTTTGCAGTTGCCAAGCTCAAGACTCTTGGCGTTGCGTCTGATGTTTTGGTTGCAAATCTGAAGGATGTCAGTCGAGAGCTAAACGGTTCTGCCAGTGTTGCCGAATTAACAGCGGCTGCGTATGACGTGGCATCTGCCGGATTTAGCGATGCTGCTGACAATGCGAAAGTATTGAAGGCGTCTGCATTAGGCGCCGCTGGCGGTTTTACAGACTTGAACACGGCAGGCAATGCCCTGACTTCTGTTCTGAATGCTTACGGACTGTCAGCTGCAGAAGCAGAAAAGGTAATGGATCAGTTTGTGCAGACACAGAATGACGGCAAAATTGTTGTTGCTGAGTACGCGCAAAACATTGGTAAGGTCGCTTCAGCGGCGGCAGCCCTTGGCGTGCCGTTGGCTGAAGTCAACACGGCAATTGCGCAATCAACTGCCTCTGGTGTTCAAGCTGAGCAAGCGTTTACCGGTGTTGCTGCTTCGCTTGCCCGGTTGGCATCAGGAGAAGCGGCAAAAGCATTAGAAGGTACTGGCGTTTCTATCTCTGCCGCAACGCTAAAAGCAGATGGATTGATTGGAACGTTGAAAAAGATTGATGCGGCTGGCTTGAGCACTGGTCAAGTTATCAAGGCATTTGGCATAGAAGGCGCAAGAGCAATGTTGCCGTTGCTCAACAACTTGGATAAAGCTGAACAGCTGCTTAAAAATCAAGAGAACGCAGTTGGCACAGCAGTAGACGCACAAAAGATTGCAGCCGCAACAATTGAGGGCGCTTGGAAACGTGTTACAACTGCGTTTTCAAATTTCACGCTAGAAGTGGGAGGCAGTGCAAAGCCGTTAATTACGGTGCTTAATGGTATCGCTGATGCCGTTAATTTAATTACTAGCAATTTTGCTGAATTAGTAAAAATCACCGCAAGTATTGGCTCAGCTGTACTTGTGTTTAAGGCGTATGCAATAGCGGTAAAAGGTATTGCTGCAGCAACTTCGCTTTGGGCTGCTGCCACAAAAGCTGCAGCAGCAGCAAAAGCTACGTTGATGGCAATCCTTAACCCCGCAACTATCGCGACAACCATTGCGGCGGTAGGTGTTGGTGTTGGTGTTTATTACGGTTTAGGTGCAGCAATTGATGGCGCTACCAAGGAAGCTGAGAAAAACACAGAAGAAATTGAAAAGAACGCTGGCGCAACAGATGAAGTCACTACAGCAATGGAACAGTTAAAGGCAGCAACTGACGGGACAGCAGATGCAGCCAAAGACTATGGCAACGTGATTCAACAAGTTTCTGCAGAGTTAGACGCACAAGCAAAAAAGCAAGAGTCAATTGCATCAATGACTTTTGAGATTGCGCAGCAGCGCAACAAGGTTGAGCAAGCAATCACTGGCACGCTATTGGATCAGGCTCAAGCGCAGCTAGATGGCGCTAAGACGCAAAAAGAACGCATTAAAGCCGCAGAGGCAATTTATGAGTTAACTGTTCGCCAGGCTGAGCTTGAAGCAGAGGCAGCTAAGGCGGCAGTTGCTGAGTCTGTCCGCAAGGTTGAATCACAGCTTAAATTCCTGCAGCTTAAAGAGCGTGAAATAGCTGCTGCAGTTGCATTAGCAGAAGCTGATGGCGTGGCTAATCAGCAACATCAGAAAGCGTTAGAACTGGCTGGCGCAGCAGTTGAAGAAGCAGCAACACAGTTGAAGCTGAAGCAAGAGCTTGCGAAATTGCAAAATAAAGAAATTGACGCGCTATTACAAGGCAAAATCAACACTGCAGAGATGGCATATCAACAGAATATTGTTGCTAACGAAACTGAACGCGCTGCAAATTCTGCAGGCAGTTTTGCTAGCAATATGGGGCAAGCAGCCACGCAAGCTGAGCGTGCAGCAGCAGCAGTACAAAGGGCAGCGTCTTCTGGTGGCGGTTACCGCGTCAACCATGGACAGAAGGTCACTCAAACAAGCAGCTGGGGTGCAGACGTGTCACAAGAAACCGTAAACGCAGTTTTGTCAAAACACAGCGCAAACAGTGGTGTGGTGCAAGGCAACAACGGCGATTGGCATATTAACTGGGACTCAAGCGGGGTTGGTCGTGGCGAAATGACTTACAACAAACTGCTGAATCAAATGCGAGATCATCAATTGGGACAAATCCAAGCGCAAGCTTATAACGAACGTAATGCCCAATTGATGGCAGCGCATCGAGAATGGGTTGCACAAGGCTCAGGCGGACAGGGTGGAAATGTTTCGGTTAATTATTCAGGCTCTACGATGAATTTTGACGGCAATCAGTACGTGAATCAAAAAGATGTCAATGGCATTGTTCAGCAAGCAGTTACTGCTGTAAACAACAACTTGCGCCGCTCATCTAGCACTCGCTTAAGTCTTGGTCTTACTTGATGACTACAGCAATTGCAGCACAAATTCGTTTTTACAAAGACAGTGAGACCAAAGCGCAATGGCAAAATTTCTGGATGGATCGGACTATTGAAGGCTTTGCCCCTAAAAGTTTTAACACCAGTGAAATACTTTTAAACCGCTCGGCTGATGAAGGCGGGATTACCTTGCTGCTTCCAACATTGGCAGATGACATCAGCTTTTTTCTGACTGCTATTGAAAACGAGTATTTAGCCGATGTGCGCTTGTACGAGCAAGAAATTCAGCAGGAGATGCCAACTACAATGCAAGAGATGCAGCTAGTTGCGCGTTTTGTTGGTGAGGTTCAAACAATGACCATGACCCCAACAGAATTGTCAGTTGCTATTGGCGCAGCCATGGATGCAATTAACGGGGAAATCCCAGGCCGACGTATTACGACGAGCCTGGTTGGACGGTTGCCTAGCTTATGAAATTTGCGTATCCCCAGAATCCGTCAGCAGCTGTCAGCACTGTCAGGCGATTTGATGAAACCAGCGATGCGCTAACGCAGCAAAGCGATTTAGATCGCAAGCAAAGCGTTGCATTGATTGGTGAGACCGTGCCAATGGTGTTTTGCAGCCGTGGAGAGTTTGGCAATGATCAAGGTGTAAACGGTGGGGTGTGGGTAAGCCCCAAGCTTGTGCAACTGGGTCTTGAAGGTGAACGCCTGTCAATGATGTATCTGCTCAGCCAAGGCGAGCTGACCGGTATTGATCCAGAGAATGTGTTTTGGGGTCAGGAAAAATTGCTGACGCAAGACGATTCAGCAAATTTTTGCACTGCTTACGAGGAGATCCCAGAGTGTTTAGATCTTGAGTATGTTCCAGGCGCTGAGCTGGGTTGGACACAGACAGTTATTAAGGCAGGTCCGCAAGGGATAGGGACATTCACAACAGAAAATAATTGCAGAAAAATCAATGTTGCTTGGGAGTCACAAATTAGTGTCAGCGGTTCTGGAACAATTGTTGGCGGCTTTGGGGGCGAAGTCTATTTAGACGAGATTTTGAGTTGGGACAGTTCAACCTGCCAAATCACATATCAAGTAAGCAGGTATGGCAGCGGTTCGCCATGGAGAGGACAAACAACACAATCTGATTTGAATCAGCTTATGAATAGCGGGCAAGCTACGTGGGAGGTTTGCAACATTGTTGATCCCCGGTGTGGCATTAGGTCGTGTGCTCGCAGGTTTGATATGAAAAAGCATCACTTGCAAGCTTCATGGTCACAGACAAGTGAAGTCAGAATGGATTGGGCTTTAGTAAGGGTGAGCGATGAAGAGGTTATAACTTCGGGGCAAGTCTGGGTGCAAAATGGAACTTCTTCTTTGCTTATTGATGGCTTAGAGCCTGACAAGTATCGGCTAACTTTTTCTAATATGTATTCCGAAAGGAATAAACCAGTTCCGCAGTATGTTATCCCAGATCCAAACGGTAGCCAGGCAAATTTCAACAGCTCATATTTAAGCAGTTATCCAACCAGCGTCCCAAATAGCAATGGATTTGCAAGATACACTTATCAAGGCAGTGTGACGCAAAACATCTCAAGCGTTATCACACAAACGCTTTACACAGAATTGGTTTTGCCTGATTTGCCTGGTGGAGAACAGCAGCTTGTGGGCGGGTTGCGCGATTTAACTATGTGCGGTGTCGAAGGCAATATTCTTGAGTTGCGCCCTGTCGGCATTGATCGTTTTTTGCAAGCTCATGTGTTTGTTGAACAAGGCATACAAGTTGAAAGGTTGCTAGATGGTGAAACCGGATCTAGCCGCTTGTATGCGGATCTGGTCAACTATTTGATGTCAACGACAAAGATTTTGCAGCAAGATCAGATTGACACTGAAGCGCTGAGATTATCGGCGCAAATGAATCAAGCTTATAGCATTTTCTTTAACGGCATTCTGCAAACAACTAATAGCTTGTCTGAATGGGTCACGCGAACAGCTCCTTACTTCTTGTTGTCAGCAAGGCAAGTCGATGGCAAGTATGGGCTGATGCCTGTCTGTCCTCTTGCCAGCAACGGCAGGTTTAAGACAACGCCTATTGAGCCGACGTTTGTTATTACAAGCGATCAAATCGTAGAAGGGTCTTATACGCGCCAGTACATGTCAAACAAGGAACGTCGACCTGTTTGCCTTGTCATGGTTTACCGCGACCAGCCAACAGCACAGATTGGACAGCAAGTAACTATTGAGGCACGCTATCCAGGCACGGCATTGTCAGGACCATTTGAGCAGCATGACATGACAGAGTTTTGCTGCAGGGGTGAGCATGCTGTTTACGCTGCTCGCTATATCCTTGCCAAGCGTCGGCACACAACACATGCGTGTCAGCTGAGCATTGGGCGGCAAGGCAGAGCCATTAAGCCCGGCGATATTGTCCGCGTTAATTTGAATCTTGAAACCAGTGAAGGTGCAGGCATTACTGATTCAGTGATGTATCAGGTTGAATCAGTAAATGAAGGGCAAAACGGTACAGTGCAGCTAGAGTTACTGCACTTTCCTGTTGATGAAAACGGAGTAAGTTTGGTTGCTCAAGAAATTGACACAGGCTCAATTGCTATCTCATGATTTTCCCCGCTCTTAAGCCATCTAGCCGGAACTTTTCTCCTGGGTTAGTCCCTCTCACAAGCTTCAAAGCAATGTCAGGCAAAGAGACGCGAGTTATCACGGGCAGTGCTCCGGTGTCGCATACTTGCTCAATAAGTTTCCAAAATATCAGCGAAGCAATAGTTAAACAGGTTCTTGATCATTGGTACGGAAGGCAAGGCACAGCTTTGGCTTTTACGTTGCCGCCTGAAGTGTGGGCAGGCTGGTCTGATTACCTGTCTGCAGTTAATGCGGAACAAGAGTGGCGCTATGAAAGCGTCCCAGCAATTAATGCTGTCAGCCCCGGTATTATGTCCGTAAGCGTCCAATTGGTTTCTGTCTTGTAATGGCAAAGCAATTTACTGGCATCGACGGCGCTCTTTATGCAGACGGGAATAAAGTCGGAAAAATCACTGGTTGGTCGTTTCAAGGTGCTGCTGACGCGCTTGAAACAACCACGCTTGGTGATTTTGCCAGAACTTATGTCTACGGCATACAGAGTTACAGCGGCACTTGTACGTTGTTGTACTACGAGGGCGAACAAGCAAAGATTGATGGTGGCGGGTTGATGACTGATGTGATGCGCACGACGCAGACGCCAACCGAACCGACGCATGAGCTTGAACTGAGATACGAAAACGGAGCGGCAACGCATGCAGTCAAGTTTGGTTGTTTGCTGCCGTCGGTTTCAATCTCAGCATCCGCAGGCGGAATAGTGACCGCTGAAATCAGTTTCACAGTGAGCGGCAGCCTTACCACCTGCACTATTGGCTAATGGCTATTTGGCACGGCTATGGCGGCGGTCTGCGCTTAGAGCGAGCAAAGACAGGACCGGCATACGTTTGGATTGAAGCTGGTGATGTAGATGCGCCAGCGCGCCGGATGTCAGCTGATCGTGCAGTCTCAGCGTTAGTGACTGGTGATTATGTATCGATCGCGCATGTTGATGAGAATGGTGGATTGCTATCAGACCCGCTGCCATTTTTGGCAGAAGGTGCGTGGGGTGGTCGTGTTCGTTTTCCCGATGGGCAATGGTATGTAAACGTCGATCCTATTGGTGGTGTGCGGTTGTTTCACCAATGGAAAGACGCTCTAGATGGCAACGTGAATAACGCGATGCCAATGGAGGCGGTGAAAGAACGGTGCCGGGTGCGTGTTCAATTAGTTGCAGACAATCAACGTTGTTTGGCTCAAACAACTTCTTGGGAGTTGGACACTAATCGAAATGTGGCAGACATTACGCCACTCGGCGAAGGGTTTGCAAAAAATATGGCAACGCTTGTCAGTGGCAGCGGTGCTCTTGACTGCTTGTTTACTGCAGGCAAAGAGAAATGTGGTTCGCACGATGACCATGAGCGGTCAATGTATTTGCATCAACTTGCATTGCGGCAAGAAATTGGTGCAAATTTTACAGGCGTTTTCCTGTTAAAGCGTCGTGATACATTGCCAGTTGATCTAAGTCCAGAATTTGATAAAGCAGAGCTTTTTTATCTTTGCAATTGCGTGATTAGCAATGTTGCATCTTCTGTTGACGTTGATGACATCATTCACAGTCGCATTGAATTTGTTACTACCGATCAAATCCAGTTGTTGTATAGTTACCCGACCAGCTACCTACTACAAGAAGTTGGCGGGCTAGACAAGATTGTGCAGGAAAACAGTTCAGGAATTTTGGTTGATTTGCCTCTTTAGAATGGATACAAAAGGTTCGGTGCTTCGCTGTGGCTGACAAGCGCATAACAGATCTGGCCGTTTTAGACAGCGCAGAGCTTGACGCAACCATTGATGTCTTGGCAGTTGCTGATGTTTCAGCATCAGAAACCAAAAAGGTCACAGCGTCAGCGCTGATCAGCAAAGCGCTGGGGCAAGTCCCCGAAGACACTATCAACGGTGACCTGATCATTGATGGATCAATATCAGGCGACAAGCTTGCGGAGAACAGCATTACCGCTCGCGAGCTAGCGCCAAACAGCGTCAATACGGTTCATGTCGTTGATGCAGCCATTACCAACGACAAGCTGTCAGGCGACATCACTAATGAAAAGCTTGCAGCTGGCATTGACGGCAGCAAGCTTCAAGACGCAAGTGTTTCTAGTGACAAGCTCATTGGCGGCATCACCAATGACCAGCTAGTAGGTGGGATTACAGGCGACAAGATCAATGATGGGCAGATTGGCTCAAACCATCTGCAGGGTGATGCTGTTAACGGGCAAACGCACGTTCAGGATCGAAGCATTCCAGCAATCAAACTGCAGCAGAACACGCTGACCGCTGATGAAATTGCACCGAATGCCATTGGTGCATCTGAACTCGGAAGCGGCAGCGTTGACACTGATGCGTTGCAGAACAATGCTTGCTCAACGCCTAAGTATCAAGACGCCAGTGTTACCGATGCCAAGCTGGCAAACGGTATTGATGGAGCCAAGCTGCAAGACGGCAGCGTTACCAATGCCAAGCTTGCTGGTGGCATTGATGGCGACAACCTTAATGACGTGCCGCTGTCCAAGCTGCCCAAGGCGCCTCATAACACGGTTTTAGCTGGGCCGCAGGTCAGTGGAACAGAGTCGCCAAGTTACAGGCCATTGGTCCCTGCTGACTTGCCAGCAGCAACAGCAGCAACAGCTGGAGCGGTCAGCGTCCCGGCTGATGGCGGGTTGTCGGTTGCTCTTGACGGTGCCGTAAGGATCGCCAATTCAGCCATTGCTGGAACGTCTTCAGTTGTCACCTATGACGAGCACGGCCTAATCAAGTCCGGGCGAAATCTTGAGGCATCAGATTTGCCTCCTGCTGCGCCAGGGCAAATCGGTGGCGTTAAGCCTGGCGATGGGATCAGCATTAGCGGTGACGGCACAATTTCGCAGTCTGTAACTGGTGTCGTCGCTGGTGAGTACACCAAGGTCACGGTTGATGAGCGTGGCAGTGTCACTGCAGGCAAGCAGCTTGAAGCCAGTGATATTCCTAATCTTGAGTACAGCCAAATCAACGGGACGCTAGATCTTGCGACGTTAAACGGGCAGGTCAGAAGCGATCAGATTCAAAATGATGCGATTTTGAAGCAGCATCTGGCTGATTACTCAATCACCTATATCCAGGAAGGGACGCCATCAACAACATCATCTGACAATTTTGTTGGTTGCATGTGGTTCCAAGAGAGCACAGCGTCTCTCAACATGTGGAATGGCAACTCATGGATGAGCATTGGTCAAGGTCGCTTGTCCGCTGAAAATTTACGTTACTGCGGCCTAGTTGATGCCAGCACTGGACTAATCACAGCGGTCACTCAATTTGGTGTATCTGAAGGCTTGAAAGTTGGTGATGCAATTCCTGTCGCTAGCGATGAACGAACAGGCGCGTATTTTGTCATCGAGACTGCAGGTGATCAAATCCTGCAAACTCCCGGTGAATCCTACAATCCTGGTGATTGGTGCCTGTGCTCTGGTGCTGCTGCAGGCTGGTCAAGAATCAACACCTTAAACGGTGGTGGAGGTGGAGGTGGCGCAACACGATTGAATGACTTGATTGATGTTAATGTTGGCTCTGCCGTGACCGGAGCTTTGCTGCAATTGCAAAGCGACAGCACTTGGCAGGAAGCAACATTGATTGATTGCGGTACTTTTTAGCTCGTTAGAATAAGATCACGCCTGCACAGGTGTTGATCTTTGCTGAACAGCAATGGCACTAACGCTGAAGCTTAAATCTTCAGTTGTAAAGGACAAAGTTCCTACAGCTGGAAGCATTGAAATTGGAGAGCTTTGCATTGGAGCAAACAGCCAATCTCCAATGCTGTTGTTCAAAGACAACGCAGACAACATTGTCAAAATTGAGCCGGGCAGTGGTGTGGTGCCAGGGCCTGATGCTCCAGACAGCCCAAGTGCTGGAGACCTTTGGTTTGATACTGATACTGAGCTTCTTTACTACTACAACGGCAGCGACTGGGTTGAGCTAGGTACTGCGGGTGATTCACCTGTTAGCAGCGTTAACGGCAAGGTCGGCACGGTTGTCCTGACTTATACCGATGTCGGTGCAGCATCAGCAGAGCAAGGCGGCAAAGCTGACACTGCTGTGCAACCAGGCGACAACGTCAGCGTGTTGGCTAACGATGCAGGGTATCTGACATCAACTGACCTGCCGCCAAGCTCCGTTGTGTCGGTCAATGGTGAGACGGGAATTGTCGTTCTTGACGCTGGTGATGTTGGTGCTTTACCAGCTGACACGCCACTGGACTTTGTGCCGCTTGGCAGCTGGGACGCAATTGCAGAGCTGAGCTAATGGCAGACCTTCAAGCAGGCGACAAGTTCATCGTCAATCGTGGCGACACCGTACAAAAAACTGAGGCTGTAGAACTCATGGCAACGATTCAGGACAGCGATTGGCTACTTGTTAATCGCGCCGATGCGGTCAAGAAAATTTCTGGCGCTGATGTCAAAAACTCGTTTGGCAAAAGCCCGATTTACCCAGAGTCAGACGAGATCACATCAACACCTGGCTTTGAAGGCGGCACCGGCACTGAAGCGGATCCATTCATTCTGAAAACCATTGATGTGCGCCCTGGCGGTGCAACTGGGTTTTCAGTTGAAGAACTGCGGATTGCTGTAGCGGGTGGAACAGAAGGGCAGCCCGTTAACTGGACCGATAACAGCACAGGCGCTGGCAATAGGTTTACGCAGCCGTCTGGCATCACTGGCCCTGATGGCGCATGGGTTGGGCGCTTGCTTTACACAGACGTGCCAGCCACTACTTCTGACATTGACTATGTCGGCAAGCTGCAGATTGGTGATGTCCACATTCAGTGGACCGTGCATCAGGGCATCGATCCGGTTCGACCGATTGACCCCGCGCCTGATGAAGTTACGGCAGTGCCTGACTTTGTCAGTGGCAACGGAACACAGGCAGACCCTTATGTGCTGAATCCGATTTTGGTTGCACCTAAAGGCAACTCTGGGCAATCAGTGCAGGTCATCACCATTGCAGAAGACGGTGCAAGCGCTGGCGAATTAGTCCGCTGGATTGACAACAGCATCGGCGCTGGAGACAGATTTGCACAGCCTGAAACTCTGACTGATGCCGATGGTAAGTGGGTTGGGCATCTGCTTTATCAAGACACGCCACCGACAGATGATGACGAGATCTATACCGGAGATCTGCAGATTGGTGAAGTGCATTTTCGCTGGCAGGTAACGCAGCTTCCCTCAACAGATGTCAGACCAGATCCAGATGACATTACGGCTAGCCCTAATTTTCAAAGTGGTAGCGGCACAGTTGATGATCCGTATGTGTTGGAAAGCATTGAAGTAAAACCTGCTGGCGCTAGCGGAGTTTCAGTTGAGACATTGACAATCACAGCAAAAAGCGGTGTTGAAGGCTTGCCAGTGCTGTGGTCTGTTAATTCTGGCGGTGATCGCTTTGCGCAACCTTCAGGCCTGACCGGGCCTGGCGGCGTTTGGTCTGGGAAATTAATTTATACTGACACACCAGAATCAGGATCTGATCAAACTTATGTTGGTGTATTGCAAGTCGGTGAAGTTTATTTCAGCTGGACAGTTGAGCAGATTGCTTCAGCAACTATTCCGCCAGTTTTAACTAATGTCAGCCTTGTCGAATCCAATCCAGACGCTGACCCAAGGTTTACTGATCAATCGTTTGTAGCTTCTAGCTCATTGAGTGAAGAAGGTACGCCAG
>NYZI01000038.1 GCA_002687115.1 Cyanobium sp. ARS6
GCCGACATCACATGTTTTTCTTAAGATACAGATGTTGGACAGCTCATCAGCTGTTGTCGGAACAGAGCAGAGTTCCGTCCAGTGGGAAGACTCGAAGCTCGAGCCAGGGATTATCCCGACGGCCGACCGGTCTGCGAACGCCCCTGACAGCCCTGCCCCTGACCACAGCCCATCAATCGATTCACAATCACCGTCATCAGTTTCCAACCCCTTTGTCAGGGGAGATCTGATCATTGTGATGCGCCTGCAGGTTGAGCCTGTTTGCGTTTCAGTTGACTGCGTTAGTTCCGAACACCCTCACCATCCCTATCCCCATGAGTCCTGCTGCGAGCAAGTCAGCTCAGCCCAAGGCCGCGTCGCCCAAGACTGCCTCTCCCAAAGCGGCGGCATCGAAGGCGGCTCCATCCATCGTGATGCTGGCGGATTCGAAGGGACTTCCCAAAGGCATGAGCAAGAAGGGCAAACCGGAGTCAACAACCTCAGCCGCGAAGTCTTCAACAGCCAAAGCCTCAACCACGAAGACCGCAGCGAAATCGAAACCGGCCAGCAAAAGCAGCACAACCAAGAGCACCAAAACAACCAAGAGCGCGAAAACCCCCGCCAAGGCGACCCGAGCCAAGACCTCGGCCGCTGCCAAACCCGCTGATCTCGATGCGGCCGCCGATCAGTTGCTGGCCAAAGCCTCCGGAAACTCTGCGGCAAGCAAGGAAGAGAAAGCCAAAGCAGACGCCAAGGCCAAGGTGCTGGCAAGCATCAAGGTTGGGCCTAAAGGGGTCTACACAGAGGATTCCATTCGGGTTTATCTGCAGGAGATCGGCAGGATCCGGCTGCTGCGTCCAGACGAAGAGATCGAACTGGCCAGGAAGATCGCCGATCTTCTCTACCTTGAAGAGCTCGCTGCCCAGTTCGAGAGTGACAACGGACGCGAACCCGACAACAAGGAGTGGGCGGCGCTGGTCGAGATGCCTCTGATCCGTTTCCGCCGCCGGCTGATGCTCGGCCGCCGAGCCAAGGAAAAAATGGTTCAGTCGAATCTCCGTCTCGTGGTGTCGATTGCCAAGAAATACATGAATCGAGGTCTCAGCTTCCAGGACCTGATTCAGGAAGGCAGTCTTGGCCTGATCCGTGCCGCGGAGAAATTCGATCACGAGAAGGGCTACAAATTCTCCACCTACGCGACCTGGTGGATTCGCCAGGCGATCACACGGGCCATCGCTGATCAGAGTCGAACGATTCGCCTCCCGGTGCACCTTTACGAAACCATCTCGCGCATCAAGAAAACCACCAAAGTGCTCAGCCAGGAGTTCGGCCGCAAACCAACGGAGGAAGAGATCGCCGAATCAATGGAAATGACCATTGAAAAGCTGCGATTCATTGCCAAGAGCGCTCAGCTTCCCATCTCCCTTGAGACACCCATCGGCAAAGAGGAGGATTCACGCCTCGGCGACTTCATCGAAGCAGACATCGAGAATCCCGAACAGGACGTTGCCAAGAATCTCCTGAGGGAGGATCTGGAAGGGGTGCTGGCCACCCTCAGCCCGAGGGAGCGCGACGTGCTCCGCCTTCGCTACGGCCTTGATGACGGACGCATGAAGACACTCGAGGAAATCGGACAGATTTTTGATGTGACCCGAGAAAGAATCCGTCAGATCGAAGCCAAGGCATTACGCAAGCTGCGGCATCCCAATCGCAACGGAGTGCTCAAGGAATACATCAAATAATCAGCCACTCGATTCGCATCGCCCCAGGATCCCTGGCCACATAGGAATTCTGGGGCTTTTCAGTGTCTGAATATTGGCCTGGATACTGAGACATTTCAGCAATTATCAGCCTGAAGAAGCCTCAAAACGCACTCAGCCCGAGCAGTGCGCCCGTACCAGCCATCAATGGATGATCTGGTCACTTGGGGCAACAGTGGTCATCTTGGTATCGGTGATTGGTTGGAGTCGATGACGACATTGATGCATTTTCTCGAGGCCGATTACGGAGTTTGGACTTTACTTTTGGCGTTGTTGCTGGGCGCTTTGCAGACACGGCAGCAATGGACGCTCAGCCGTTGGTCGGAAGCCTCTTTACTTTGGATTGCGTTCTGGGTTCTTGGCTTTGGTGGCGTCTATGGATTCATCATGCATCTTGTCTTCGGAACATTCTCAGCAGAACAGATTGGCTGGCCCAATAGTCCTTTTCAGTACGAAGTGGCTTACGCCAATCTCATGATCGGCATTCTGGGTTACAGCAGCTTCCTGTATCGCAAACGTGATTACCTTCTGGCGAGCATGGTGGCTTTTGCCAGCTGGCTCTTCGCTGACGGGGTTGGTCATGTGGTTTCCCTTGTGGTGTTTAAGAACAACGCTGCTTCCAATGCCGGTGCCGTGCTGTACACCGATCTCCTGACTCCTTTGCTCGTTATTCTTCTGCTCTGGATTAGTCGAGACGAACGCCGTCGGCTGAGCGGTCAGCGTCAAAGGATCCTATGATCACGTTTGTGGAGACAGGAACCCAAACATTCACTTACTTTTTCACGTTGCAGACATCAACGACGATGCAATCGGGTGGATCGGTGGTGACACAGCGGGGCATATCCTTCACACAGTTGACGGGCTCTTTGACTCACTGAACTGCGGGTCGTAAGTAATTCATCTCTTTGGTCATTAATAGTGATCGGAATAGTCAGCTTGCCATAGATCTTATGAATCCAACCTTTTTCTCTTTCCCGTCGCTACCACCGCCCTCAACTGACCCAAATCCTCCAGTCCCTACATCGTGCACCCTCACGTCGCGATAACTTGCTCTTGATGTCAGAGCATTGATAACAGGTAGTTGTTGAACTTCTTGTCGCTGCGCTGTTGTATTCGCACCACCAAAGCGAACTTCAAGGTCTGCTGAAACTCTGGTTTCAAAGGCTTCGTCATAGGAGATGTTTATCCTTACGGTTAAACCCCTGCTTATTTCATAGGCCATGCGTCCAAGCACACCTGAACCATCAGCTGTTCCTAGATCACCATTTTGGTAGTAGTAACCAACAGAAGCATTCAGTTCAGGCGTGATGAAATAGCCAACATCCAGTCCATAGGTGTTGAGTGCTCCGCCTTGGTAGAAGACGTTGAGATCTTGTTCCGTGTCGCCAACGGGTAACAAGGCATAGGCATTGAAGTTCCAGTCATTAGCAACAGCTTCTGCATTGACTGCAACCTGCTGGAAGAAAGCACTCTTCTCTGTACCGCTGACATTGATTCCGGTATCGGCTCCACCTGTATTCATGGGGCGGCTGTCATAACCACCATTCAGTCCGAACATCCAACTGCGATCAGCATTGAGCCAGCGATAGCCAATACGCGTTGAGGTGCTGACAGTGGTGCCAGCCACATCGGTGTTGATGATGCTGCTGTCACCCTCACGGTCGCGAAATTGGCGTTGATCAGGGCATCAACAAACCAGACGCTGTTGTCGCCAACCGACAGTGGCAGGAACCCGCCGATTCCTGCCTGGTTCGGTGTTCCAGCACCCTGCAATGCGCCCTGGAAGCCAAAGTTGGGTTTGACCAGACCCTCGAGGCTGATGCTCATCACATCGCCGAGATCCTCAGCCTTGCCGTCCTGTGCCTTCAAAGGCAGCGGGGCGATGGCAACAGCAGACGCAAGCAAACCAATCGAGAGACGGCGGAGCATTGGCGTGGCGTCAGTCCGCGCATGATGCCGGGCTTGGCCTGACTGCGCTTGCCAGCCCCACCAAGAGCACAGGGCAGACAAAAAAACCTCTGCCTGAGGCAGAGGTTCCGAAGACTCTTTTGGGACTGTTGCTTTGTTGCAACCCCGCGAGTGTTGTTCCTCACTGTTGAATTCTCAGGACTTGGCGCTCGTGTGCAACCAAGTGAATTTGCTCTCGTAGAACCCGTCCGAAAAGGCCCCGAAACCGAACCTTCTTCCCCCCTCCAAAACCGCATCAACTGGAGATAGACCGAGAAGGTCCCAATCGGAGACACCCATGACAACTGCAACCCCGCCAATGCACACGGTGAACCTGGCCCTGGACAAGGGTCATGAGTTCACAGAAGAAACCATGATGAAAATGCTGGCTGACAGAAACCAACATTTCCCTGCCTGCCCCATCAACAACCGCTTTGGATGGGAAGAGGCTCTGATGACCTGCTTTGGAAATCACTCAGTAGCTGACCGACAAAGACTGATCTAAGAGTTGTCTAGTTGTGACCAGTGCAGTGAACAGCGCTAGCGCTGGCTAGACCTGAGGAAGTTGGTTCTCCTCACAGAGATTCCAACTCCTCACACCCACTGAAGATCCGATAGACGTCCGGGTCTTTTTTATTGATTTGACTCTCTCAATCTCTCCTGTTGAATCTCAGTGGGTCTGTTCATTGACTTATTAAACTGGATCGGTAGTCGATGGTCAATGTCAACATGAGATCAATTGACGGAGCAGCGTTATAGTCCATTCCAACAATTTCCAGTCAAATCAGGCGACCTGATTTGTTCTCAGGCGGCGAATGGTGACCTGAACTTTTGAACAACCACCATTAAGCACTATGTGTCTGTAGAGGGGTGCCGTAAGTATTTGAAGAAGAATGGGAATGAACCACTACCCTCTTCTCAAGGACATCCGTCTGAAGCCTGTCGGTGGCGAGGGAAACAGCGAGAATTGATTTGGCTGTTGCTTAGAGCAACCATTGCCCTGCCCGCATTGGGGATGGGATTTTGATGGGCTTTTGCAGCCGTGGTGAGCTTGCAGATGCATCAACTGTTTCAGCAGAGCCGTTTCAGGAGGTTCATGATTAAAAGGACTAACGCCTAGCAGAACACGAATGAGACCAACGAAGAAAGCACAGTTCTGGGTCTTTGTCTCCCTCGCAGGGGCGGGCTTCAGTTACTATCTCGTGGATAAGGGTATCCCTCAGGGCCTCTTTCTTGGATACATATGCATACTTAATGTAGGAAAATACATCGAAAAGAACTATCCACCTCGAAAGCGCAAGGGCGATACGAAAACCCTCTGGCGAGACGAATACATTCGCCTGAAAGGATGGGAGAGTATGACCGATATTCAGCGTCATGTCCTTACCAAAAAGGCAAAGTCTTCAGCAATGAAGAGACAGGAAGCTGCAATGATGAAAGAGCTACGAGAACTGAAATCAAAGCATCCATACCACCAGAGTCTTGTTTTCTGATCAGTAAGCCCAAGGATCACAGGGTTGTTGATCAGCTCTGGATCTTTGTCTTGGCTGGCCACCATGGCTCAGCAAGGCTGTTGGACATTTACTCTTGACAATTGCGTCGACGATCAATTTGCTGCGCCAGAAACTTGAAAGCATCGTTGATCAACTGCTGAGGGTCAGTCACCTCTGGATGGAGGCGCGAATAGACATTCAAAGTGTTGATTCTCAGTCGATTGGTGGCGTCTCCCTCTTCTTCAGACACCAAACCAAGCAGACGATGTGCTTCCTTGATGGTTTCGATCTGCTGGGGAGAAGGAATCCAATCCGCAAGCTTCGAGTTAGTACTGAATGGCTTGATCATTCCGCCATTCACCTCAAGAGAACAAATGAGACCATGTTCTTGTTTCCTTATGGTCTTTAGTGTTATCAGAAGACCAAAAAGTAACGGTAAGAAAAGGCACTAGAGTATCGCCATCAATGGCTAAAAAATTCAAGTCTAAAGGACTAAGAGGTGGGATTCGATAGACATACAATTGTGTTTGCAACGCCCTGTTGGGTGGAGTGGGCATGGAGTTTGCAGCCTATCGATGGGATATGGGACCCATTAAGGGCATTATTTATCAACCGCGATTGATGGAAGGGTGTGTTTATTAAACCTCTGACTGTCAAAAGTTATAATGACATCAAGTCATTGAATCACTCAGCTTGCAGATCAATAAAAATCGGGCCGATAGCTTCTTTTTATGGAACTTGTTTTGGGGTCTGAGCCATTCAGCGTGACTCGATGCTGTCGGTGAACTCCTGAAATGCCTTCTTCAAACGCTCAACGGGCGTTTCCGATGGAGGACATTCCTGATTGGTGGAACGCGTGTAGGCCTGAAGAATGCGAGCTTCAGGCTCAAGTAAAGCTGCGACTGCAGCCTTGAGCATCACAACATTGCGCTGGGGAGTTAATCCCTCCAGGTAGGAATGCAGAGACCAGGGTCCTGAGTCATCCTGCTTTTCAAGCCGCAGGGGCCTGATCAACTGATAAGCGCGGTCACCATCGGAATCGGTTGTCTGTCTGAGACGGGCGACCAGCATCACACCGCTGGTGAGCAGAACAAGACGGATGGATCCTTCGCTCAACAAAGGCAGGAAGGGAGCTGATTCGTCCACCTGAGAGAAAGAAGAGCCGGCGGATGGATGACTCACCTTCACCCCGTTGACCACAGGACCAGGCATTGCGACTCCTGAGAACGCAAAGATCGTAAAGCTGTTCGTCCTGAAGAGTGGGCCGTCTTGCTGATGCAGAGCCTGATCTATCTGGCTGAATTCTGTGAAATGTTGAGCAGAACCGGACCTTCGACTCCGTAGGCTGAATGGCTGTTTCAACGTGCCCATGGCTCTCGAGCAACTGCGCATCGCCTCCCGCCGCAGCCAGCTGGCCATGGTGCAGAC
>NYZI01000039.1 GCA_002687115.1 Cyanobium sp. ARS6
AAAGATAGGCGTAAAAACCGAACATTGGCGGATCAAAATACGCTCTTGGGAATCACATTCAAAAGCTGCAAATATGTTTTTGAGAATCACACTCAGCAGCGTGAATCTGCTGCTGAGAATCAGTTTCGACTGTGTGTGGGTTATTGAATGAAACCACGCAGCGCTAAGCCCCTTAGTCCGGTGACTGCGAGATCAAGCCCGGCCGCTGAAACGCATCTAGGGTCCGTGCCCATGGGGTAACACCCAATGCCTGCTCAGCAGTCCACCACCCAGGCCGATGCACGTTGCTGGGTGTGGTTCAAAGGTGGTCTCAATGAAGGTGCTCACTGGCGGGCTGGTTGGTAGGGGCACCATCGGTGCTCGGTGGTGTCCGGATCGAAAAAGCTGATTACGTGCCCTGTCGTGTCGCTGATTGGCGCGTCACCTTCCACGAACCGGCAGACATGAAGGCAGGCCCAGAGATACCTGCTGATGCGCAGTGGGGGGCTGGTGCCCGTCGATCCGAAGTAATCCCGATGGACTTCAAATCATTGAGGCACGGCTGATGAATTTTCTGAAAACCATCCTGAAAGCCATTGGGCTATTCCTGCTGATCGTCGTTCTGTGGTGCGGAAGCGTCTTGGGTGCGGTGTATTTGGTCGAACGGCATCGCATGCAGGATCAAGATTGCTGGAACGAAATGGCCTGGATGGGTGATATATCCAGGATCAATCCGAGTGAGATTGCATCATCAGCAAGGTACGTTTGATCTGACCCGGCTCGAACCGGTTGTCCGTCAAAGCTCTTCTCCATGACGACTTGAATCCTTGTTCTGATAAGCCGCCAACGCCAGCGAGCTGATGACTGTCAACAGTTCAATGACATGAGCCCAATCGCTGTCCCACCACATAGCTCTGCCTCAGAGTTGTTCTGTATCTATAAGAAGTCAGTGGCGCAGTTGTCACCAGAGGGGAGAACCGAATGAATTTTCTGAAAACGATGGGGCAATTCCTGCTCATCGTCGGTTTGTGGTGCGGCAGCGTCCTGGGTGTCCTGTACTTGATCGAACGGGATCGCATGCAGGAGTCAGGCTTGCTGGGAAGCCCTGAGCAATGTCAGAAAGCACCAAAGACTGCAGCACGTCGAGCAGTGAGACGACAGTGATCACTTCTGTTCCCAGAGCAGGCACAGCTGGGGGTTGGCGCCAACCGATCCACGGTGAGTCATTCCATTTTTTACAAGTGCATTCAGTGCCGCAACAAGCACGACGACTTGCCCGGTTCCCTTCCTCACCGGCAAGTCGCCGTGCGATCACTCGCGCTTTAAACGGTGTCGCATTGAGATGTTGGGCTTTCGGCGGATGTTCTTTGGTGTTGCTGCCGACCTGATTGCCGCACTCGTGGCGTTTGCAACCGTGGCAGTCCTCTTGCGTAAGGCGTCTTACGCCAGTTCAGCCATGGGGTTTGAAGCATCCCTCCACCGCTTTGACCCATGCCTGATATTCCTGGCTTTCCCGCTGTTCACGCTCTTCCTTGGTTTCGGGCGGTGTGATTTCTGCCTCTTCCACCCATTTCGGTTTCGCGAATCGATTCATTCGGCTATTCCTCTCAGCACAACTTCACCCCCCGGATTGATCCGGGACACATCACCCATCTGGGCTATTTCTGTCAGCCGAGCCTCAGTGAACTGCTGTCAGCAGGGTTCCATGCGAGAGGGCTTCGTGAGATTTCTAGGCTACGTATAAACGCACGCTAAGCCGTGCCTCGAGGGTCGGTCGTCCCCCTGTTGGAAGGCTTTCACGAGGCATAGAACAGAAGTGTTCCAACCCGGTATTGACCATGACAACAGATCTCATCCAGTGCAAATGCAACACCGGCTGTCAGTGCAGAGTCGAGCCTGCAAAAGCCGTGATGCGCGACGGCAAAGCCTTCTGCTGTGAGCCATGCGCCGATGGTCGTGGCTGTGGTTGCCGTTGATGGCCTGACTCCTCACAACACAAAGCCCTGCTCTTTGAGTGGGGCTCTTTTTTGCGCCGTCGATTTCTAAGCCTTCCGTTTCTTTCTGCCCCCCAGCGGAACCAGCCGCTGCTCCAGAGCCTCCAGTCGATCAGTCACGGATACCAGCGTGATAAATGAATAAAATTTCCAAAATGACATTATCTTCTTGATTTTTTGAGCCTACGCTGATCAGTCATCAGGCGCCATAAAAGCAATAAATGTTGCGGGAATAAATGTCAAAAATTCGATACCTAAAACTTGAGGCAGGAGCCACGTGACATTCGCAAATTTGAGTAGGCCGATCAGTAATCCCGCAGAGACAGCACCTCCAGGGATTGCTGCAAGTAGGGAGATTATGTATAGCCCTCCCATCAACTTGTGCAGATTAGTAACCTTGCGATCAGGCCTTTCTCTAGGGGCTTCAGTCATGCAGAGTTCCCTCAAGTCGACTGGTTTCGTAATTTGATGTTCAATGGAAAAGCAGAATCTCGCATCCCCCATTTGGGTGACCCAGGCTTGCTTATTTCTTTGACAAGCTGCTCAAAGTCAATGTCAGATTCTGCTTAAGTCTTGGCTAACGACATGGATGTCTCCGTTTAGAGGCAAATGCCAAGTGCTGTCAAAAGTCCTTGATGCAGCAGTGCTTCGGTGCCCAAAAGAGCAATAAAGCCGAGCATCGCCAGCCTTCCATTCAGTAGTTCAGCTTTCGCCATGTGCTCACGGCGCATCTGAGCGGCGGCAAGGTTCTGCCAATAACGCTCATCAGCCAGAAGGGTTGCAGTTGTCATGGGTGTCTCCGATTGGGACCTGCTCGGTCTATGCCCGCTGGATCACGCATGGAAGAGGGTCAACCGTCCTTCGAGGTTCGGTTTCAGGACCTTTTCGGACGGCTTCTACGTGAGCAAATTCACCGGCGGCCAACCCGATTACTTCCTGGTGGTCCGACAGCAGAAACCCCGCATTGGGCGGGGCTAGCTGGGTAGACCGAACTCAGAAAACATTGTTGTTCTGGGGCTCATTAAGTGTCATAGCTTCAAGGGGTCCAGTCCTCACCGGTTGATCCATTCCTGAAGGATCTGTGTCTGCCGCAGGTTTGATACCCCCAGCCCTGCATTGCAGTCAGTCTCGCCCGCCCTAGTGGCGATTGGCTGAAAAGCCGTGTTGTGATTGACGCCCCCTGATGGATTCGAACCATCGACCGACTGCTTAGAAGGCAAAAAATTCTCCAGTCGTACCAAGGGATTTCAAGGCTATGACTGGGTTTTAGGGAGCAGAGGTCGACCTGGGATGTCCTCGAAAGGGACGAGAGTGGTCCCGCTGTGACTAGGCGGGACCACTTTTTTCAGGATCGACCGACTGCCTTGTCAGCAGTCGGTCTTTGCCCTGCAGTGAACTCCATCTCCTGCCTCCACAGTTCGAGAATCAGTTCTCGGTTCAGCAGAAAGAAGCCGGCACCCATCAAGCCAATTGCTTCCGCCAAGTCGTGCTCGGCCATGCAGGCGCAGCAACGAGCAATCGACAGGTGATCAGCCCACATCTGCAACAGTTCAAACCCTGATCAATTTGCAGGAGTCACGGCGCTGCTGCCAGTCCTTTCAGACTCTGCTGATGCCAAATAAGGACAGACCACTTGTTGACCGCCATCCACCGAAGAACGGTGTCGGCTGGTTGATGAATGACCAGGAAGGCAAGGTCTGCAGCTTCAGCAATGCCAATCCGACAGCCCATGCTCAGTGGGTTGTTGTCGAGACCAGACTGCTACGCGGCATTGGTCAGCCGGTCATCAGACGCATGCTCAGGCACAACGCCATCGAAGCCTGGGAAACCATGCAGAAGTCAGGTGGGTGGAAGCATTGCCCGCTGCAGGGTTTACTTACCGGAAGTATTCGTTGCAAAGCATCTTGTGCGATGCCCCCTTTCGATAAGGGGATTACCAAAAATGCTTCGTGCATCTCATATTTCGTGGCTTCTGGCGAGTCGCCTTCAGAGACAGTCGATGGGACTGACTGTTCTGGCTCGGACAAGGCTTATATTCCACCACTGCAACCCGAAATCGCCACGCTTGCGAATATTGCAGCCATAAGAGGTATCGCTTTTACAGTTTTAAGTCACCTGTACTCATCCTCGTAGGCTCAGAACGAAAACACATCACTGATCCGAGTGGGTACATACAGCATCAAAATTGCAGCCTATCTTGTCAGCAAGTTGCTCGTTGCCAGCTGCTTAACATCAGCTCTTGTCGACTTGGCGACCAAATAAGAGCCTGAGAATCTTTGCCCAAACCAAAGAAGCAGGAGTAATCACGAGTCCTCTCTTTGATTTTGAGAAGTGCCCACTCTCCATGCCCAAAGAGTCGAAAGAGCAGAACCGAAAGCCATTACGATCAATAGCAGCTGTGCAGTACTCACTACAGATATCAGAGCGAAGTGGTTCGTTTTTAGCCAAAGAACCTTTACTGGCGCTTTCAATACCTTTTATAGAAGAAAAAACCTGTTGCACATATAGTTGCATCCACTCAATTTACTAGCAATAGATAGGACGGCTCTCTTTGAGAGTACTCAGTAGGTTGTTGTGGAATCAGGCCAATTCGTGTTGGTGATGATACGAATGCAGCCGAACTCAAAAGACACTCGTCTGTCGCTCCTTAAGGGGCTCCTGCCAGGGATGTTTCATAATTACATCTATGGTCAACATTGCCCGTAAAGGCTGAATTCTCTCAACCTTCCATCTATTTAGGTCTTATTTTTAAAGTCGACTATCTGCCGATGCCTAGCCCAGAACTCGCCAGCGTCATCAAGCACCTTGAGGCCATTGCCGCTGAAGCAAGTGCCGTTGTTGATATCGAAGACAGTCGGCACCTGCTTAATCGACTTGGTGAATTGCACCCTTCACAGCGTGAGTTTGAAGCCGAGGTGCTCCCGACTCGTGTTGAAGACGTGCCCTGCGAATGGCTGCTTGCCTCCGGCGCTGACCCGAAGCGACGGCTCCTCTACATCCACGGCGGCGGCTGGACTTCTGGCAGTCTTGACTCACACCGTCCACTCTCAGCGCGCCTCTCGGCCACAACGGGCTGTGCCGTTCTCTCCATTGCGTACCGCCTCGCTCCAGAGCATCCTTACCCTGCGGGCCTCGACGACTGCCTCATCTGCTACGGCTGGCTTCGCGAGAATGGACCAGGCGGCGCAAGCTCGGCGCGGAGCATGTTTGTGGCGGGTGACTCAGCTGGCGGTAACCTCACACTCTCTCTTCTGCTGGCAATAAAGCAGCGCGGATTGCCGCTCCCAAATGCCGCGGTCATGATCTCACCCGCAACCGACTTTCTTGCAACGGGCAACTCCCATCGCACACGAGCCGCTCGCGACCCGATCCTCAGAATGGGCCCCGACGGGATGCGAAGGGCTGCTGACATCTATTTGCAAGGCAACAGCAAACTTGAAGATCCGCTGGTCTCGCCGCTTTACGGCGACTTTGCAGGCCTTCCACCTCTGCTATTTCAAGTTGGCGACGCAGAAGTTCTTCTTGACGACTCGATACAAGCCGTTGAGAAGGCCCGTGTGGCGGGTATCGACGTCACACTTTGCGTATATCCCGACATGCCCCATGTCTGGCATATATTCGCTCCGTACCTCCCAGAGGCCACTACAGCAATTGAGGAGATCGGCACTTTCGTGAAAAGGCATGGTTAACGGAGCTGTCCTGAGCCAGTGGCCAGTTGTTGAACTGCATTGGTCAATGGATTTCTGAAAGTTTGCTCTCAATGTCTTGCCGCAAGCCTTCAATCCAACGTGGATGCGGCTACCACTAGTCAACTGGAATTTGATCAGTTATTGCTCAGGTTCCAGTCGGCGATTTTTACTGTGACGCCAACCACACATCAGCGACTGTTTTCAGATTGGGATTGCACCTCGCCAAGCGAAATCTCCAATTGATTCACTACAGATAATCTGGTCAAAGTTCTCTTTGACTTCACTAGTTATGACTAAACGTAAGCGTATATCCAACCACGATCTCGGCTTAGTGGATTAGGTCAGAAGACTGTTGGGCGCCCCTGAGCACCGTCGACTGGAATGTGGGCCCCATTAATCCAGTTGGCTTTGGGTGAGGAGAGGAAGACGATGACGTCGGCGACTTCTCCGGCCTTGCCAAGCCGCCCCGCCGGAAACTCCCTATTTACGAAGGCGGCATAATCTTGAGGATTTTGGTTCCTAAATCGCTCCCATGTGCCCCCTGGGAAGTCGATCGATCCAGGAGAAACCGTGTTTACGCGAACATTCTGTGCAGATAGCTCCCAAGCTAAAGAACTTGATAGGAAAATCTCAGCTGCTTTGGTCGCCCCATAAATTACTTTTTCTGGTGCTGGTCTCCAACCAGATATCGACGCAATCGTGACGACACTTCCGCCTCCTCGCTTGCGAAAGTATGGCAATGATGCTCGAGTCGCCCTCACTGAGTGGAAGAGATTCAGGTCGAAGGTTTTCACCCAGTCATCGTCAGAGGCTTCAGCGAATGTGCTGTTAGTTGAGCCACCAACATTATTTACGAGCATATCCACTCCTCCAAGCGCTTCGGCTGCCTCAGCAACGAATCGAGCAGCCTCGCCCGCGATCGACATGTCGGCCACTACACCGAAAACCAACACACCTAAAGCCTTGAGATCTCCGAGCGTTTTATGAAGCCCCTCTTCACCGCGAGCAAAGATCGCCACTCTGCATCCCTCGGAACCAAAACGTAATGCAGTTGCACGACCGATACCGCGGCTTCCACCTGTAACGAGCGCCACCTTACCTTTTAATTCAAGGTCCATGATCCCCAGGTTTTCAACCGTTTACGAAATAACGCTCAAGCACACGAGGGTCTGGGTCCATCCCGAGACCTTCGCCATCTGGAATACAAAACATACCGTCCTCAGGGAGGGGCATGTCTGCATAAATCCAGCACTCAGGCTGAACATATAGATACTCCACAAACCTTGTGCTCTCAACGGCTCCAGCCAGTTGAAGAGTTGCTAGAAATCCTGGACCGAAGTATGGAGAGTGAGGAGTAAAAGGAAGTCCTAGTGACCCGCCATGGTTTTTCAGGATCTTCAGAACTTCGCTTACACCACCCACCTTAGTCACACTGGGTTGCAAGAAATCTGATGCTCCAGCGAGACAGATTTGTTCAAAAGCAAAGGCCGTGCATGCGTTTTCTCCTGTAGAAATCCTGATACCGGTGTCTCGTAGAAGCGCGAGGGCCCGCACGTTCTCGGGGAGAAAGATCGGTTCCTCAAGCCACTTCACATTCAGATTCAGCAGCTCTGGGATTGCTTCCTGGCATTGAACCTCGTTCCAGTTGCAATTCACATCCACCATTAGACCATTATCTTGACCTAATAATTCAGCTCCTCGACGAATCACGGGCAAAGCAACTTCATGCAACTTGAAATCATTGAAGCCAATATTTAAAACATGCTCACAAGTTGCAGCAACAAGATCAATATTTCCGTAGCGAATGAGGCTGGCATAAGAGGGAATGGTCTCTCTGCAGCGACCACCCAACAGCTGGGCCAGATTCATCGACTCTGTCTTGGCTTTTAGATCCCAAAGCGCTATATCAATGCCTGAGAGAGCGAACATCGACACACCGCTGCGCCCCTGAAGAATCAGCTTGTGCTGGGTACTTTCTCCGAAGAGGATTGGATCGGGCAAATCCTGGCCAATGAGCAATGGGGCGATAGATTCTCTAATAAACGCTGCTACCGATCGGCTGCAGGAATAACTGAAAGCCTCGCCCCAGCCGATAAGGCCCTGATCAGTTTCAATCCTTACAAGACAGAACTCAAGTTCTGTCCAAGCCGTTGGCATGATGCCTTCACCTGAGCCGGCAGATTCAAAAGGAATAGAGAGCAAGATAGCTCTGACATCCTTGATTTTTATTGTCAATTGCCAAAAGCACCTGAATCATCTATAGCAATTAAACATTAGTTCGAGAAGCCCGTCCCGCTGGGCAATATGAGTGGCCCAGCAAAGCTCACAATAATTACAGCAAGCAGGTATACAAAATAAGAATTTATCCCAACAGAGAGCGATTCGTTTATTGGACTAGTTGATTCAGCATTCATCAGGTTATTCAGCTTCATTCGCTTGAATGAAGATGCTGACCTGCCTCAACTGTTTGTGCTCTTTATGCCATCGTCCCAAGCAAAAGTCAGCTTGGTTTTATCGCAGGTGGATCAAGAGGTTCGCTGACTGCGAACAGTGCTCAGGCTCATGTGATGTTGCTGAGTGTGGTTCCAATCAATTTCAGTGGGTCAGCAGACAGCTTGACGCGCTGTTGCTCCTCCAATGTAGTGTTAGCTGGAGCGCTGGTTTCATTAATGGCCAGCCTCAAGGTAAGTGTTCCAGTCGCAGTCATAAGTAGCAAGCGTGGCTAACAGATGTGGCCTTTGTCGGTCCGGTGCATGGGGCTTTATTACTTAAAGGATTAGTGTTGATTTTTCAAGAGGGAAGCGTTTCCCACCGATGTATTTCATCCTGAAAAGGGGAGTTCTTCAGTAAAGAAGTAAGTCCAAGCTCAGATCTCCATTCAGCTAAAGGTCGCTCCCATCCCTCTTCCCAGCGGCACCCTTCCAGGAAGACCCCAGCGAGACCGACTTGAGTGCCAAAGTTAATAGCCTTCCAGATCATACGATGTTCATCGGGATAGAAGAAACTGTGAGTCATGAAAGCGGAGATAGCCGCGACGACTGCCGGTTGACGTTGTGAAACAGCGATATAGCTTTGCACAGCTGCTTCCCCAGCTACCGAAGTGTCAACACCAAGAGCTAAATGGAAAATGTCATGAAATTTTCTAAGCCTGCGGGATAAATAATCTTCCTTTTCATTGGTCTCTACAACCTTTCTAAGGTTTTTATTTACTGGTGGTAACGGATCAATTTCGAGCTGACTAAACATTAGCTGAGTGCAGTTTCCCAGGCTTCCAACTGGCATCGCACGCATAGCGTCAAATGATGGCCATGGAATGTCAAACTGCTCATCGACAAGAGGCTTAATCTTGGGATGATTTAAAAAGGCCTTGAGCCATTCTTTCTGCAGATCCCATTTGAAAATTGGTGAAAAGTGTCTGCTGTGTTTGAAACCATGCTCAGGATCCCTGGCTAACTGAAGAATGCCTAAGGCTAAATCGAGGGCGTCTTCTTTTAGTTCAGTTCGAGAAGCCATGTCGTGAATTTCTGAGGCATTTTTGGTCTAGACCTGCTGAGTATCTAAGTCACTACTCAAAACCGAACAAAGGAGGTCGGTTTATCAGCCAAAGCATCAGATGTGAAATGCATTTCCATCAAGCAGATCTGAGGGTCTCACACGACGAGTCACCACCTGATCTCAGGGACTCGAGGAGAGGCATGGACTGCAGGAGTACGACCTCATTTTTGACCTGCTCAGGAGTTCAATTCGCTGCTCCTGCAGCAGTAGTGCAGCCCGCAGCCTCAAGAGCAGCAGCTGGTCATGGCCGGTGAATTCGCTCCCATGGATCCCGTCCGAAAAGGTCCTAAAACCGAACCTTTAAGGACGGCTGTCCCATCTTCCAAGCGGAATCGAGGCGGAATAGACCGAAAAAGTCCCATCAGGGCACAAATCAATGACAACCTTTTCTGACTACATCGACAACATAACCGCACTTGAAGCCATAGAATTCTACGAAAGAGAAAATCATATTCTGCTGCAGGAATGCGGGGATATCAATTTTTATCGGCGCAAAGAACTCTCCATGATCACTTCACGCAGAAAGAGAAAATTAATTCTAGACGTGCACTGGTTGAATCTCTGCTTAGAGCTTAAAGCACTCTGAACAGCAACTAACATCATCGAAGCCTGGGAAACGATGCAGAAGTCAGGCGGGTGGAAACGCTGTCAGCCCAGGTGGTGACTCAGTTTGACCTGGGTCAAAGATCGAAAACGGTTGGTTTGAGGGAATTTGATGATTTCTTGCTTCGGAGAGTGGAGCCAGCCAGAACAGAAGCAGCTGGATT
>NYZI01000040.1 GCA_002687115.1 Cyanobium sp. ARS6
CGCAGGAATGATTGCAGGGGAGGAGGACATCGAGAGTGGGTCTGGATCTGAAGTCGTCATGATCATCCCAAAGTGCGCTCGGTGGGCGTGCAAACCCCACGCATTTCCTCCTCCTGCATTGCCGTGATGCTTTCGCGCAGCACCGCTTCGATGCTTTTCCCGGAGTGGATTCGATGCAGCCATCGCATGGCCTGATTCCCTTCTCGTAAGACGGCGGCCAGTGGCTCGAGTTGCTGCTTCAATCCAAGTTCCTGAGCCAGAGGCGTCACGCTGTCGATCAGCTGCTCCAGCCAGTCTCGGCAGGAGCGTTCGCGTCCGTCGCGCCAGTTGTGCAATGTGGCCTCAAGACTGGAACGGGCCGCGGCGCGATCGTTGCTCATGCTGAGCTCCTGCAGTTGTTGCAGATTGAGTGCACTGCTTTGCAGGGGGTCGTGCTGCTCGGGCTCTCGCAGCACCTGCTGCACGCGCAGTTCCAGAAGAACGGTCACTGCAATCAGCACCTCGGGGTCAGTGATCAGATCGCAGATGCGCAGCTCGAGACGATTCAGTTGGTGCGGACGGTCAGGTCCGTTGGGTCGCACGGAGGTCCACAGATGACGGACGTTGTGCATTGAACCGTCCTGAATCTGTTGATTGGTCCAGGAGATGAAGTGCTGATGGTCAAGGAAGAGAGGAACGCGGGCCGGGGTGAGCGGGAACTGGAGCCAGCGCTGGGAATGCGCTCCGGTGATGCGGCCGTTGAGAAAGGGTGAACTGGCACTCAGAGAGAGCAACAGAGCCGCTTCGCATCGCACCAGACGCAGCGCAGCGAAGAGTTCGGCTGGATTGTTGATCCCCAGATTGATATGGATGCTTGCTGTCACCACGGCCGTGCCGTAGGTGGATTCAATCAGTGAGTGGTAAGGGTTCTTCGGGTCTGAACGCTCAAAACGTTCGGTGTCGCCGAGGCTGAGGGTGCTGCCTGGCAGCAGGGTGAGATTTTGTTCCATCAGCCAGCGACGCAACTTGCGGCGAGGTGAAAGCAGTGCTTCGGGAATTGCGTCGTAATCCGCCAGCGGATCGGTCACGTATTCGAGATTGCGGTGATCCGGTTCCGTGACGAATCCCGGTAGTTCCTGCTGTGCGCGGGCTGCAATACCGACATTGCGTCCATCGGGCCGCCCTGTGAACAGTTCGACTTCAAAGCCTTTGAGCAACCTGTTCCGGGTCATGCCCCGAAGTCCTCGAGACAGGCGAGCGCTGTGAGCATGCCGCGCGCCTTGTTGAGTGTTTCCTGGAACTCTGCCTCTGGCTGGGAATCGGCCACGATTCCGGCTCCTGCTTGCACCTGCAGGGTCCATCCGCCGCCGGACCTCGGTTTCACAACCATGGTGCGAATGGTGATGGCGGTATTGAGTGCTCCGGCCAGGTCCACCGATCCGTAGACCCCCGAATAGGGACCACGGGCGTCTGGTTCAAGGTCGTGAATGAGCTGCATCGCCCTGATCTTCGGTGCTCCGCTGACAGTCCCTGCAGGGAAAGAAGCCATCAACAGATCCCAGATGTCCTTGCCAGGGGCAAGACGGCCTACCACTTCGCTCACGATGTGCATGACATGGGAATACCGCTCGATCACCATCAGTTCGCGCACGGTGACCGAACCGGGCGTACATACCCGGCCGAGATCATTGCGGCCCAGATCAACGAGCATCACATGCTCGGCTCGTTCCTTGGGATCAGCGAGCAGGTCGGCTTCGAAGTTCCGGTCTTCCACAGGATTGCTGCCTCGAGGCCTTGTACCGGCAATCGGTCGCAGCACTGTGCGGATCCCGCCTTGATCCGGTTCCGCTTTCACCATCACCTCGGGACTGGAGCCGATCAGCTGCCAGTCACCGAAGTCGAAAAACGCCATGTACGGGGAGGGATTTATCATCCGCAGGCTGCGATACAGATCCAGCGGTGGATGATTGACATCAGCGCTCAGTCGCTGACTCACCACCAGCTGGAAGGCATCACCCGCAGCAATGTGGTGACGCGCTTGATCCACCGCCTGGTGGAAATCCTCGCGGGTGCGATTGCTTCTGGTCTCCGGGGTCGCGCCTCTGTCTGGTCTCCAGTTGAGAGGCCGCACGGACGGCAGTGGGGCAGCCATGCGTTCGCGCAATGAGTTGATTCGCTCCATCGCCCCTTCCCAGGCCTCCTCAGGAGTTGAGGCTGCATTGCGCTGCCCGCTCAGGTCCCCATAGGCAACAGCGGTGATCAGGCGTTTCACCTGATCGAAGATCAGGATGCTGTCCATCAGCATCCACAATCCGTCGGGAGGACCATCGGCGATCGCTGGATGGACGGGCACGCTGGGCTCGATCCATCGGATCAGTTCATAGCCCCACATTCCATAGAGCTGGCCCAGTGGAGGAAGTCCAGGAAGGGTTGCCGGTCGGTAGGGCTCAAGACAGCTCCTCAGGCAATCGAATGGGTTGCCGCTGAAGGTTTCGCGGTGATTGTCTCGCCAGGTTCGCTCGAGCCCATCACGCGCTGCTGACAACGTCCAGACAGGGTCACAGGCCACCACGCTCCAGCGCCCGAGAGTTTCTCCGCCTTCAACAGATTCGAGCAAAACTCCCGGTGGTCGCTGGTCACCGACTTTCAACCAGGTGGTCAGTGGTGTCTCCAGATCCGCAGGCCAGCTGCAGGCCACAGGAATCATGGTTGCGCCTGCTTGAGCGGCTTCCAGAAAGGCTTTGCGGTCGGGACTGAGCATGAAAGAGTCGTCGAAACCGACCGCCGACCATCATGACGCTCGACGGAACGACGAGATGGATCCAGGGGAAGAGTGGATCAGGTGTCGAACGTTTCGCGTCCGGTGAATTTGATCTTTGCAGGGTTGGTGTTCTGCCCGATGCGGCGTGGGTTATGACCAACCATCTCCCTGCCCTCGTTGACTTTCTCGGAAAAGACACCGTCCTTGGGATGCAGGAATTCAGTGTCTCCACCGGGGTAGATCCTGTAGATCTTGTAATCCTCGATGCGTGGCTTGAACTTGGAACGCAACTGGGTGCCCAGTGCCAGGCACTGTTCCTTGCGAGCGAAATACATGATGTTTTCGCCGGTGTTCATCACGGCAGCACCTCCGGTGGGCAGCTCGAAGACCTGATCGGTTTTGCTGCTCCAGGTGATGGCGTATTTCTCTTCTGTTAAAGCGGAATTGAGCAGGCCGCCGGTGCTTCCGATGTACTGGGGAAGCTGCCCTGTCAAAGGAGTTGATGTCATGGCTGTCCTGAGGAAATCCGCATGCCGATCTGTTTGGAAAGTAGCAAATGATTCGGCTTTGATTGGCTCATCTGATCCGGACCTTCACACCCGTCAACAATGATCGGCGATTGGAAAGAACACCGTCAGCCCGCGGTCCCGGCGCTGGGTGAGGCGCCCGCCAAGGCGCTCAAGCAGTCGGCGGGTTGCTGTCTGGCTCAGCTGCAGCCCACCAGTGCTGGTGTTCCAGCTGAGCACTGGCCCAAGGCGTTCCTGAGACAGATCGTCAGCGTTGGCCGCTGTGGTTGAGAGCTGATCAGGCGTTCTTGTGAGAATCTGCAGCTTCAGGCGGGCGCCTGCGGGTTGAAGGGTCAATTCAAGGCTGCTTCCTGCCGGGAGGCTGCGGCTGCAGCGGTCAATCAGTCCGCCAAGCATCGGCTCCAGTCGGCCTGGATCGCTCAGGACAGGCGGAAGCTCACTGTCCAGACTCAGCTCGAGATGCAATCCACGGCGTTGCAGCTGCTGTTCCCATCCAGGTGCCAGCAGATTCAGCATCGCCCCAAGATCGGTGCGAGCCAGCGCGGATGAACTGTGGGGCTGCCGCTGCAGTTCGGCCGCCTGGAAAATCAGCCCGAACCGATCGATCTGCTCGCTGCATTCCGTGTCGATCTGCTCCAGACGACCAAGTACCTGCTGGGGGAGGTCACGGCGCCTTAGCAGGGAGCGGATCAAGGTGCGGATGGTCGCCAGGGGTGTGCGCACTTCATGCGTGATGGCCTCCAGGAGCGACAGTTCCGCATCCTCATCCCCATGATCATCTGCAGACTGCGGTGGATGTGTCGGGGCTTTGGGTCCCTGCGTCGTCTGCAGCATGACCGTGGGCGCCATGTCTGCAAGTCGCTCCGCCAGGCAGGGCCAGAATTGTTTGGCCAGATCGCTGCTGCTCTGCAAAGGACCGAGTTGTCGAACCGCCTGTTGCAGCCCGTCGGCCTGCTCAGGCGCATCCAGGCGCAGACGCTGTTCAACCAGCGTCAGGGCCTGACCAAGAATGTCGGGTTCACTGCGCATCAGCAGCTGCCGCTGCCCCTCTTCGCCGTGGAGGGCCAGTGCCACCTGGAGCCGGCTTGTGATCACGATCAGCAGTGGATCGTGGCTGTCGGACTCTCTCAAGGGCAGGCGCTGGAAGTGCTCGTTCGGCCTGGCCGATGGGGCAGAGCACTGTCTTGCTTTGAGGCGATCCGGAGGGAGAAGGGTTGATCGCTCGGCGGCACTCAGCACATCCAGGACCTCAGGCGCCCAGACCCAGCCCTGAAAACGCTGGAGCAGATCGGGGGCATAGAGGGCCGGCAGTGGTGCCGCCAGCCAGATGCCTGCTGCGGTGTTGTCCTGGATCTCCAGCAGATCCTGAAGCACTTCCAGGCCACCCCACCACAGCCGTCTTGCATTGGTGTCGCTGGCTTGGCCAGGGGGGACGCCTGTCGCCATGCAGGCCTGAATCGACTGCAACAGCGGTGTGGAGTCTTTCAACGGATCAGGGCTCGTCTTGCTCGCCTCGCCACGGACAGGCACAGGCCAAGAGCGATGAAATTCACCACCATGGCGCTGCGTCCGTAGCTCATGAAGGGCAGTGGAATCCCGGTCACCGGTCCAAGTCCGATGGTCATGAAGATATTCACCACAACCTGGAACATCAGCATCGTGGCGACGCCGATCACCACCAACGATTCGAAGTCGGTGCGGGCTTTCCCTGCCACCTGAAGCAAGCGCCCCATCAACAATGCGAAACCGACCACCACCAGGATTGTGCCTACAAATCCCAGCTCCTCACCCAGAGCACTGAAGATGAAATCGGTGTGCTGCTCAGGGATAAAACGCAGTTTGGTGAGTTGTCCCTGCAGCAGGCCAGTTCCGAACAGTCCTCCTGAACCAATTCCAACAGTGCTCTGCAGAAGGTGATAACCACCACCCAAGGGGTCCTTGGTGGGGTCCAAAAACAGCACGAGTCGGTCTCGCTGATAATCCTGCAGACCGTTGGCCCACAGCCAGGGAGTCACCAGTGCAGCTGCGCTCTGCACTGCCAGGACCAAGGCCAGCGCGACTTTTTTCCATGGCAGAGATCGGTACGCGATGCCCAGGGTGAGTGGGATCCATGCTGCGAGTCCCCAGGGGAACAGCCCAGCGAGCAGGGCCGTGATCAGGGGGGAGAGCAGCAGAACCAGCCATTCGAAAGGCATGCCAGACCAGTAGAGCATCGTTAACAGCAGCGCCCCGAACACCAGAGATGTGCCTAAGTCGGGCTGAATGAACACCAGCAGCCAGGGGAGTGAAATCACCCCGAGTGGCCTGATCAGATCCACGGGGCGTTCAACAGGGTGTCGATCCAACACCGCCGCCAGCAGAAGGATTGCAGCCAGCTTCGCGAATTCGGAGGGTTGCACGTGCACGCCTCCGATGCTGATCCAGCGTTGTGCGCCAAGGGCTGTGGTGCCGATCATTCGGACAGCGACAAGGCTGATCACGGTGAGTCCGTAAATGGGGATCAGCAGGGGGCGGAGTCGCAGCAGCGACAGCCTTGCCAGCAACAGCGCGATTCCCACGCCGACACCTGCAGTGATCCAGTGGTGATACCAGTCGGCGTAATCAGCCTGGCGCTGAGTGCTGGCAATCAGGAGTCCAGCCACGCCCACCATGGCCAGCGGCACTCCCCATAAAATCCAGTCCCGCTCACGTCCTCGACCCCGCCGTTTGCCTGTCCTTCTGAACAGGGATTGTCCGTTGAGGCCGACTCCGGACACCATGATCAGGCTTTGTCGTTCACCATGGGCGAAAGACGATCTGCCAGCACCAGGAATGTCTTGGCGCTCACCGAGTCGGGCTTGGACAAGGTGATCGGTCTGCCCTGATCACCGCCTTCCTGGACAGGCATCTCCATCGGAATCTGGGCGAGCAGGGGGACGTCGAAGGCATCAGCCAGGGTCTGGCCACCACCTGTGCCGAAGAGGGCATATCTCCGATCGGGCTGGTCTGGTGGAATGAATGCGCTCATGTTCTCGACCACACCCAGCACCGGGATGTTCATCTGGCGGAACATCGCCAACCCGCGTCGCGCATCCTGGAGGGCCACCTGCTGAGGAGTGGTCACGATCACCACGCCCGCCATGGGAACAGCCTGGGCTAATGACAATTGGGCATCGCCAGTGCCCGGTGGCAGGTCAACGACCAGGACATCGCGCTCTCCCCACTGCACCTGATAAAGAAACTGGCGAATAATGCCGTTGAGCATGGGCCCTCGCCAGATCACGGGCTGGTTCTCCTCAATCAGAAGACCCATCGACACCATCGCGATTCCGCAGCTCTCGATCGGCTGCATGCACTGGTTGTCTCCGCTGCCGCTCACTTCAGGTGTGCGGTCAGCCACGCCCAGCATGGTCGGAGCGTTGGGTCCATAGATATCGGCATCCAGAAGCCCCACCTTCAGACCGCGCACGGCCAGAGAACAGGCCAGATTCACCGCCACGGTGCTCTTGCCGACGCCACCCTTGCCGCTGCTGACCGCAATCACGTGGCGGACCCCTGGAATCGACTGTCGTTCGGCGACCTGTCCATGGCCTGCCTGGCCGATGCCTCCCTGGGAGGGCGGTTGACCCAGTTCGATCTGGACATCATCGATGCCCTCCAGTTGCAGAAGCCGCTGTCTCGCTCCACTGACGATCTGGTCGAGCTGATTTTGAGCGAATCCCGGCAGGTTCAGCCGGATCACCGCCCGTGGAGGTGCCACCCGCACCTGATCAAGCCAGCCCAGATCCAGCAGGGAACGGTCACTGCCCGCATCGCGGAGGTCGCTGAGCGCTTGAGTGGCCTGTTCCGCAGTGGTCATGCAACCCATTCATTGGCTGGATCCTAGGGGCGCTTTTCCATGACAGTCCTTCACACGCGCTTGTCGGAAACGGTGCTGGGCTGAAATGGTCAGCAGTTCACCGACACCGTCGATCATGGTCCGTTCCCTGCTTAAGCGTCTGAAGGGCCGGATGCTCGGATCAGCGCCCTCGTCGTCTTCGGTCCTCTCCGGCGAGCGTCCTCCCGCCGACTCCCGTGAGCGTGCCCGTGCGCTGGTGATGGGTCTTCAGGATCAGATCTGCTCAGGTCTGGAGCAGATCGATGGCGTGGGCAAGTTTCAGGAAGAGAGCTGGGATCGGCCGGAAGGAGGTGGTGGTCGTTCCCGAGTGATGCGAGAAGGCCGCATCTTCGAGCAGGGAGGTGTGAATTTCTCTGAGGTGCATGGCATGGAACTGCCACCTTCAATCCTCAAACAGCGGCCCGAGGCCAAAGGGCATCCCTGGTTTGCCACAGGAACCTCCATGGTTCTGCATCCCAGAAATCCATTTGTTCCCACGGTGCATCTCAATTACCGCTATTTCGAGGCCGGACCGGTCTGGTGGTTCGGAGGAGGAGCTGATCTCACGCCGTATTACCCCTTTCTTGAGGATGCCCGACATTTCCACCGCACTCATCAGCAGGCCTGCGATTCCGTCGATGAGCGTCTCTACAAGGTGTTCAAGCCCTGGTGTGACGAGTACTTCTTCCTGAAGCATCGCCAGGAGACGAGGGGCATCGGCGGCATCTTCTATGACTACCAGGATGGGTCGGGGCGTCTGTACCGCGGTCAGGATCCCGAAGGCCCAGCCGCTCGAAAAGCGGCCGAGATCGGTTCAGTGAATCTCTCGTGGGAGCAGCTGCATGATCTGGCGAGGGCTAACGGAACGGCATTCCTTCCCGCCTACACCCCAATCATTGACAAGCGCAATGGCCTGGCCTACGGCGATCGTGAGCGTCAGTTCCAGCTGTATCGACGGGGCAGATACGTGGAATTCAATCTGGTCTGGGACCGCGGAACCATTTTCGGATTACAGACCAATGGCCGCACTGAATCGATCCTGATGTCTCTGCCGCCTCTGGCGCGTTGGGAATACGGGTATCAGGCCGAGGAGGGTTCTCGCGAAGCCCTTCTCACTGACCTTTTCACCCGTCCACAGCACTGGTTCGACGATCCTTCGCTTGAGGAACGCTGTCGTCCCCATCAGGCGGTGAACTGAGCCTCCGGGTTGCTGGGCCAGGCGCCTTGCCGACCCCCTGCTCGATGGCTTCAACGATCCGAAGGGCCAGCCCAGCGACCACCGCATCACGACTCTGCGGATCCCGCAGCGCCCGCTCCAGCTGTCCCTCGAGTTTGCCGATCTCCAGAATGCTGATGCCTCGTCTTGGCCCTCCCAGACCTCCGCGGAAGTTCAGGGGGTAGCGCCCGAAATTGAGAGCCAGGCTCTCGTCAATTCTCGTCGCAGGACTGCGCAGACTGGGAATCAGGCCTGAGCCGACGCCGTGGTGGCCGTAGGCGTCGAAATGAATCTCCAGGGCGTAGCCCCCCGCATCGTGGTGACGTCGCCCCACCGACCAGTTGGTGCGCGGGTCTTCCTCATCGGCAATCGTGAGTTGATCAGGCTCATAGGAGCGGATCTGCAGTCCGCGCTGATGTCCTGTCCGCACCACCGCGTCGCGGATGCGTTGATTCCAGAACAGCTCATCACGCATCCGTGGATCCATGGGCTTGGCCCCTCCAAGGTCAACGGCTGCACCGGAGGTCCCCGCTCCCTTGATGCCCTGGGAGTCGGCATGGCCCGCAAGAACAAGAATCTCCACTGACTCCGAGGGTGTCGCTCGGCCCGTCCAGGCGGCTGGCAGGCCAACCCTGACCCCCGTGAGGGGGTCTTCCTCCCGGAGATGGGGAGCTCTGACGGCGGTTGTCATCACGGCCGACAGGATCAGTCCGGCGCTCATCAATGCCATTGGCAGGAGCCCTCGCCGTTGAAACACTTCAGATCGGTGATGTCAGCAACGCGCCATCGCTGGCCAGTTCCAGCGGATCGGCGAGGGCAAGCTCCAGGGCGATGAGCTCATCGCGATGAGCGCGCAAACGCAGTGTGCTGCCATTGCCAGCCTCGGGCTCGATCAGGCGGATCTGGATCTCCTCCACACGTCTTGCACGGCTGGCGTAGATCCATCCGGCGAGGGGGCCGAGAACCGAGAGCAGCAGAGGCCACCAGCCCAGAGATGGGTTCATCTGTCGCACGACCAGTCCAAGGCTGCCAGCACCGACGGTGCCCAGCACTGAAAGCAGAATCGCAAGAGGAAGGCTGCTGTCCACCCGGCCTCTGTATTCCAGCAGGCATCGATCGGCATCGCCCCCCTGCTGACTCCACCCCCGCTGCTTTAGCCAGGCGTCGAGTCCGTTCAGCACTTCCACCGGAGGCCGCGGTGATCGAACCTCCACAACAGTGGTTCGATCCTTGCTGGCGGCACGCAGGAAGAAGACCAGGCCGATTCCCAGCAGAGCTGTGAGCAGCAGAGTGGACGTCTGGGGAGATGGCATCCGCTAGCTGCTGCCCGAACAGAGCTCTGTTCTACGTGGTCAATGGCGAGGTGGTCAGTGGATCGTGTTCATGAAGCCAGCGGCTCCAGGGTTCCATCAGGCGTTCAGCCTGACCTCTTGCGTCCTGATGCAGGTGCAGCATGCGGCGGGGGCGACCCCTGCTGGGACAACGCTTGGTGTAGGAATCAAGCATCTCCTGCTGTTCGAGAAAATCGACTGCCTGATGCAGCACCGTTTCGGAGAGGCGCAGCTTGGGATGGTCGCTCTGCAGTCGCTGAAGCAGTCCTGAGGGGTAACTGTCGTTCTGCAGCAGGCAGTCAAGAACCCAGCAGACCGCCAGCTCGAGATCCAGGAAGAGCGGCGGGGGCTGTCGGAAATAGTGTTCGATGTCCGCCAGACACGAGCGCGTTGGTTTGCGTTGGGTGAGCATGAAAACTAGCTGTCTCGATTTTGTCTAACTCTGTCTCGTTCTGATTTTCAAGCGCTCAGTTAAAACTCGCTCCATCGCTTGCTGAGGCCAGAGTGGTGGTTGGTTGAAGTCCCTCGCTTTTTTTATATGGCTGAGATTCCCAAAGAGCCCTGCGCATTCGCAGTCTTTGACGGAGACCTGGATCAGGACTGGTATGACCGTTTCGTGCAGGCGAAGGCTCTCGCGGTTGATACCGAAGCCATGGGGTTGATTCACGGTCGTGACCGACTCTGTCTTGTGCAGATCTGCGATGACGGGGACCAGGTTGCCTGCATTCGCGTTGGCCTCGGGCAGACGGAGGCTCCGCGACTGAAGGCGCTGATGGAGGCTCCAGCCATTGAAAAGGTGTTCCATTTCGCCCGGTTTGACGTGGCGGCGTTAGCAACGGGTCTGTCGATCCGGGTGAATCCTGTGTTCTGCACCAAGGTGGGGAGTCGCCTGGCTCGTACTTACACCCCGAGACATGGCCTCAAGGATCTGGTCATGGAACTGGTCGGGGTTGAGCTGGATAAACAGGCGCAGAGCAGTGATTGGGGCAGGGTTGATGAGTTGAGCGACGCGCAGCTGGCCTATGCCGCCAACGATGCCCGCTATCTGCTTCCTGCGCGCCGGCAGCTGGAGGTCATGTTGCGTCGAGAGGGGCGCTGGGAGCTGGCGCAGCGTTGCTTCGCGTGCGTTCCAGTGATGTCTGATCTAGATCGTTATCGCTTCGTCAACACCTTCGAGCACTGAGCTCAGTCTTCGAGCATGAAGTGTTGATCCAGTGGCTCGGCCTCCAGCAGCGTGTCCAAGTTGCTGCCCGCTGAGCACTTGCTCTGTTCTGCCTTCGCAGCGTCAAGCAGGCTTGTTGCCACTGCTTTCCGGGTTTCAACATCCCGTGCGCCGTCCCTGGCTGCCTGTTGGTCGATCCGTCGGCGGGCTGAGGCCTGGCTGATGCTGAGCAGGCTCGCCAGTTCCGCACAAAGCCTCAGATAGTCGCGGTCCTGAATGGCGGCCATGGCGATGGGAAGGAGATCCTTCGTTCCGAGATGAACCCCAGTATCAGCTGTCGGGTGCGAGCTGGCCGATCACCTCCCGCGCAATGGCTTCGCTGCCGCCGGCCGGTCCCATCCTCTGACGACCCGTGCGTCCCATCTCCTGGCGCAGCAGAGGGTCGTTGAGAAGCTGGGCAAGACGGCGTCCCAGTTCCTGTTCAGATCGACAGGTGCGGACGGCCCCACCCAAAAGCCGGCTCTGCCTTTCGGCAAACCCACGGGTGAACTGTGGACCGCGACCTGGCAAGGACAGCGCAGGAATTCCCAGTCCCACCATCTGCTCTGTGGCGGTGCCGGCGGTGGCAACCCCCGCTTCCGCCCAGCTCACCCATTGCTGGAACCGTCCGGGACCAAGCAGCAGAAGCACCGGCCCGCGTACCCAGCATTCAGATGCTTGGAGGGTGCTGCTCGGAGGCGGGCAGCTGCGAAATCCAAGGCCTTGCAGCAGTTCTCTCAGCTCATCCTGCAGGGGCGTCGAGCCGAGGGCTGCCAGAACGGCCAGAGGCACGGGGCTGGGCATCTGTATCAGCCCGCTGATCAGACGATGGAAGTTGTTCAACGCTTCCGGCATCCGGCTGCCGCACAGCAGCAAAATCCTTCGGCATCGCTCCAGGCTTGCGGGGGGAGCTGACGGAACAAGTCCATCCATCATTGGGTTTCCGGGACTGGTCGCGTTGACGCCGTGGCGGCGAAGCCCCCTTGCTGTAAGACGGTCGCGCATGGCCACCAGTCGGCAGCCTCCCTGTTTCATCAGCTGCCATTCCCAGGGGTCCCACTCGCTGCCTTTCAGTGCGTGGTAGCGATCACTCAGAGATTGTCCTGGCCCGCTGCTCCAGGTGTAGTCGCTCTTGGGAGTGCCGATGAACCCGAATGGCCGATGGGTGCTCCAGGCCATCAGCAAAGGAAGCAGATCTCCCACGGCCAGGATTGCGGCAGTGGACTTGCGCTCCTTTCGCAGGCAGAACCATTGCTTCCAGGTGAGCAACGGTAAACCTGCCATGAGATCCGAAAGGAGAGCACCCAGGCTCTGATTGCTGAACCCCCCGCTGGGAAGTCGTGCTCCCGGGCCAATCCTTTGAACCCAGCCTTTCTCAATTGCTGCCTGGAAACAGCTGCCCTGGCCAACCAGAGGAAGCACTTTCACGGTCCAGGCAGGTTGCAGTCGATGGATCGCTTCGATGATTCTGAGTGCGATCAGATCCTCGCCGTGTCCGTTGCTGATGACCAGCAGAGCAGGGGCGGTCTCGCTGATACGATCCGCCAGTGGAGCAGATCTGCTCCGGTCGGCGGCATGGCCAAGTGGTAAGGCAGAGGATTGCAAATCCTTTATCCCCAGTTCGAATCTGGGTGCCGCCTTCGCTTTCATCGAAGTGTC
>NYZI01000041.1 GCA_002687115.1 Cyanobium sp. ARS6
TCCTCAACAACCTGAGTTGCAGGTTGCTGGGCCAAGTGAAGAAGGGCAGCAGCGGCCTGATTGACGGGCAGCATGGCACGTCGGTCGAAGTTACTGTCGACGGTCGGGGAGTCCCAGAGGGAGGTATCGACCGCACCGAGCGTGAGCGTGCAGGCACGAATGCCATGAGCACGTTCTTCCTCACCCAGGCAACGAGTGAAACTCGCCAGAGCAGCTTTGACGGTGCAATACGCTCCCCAGCCGGGAAAAGCGTTTCTGGCCGCATGGCTGCTCACGTTGATCACCAATCCTCCCGCTGGCCTCATGGCAGGGACGACGGCGGAACAAACCTGGAAGACACTGGTGAGATTGAGTTGAATCAACCAGTCCCAGCGCTCCAGAGGCATTCCAAGCAAATCCCCGGTCCATGCAGCACCCGCGTTATTGATAAGAACCGAGGGGCGAAGCCCCTGGTTCAGCAAATCATTGATACCGGGAGCAATGGCAGCCGAGTCGATGAGATCGATCGCTTGATAAGCAACTTGAACACCATCAGCACTCAGTTCCGATTGGAGAGACTGCAGAGCAGCCTCGCTACGGGACACGAGAAGCAGATCCCAGCCAGCCTCGGCAAAAGCCTTGGCAGCAGCATGACCAATTCCACGTGATGCACCGGTGATCAGAACGGAAGGCAAGAAATCCGTGCAATCAGAAGCACCCTAGGCAGCAAATCCGCCTTCCGGCGAGGTGGCGTCGAGGAAACGCCCCATAGCCCTGAATTTCAAGTAGCGCTGATCTTTCAGATCCCCGACAGACAGAGCCAGCAGGTCGTCGAGATGGCGATTCAAGGCGGCCTTGAGCGTCTCACCGGCTTCGAGGGGAGCCCAGTTGTTGCCACCGGCCGGTTCAGGCAGGACTTCATCCACCACGCCGAGACTGAGCAGATCTTTGCCGGTGATTCGCAATGCGGCAGCAGCTTCGGAGGCCTTCGCCGCATCACGCCAGAGAATCGAGGCACAGGCTTCAGGGCTGGCCACGGTGTAGACGCTGTGCTCAAACATGAGCAATCGATCGGCGACTCCGATACCGAGTGCGCCCCCGGAGCCACCCTCACCGATCACCGTTGCGACGATGGGAACCCGCAGGCTGAACATCTCACGCAGGTTCACGGCGATCGCCTCACCCTGACCTTGCTCCTCCGCCAGAAGACCGGCATAGGCACCGGGAGTGTCGATGAAGGCCAGAATCGGGAGACGGAAACGATCGGCATGCTCCATCAGGCGCAGAGCCTTGCGGTAGCCACCTGGGGTCGCCATGCCGAAATTCCGTGCCACGTTCTCCTTGGTATCGCGCCCCTTCTGATGGCCGACCAGAAGGACCGAGCGATCTCCAAGTCGTCCAAGCCCACCAATCAGAGCCTGGTCATCACTGCCACGACGATCACCATGCAACTCAACCCAGTCATCGCAGAACATCTGGATGAAATCCAGGGTGCTGGGCCGATGGGGGTGACGGGCGACCTGAATTTTCTGAGCAGGGGTTAAGGAGCGAAAGATCTCATCACGTCGTCGCGCCGCCAGGGTTTCAAGCTGAAGAAGCTGCTGACTGACATCCACCTCCGAGTCTCTGGCGAGCTGGCGGATCTGCTCGATCTGCTGTTCGAGCTCCACCAGCGGTTTCTCGAAATCAAGCAGAGGGCGGCGTGCCATGGAGGAAGGGGAAAAAGACTTCAGACAACGACAGCCTGAGGCTGTCCTTGAAGATTGAGCGTGGAGAATCCATGGCGAACCGATGCGGCGCCGATGAAATCCATCTTCTCCAGGGTGATGTTGTTACGCCCCCAGCTGAAATTGGTGTGACACCCTTCGAATTCAAGCAACATCGCTTCAGCGAAACAGGCAAACATCTGTCGCTGCGGTTTTTCCATCTCAGCGATCTCCATCATCGTCCAGCCGATGTCACTGCCGAACTCAACGATTCCTCCCTTCAGAACATGAACACCTTCACTGGCGACTTTGGCATCGAGATTCTTTGGATAGCCGCCATCGATCATCAGACAGGGTTTCCGCAGCGAAGCTGAATCGATTTCGAGCGTGCGCGGCATGCTCGCAACCCAGACCACGACATCAGCCTCAGGGAGCGCTTCATCGAGTGTGAGCACTCTTCCGCCCCCCAGTTCGGCCTGCAGATCCTTGAGTGGCTGCTGCTGACGTGCAACCAGCAGCAGCTCAGCAACACCTGTTCGACTGGAAAGCCAGCGGCACACAGCGCTGCCGATGTCGCCGGTGGCACCCACCACGGCGACCTTGGCCTTGGTGAGATCAATACCCAGAAGTGGAGCGTTGTTTTCAACCTGGCGACTGATGACCCAGGCCGTATGGGTGTTGCCCGTGGTGAACCGCTCCCACTCCAGGGTTGTGCTGCGCACATGCTGATGCTGGAGCAGGTTGAAATTCTCGAAAATGATCGAGGTGAAACCACCGAGGGCTGTGATGTTGATGCCTTTCTTCTGGGCGAGCTCCATGGCATTGAGCACTTTGCGCCTCGCCGTCTTGAAGCGGCTCAGCATTTCAGGCACAAAGCAGGAATCGATGTAGGCACCGGAGATGGTCTTGCCGGTGGCGCTGGTGACCTCGACGTTTTCCACGAGCTGTGGGGGCGCACTGCACCAGACATCAAGATCTCCCCCGGCGATGTGATCGAAACCGAGATCTGAAGCTTTGCGCCTCGCTGCATCAAAGCTGGTGGAATGCCCGATCAGACCAAACATGTACTGCCGACGGTCGTACGTGTACGCATAGAACTGGGACTCACCCTGGCAAGGGTTGTCGATCATGCTCCCATGAAGGCAGTCTTAAAGGAAAACGTGCCTGTGATTGAACCGGACCTGAATCTTACAAACAGGATTTAAAAGGCTCTTGTCTGCCAGGGCTCAGAGAGCAGCTGCGGCCATACGAGCAATTTCACGCATGTTGAAGCCGATCTCGCTGAGGGCTTCCTGGTAGCCGATCAGAAAATCCTCGATCAAATCTTCCTTCTCCATATGAAGAGTGGCTGCATCAGAGGCAACCTGGTCGAGCATGGAACGAATGAGTGGAAGATTCTGCTTATTAGCAGCAAAAAGCTCTTCCTTACTTGCCTCAAAATTATTCTTCAACCAGATCTCTCCGTAGTTGAGATGAAGATATTCATCCTTGACAACACCCTCAGTAATCTTGCGAGCGAAGGGATCAGCAACTGGAATATAAATGTGATAGGCGGAAATAGCAAAAGCTTCAATCAGGAGTGCCTGAATCAGTAAACAGGTGACGACCTTGTCTTCCTTGAGAGCTTTCTGAAAGTTCTGATGAAGGGGCCCAAAGAACTCTTTTGCAAACGGCATGTCTGCTGTCACACCAAGATTACGGCCGCAAGAGGTGAAGCCTTTCATGTGCTTCATTTCCATCTTCGCCAGCTTGGCGAGCTCGTCTTTGTTTTCTGGGATCAATGTTCCCAGGGCCATGTAGTTGTCGTAGGCCTCCTGCTCCCCTTCAATCACGATCGCATTGATGCGGCTGTAGGCGTCCTTGTAGGCCTCAGTCGTGAAATCAGGCAATTGCTCTGCCGATGCATCCCGCTCGTCAAGGACGGCGACCTCGGTGCTGACGGGAGTCGACATAAATCTTTCCGTAACGTTCAACGCGGTTGAGTGTAACCAGTGTTGCCGAAATTGGATGTTCGGTTGATGGAGTTCAGATACGCCGCTGATCTCCACAAGGCGGCCAACTGGACGCCATCAGGCTTGTAAAGAGTCGATCCCAATGGGCCACAAGCGCAGTCTCCAACTGGCTTCCAAGCCTCGGGTCCGCGCCTCGGCTATCCCCGACAACACCGGAGCGGCTGAGGTCGGCGGTGAACCAGGCGAGAGGAGCAGGACCTTCAAGACTCCAGCCTTCAGGGGGAGTGGCGGCCGCCCCATCGCTGACATGATCTCCATCCAGAGGCCTCTGTTCGCCAACCAGCGATGGCTCAAGCGCCAGCATCAGACTCGTTTCGGCAAGTCCTGCATGCAATCCATGCGCAAGCTCATCAGCAGGAACGAGGGACTCGAGTCCTGCGACACCACTCCAGAGAAAACAGGGAAGAACGGCCATGGACGGCGTTTCCGCTGCAAGTGCGCGGGCAGCGGTCTGCAGCAGACCGATCTGTCCTCCGTGGGCGTTGAACAACACGAGACGCTGCACACCCTGATCCGCGAGCTGCTTGCCCACTTCCTTCACAAGGCGAATCAGGAGTTCAGCGCTGAGGCTCAGGGTTCCTGGAAAGCCGCGGTGTTCTGGTGAAAGACCGATCTTCTGTATCGGCAGCGCCCAGATCGGCAGAGATTCCGGCAGTCCCTCCAGAACGTGATCAAGAATCCTCTCGGCAAAAAGAGCATCGGTGAGCAGGGGAAGCTGCGGGCCGTGCTGCTCGAAAGCTCCGAAGGGCCAGACAAGGGTTGAACCGTTCCGTCCCAGAGCCTGAGCAGCTTCGGGCCAGCGCATGCATTCCAGACGCCTGAGGTTTTGTCCACCGTCGCCGCTCATCCTGAATCAACCTCCTGCTGTCAGACTGTCCTGCCAAGGACGATGGGTCCCATGGCCGGAACAGAACGTCAGAATTCAAGACTTGATGGTGGCAAAGCTGCTGCAACTTCTGCGCAGCCACCACGGAAACCGCTTCAGGTGATGCACATCAGCAAGCGGGAGGAGCAGGATCGGCTGCGCAAGGAAGCCGACGACGCGCGAGCGGCAGCCAATGCAGCGGTAGAACACGCTGCTCAGCTCGAGCAGGCCGCACTGGCGGCGGAGGGTGGGCCGTCATTCGCTCCGAATCCCCCTTCAGCTCCGAGAGCGCCACTCCAGTCGTCCACCCCATCGAGGGATACGGATGACGATGATCTGGCCGGGATGACAATGGCCGACCTGCTCGGGCCATCTGATTCTGGTCGCAGGCTGAACACTGCGCCCAGCGACGCGTCAGCTGTAGCGAGCCGCAGCGTTGACGATTTTGATTTCGATGAGGATGCCTTCCTTGCAGCTCTCGATGCCAACGAGCCGGTTGGCACGACGGGGGAGGTGGTCACCGGCACCGTGATCGGCATGGAAAGCGATGGTGTCTACGTGGACATCGGCGGCAAGGCTCCGGGCTTCATGCCCAAAAGCGAATGCGGGCTGGGGGTGATCACCAACCTGAAGGAACGCTTCCCCAAGGGTCTCGAGGTTGAGGTGCTCGTCACCCGTGAACAGAATGCCGACGGCATGGTCACCATCAGCTGCCGTGCCCTGGCCCTTCGCAAAAGCTGGGACAAGGTCAAGCAGCTCGCCAAGGAGGGCAAGGTGGTTCAGGTCAAGATCACTGGTTTCAATCGAGGTGGTGTCACCTGCGACCTGGAGGGTCTGAGGGGTTTCATCCCCCGATCTCAGCTGCAGGAGGGAGAAAACCACGAAGCACTGGTTGGCAAAACACTTGGCGTCGCCTTTCTGGAGGTCAACTCCGAGACCCGCAAACTGGTCCTCTCCGAGAAGCGTGCAGCAACGGCAGCCCGTTTCTCCGAGCTTGAGGTGGGGCAGCTGGTGGAGGGTCAGGTGGCGTCCATCAAGCCCTATGGACTGTTCATCGATCTGGGAGGCGTCAGCGGACTGCTGCATCAATCGATGATCACCGGCGGCAGTCTTCGCTCAATGCGGGAAGTCTTCGGACAGGGCGAAACCGTGAAAGCCCTGATCACCGAACTTGACCCGGGTCGGGGCCGGATCGGACTCAACACCGCCTTGCTGGAAGGGCAGCCTGGAGAACTTCTCGTGGACAAGGACACCGTCATGGCTGAGGCTGCCGATCGAGCCAACAGAGCCCGTAACGTCCTCAGGCAGCAGGAACAGTCAGCTGGATGATCACAGCTTCCATGTCTGCCGGTGACGCCGGCCCCCAGTTGCGGACCCAGCGTCAGGCCGACTGGGAGCTCGATTTCTATTCAAGGCCCATCCTGGAAAAGGATGGCAAGAAGCGCTGGGAGCTTCTGATCATCAGTACCCCGGAGATCAACGCCGACGGATGCTTCCGTTTCGCGAAGATCTGCCCTGCGAGCGAAGTCAATTCCACCTGGCTGGCCGCGGCCCTGCGCGAAGCACTGGCAGAGGCTGAAGACAAGGGTTGGAAGCCACCGCAGAGACTGCGCGCCTGGCGCAGTGCCATGAAAACCATGGTGCAGCGTGCGGCCGCAGAGCTGCTGCTGGAAGTGGTATCGAGCAGGCGCACCTACGCACTGCTCGACTGGCTTGATGAACGTGAGCGGACGGTGTACCCCGAAGAAGAGGGTTTCATGGCTGGTCCCCTTGCCTTGCCTCCCTCTCCTGTTGAAACGCCGCCTCTACCATTGCCGGAAGCTGTCCGAGGCGACGCCTGGACCTGGGCAGGACTTCCGGTCGGCAGCCTGAAGGAGGCGAGTGAGTGGCCCCTCGGATTCAACGGCCTGATCCCTGTGCCACCCTCTCTTGAGGCGAAGCTGGAAGTTCCAGGACTGCGTCTGTTCAGTCGCACCAGAGCCCTGGCCCTGGCCGGTTGGCTGGGAGGACTGGAACCCGTTCGGCTGCGCGTGAGTTCCAGTCAGTTGATCCTCGATGCTGGTCAGGACGACTGCTGGCTCGTGAGTGACCTGAGCCAGCAGGAAGCCGAACAGATTTCAGCCGCACTGGAAGCGTCGCGCATGAATCTGCATGGTCTTCAGTTCATTGCTGTGCAGAGCGCTCCCGACAGTGAGAGGTTCGAAGGTTTCTGGATGCTGAGAGATCAGCCGCAACCGTGAGTTCCGCCGAGGCAGCCGACCAAGGGGTTGGGGCAAAGGATCCTCTGTCAGAGCCCGACAGCCGCTTCAACACCCTGCCGGGATGGACCTGGGTGGGGTGTTACGGAGGGTATTACCTCTCAGCCGATCAGCTGCACGATGCAGGCTTTGAACATGGATTCTTCACGCGCCGCTGGCAAGGTCGTGGTCCCGACGAGCTGGCTGGGTACCTGTCATGCGGTGTCTCAGTGCATCGCCCGCAGCAGGTCCACGGGAGCGTCGTGCTTGAGGCCTCCTCCGCCTGTGCAGCGCCGTGGCCGGATGGCGACGGCCTGGTGAGCGACAGGGGTGGCCAGAGCCTCTGGGTTTGCGGAGCAGACTGCACTCCCGTACTGCTGGCAGATCCCAAAAGCGGCCACGTCGCCGCTTGCCATGCGGGCTGGCGCGGCGTTGCGAGCCGCATCCTGCCCGCGGCCATCGCCAGGCTTGAGCAACGAGGGGCCATCAGGGACCAGTTGATCGTTGCCCTTGGACCAGCTGTGAGTGGAGAGCGCTATCAGGTGGAGGAATCAGTGGCCCTTCAGGTGGGCGAAGCACTGGGAACCGATCCCAGCTCACTGAAGGAGCTGCAGAGACAAGCCGTGATCCGGCCAGATGCCGAGAAGGGGCGTTGCCGACTGGATATCCGACAAGCCGCCGTGCAGCAACTGAAAGCGGAAGGGATTGACGGCACCAGGATCAGCGCATGTCCTCTCTGCACCATGGCTGAACCCAGCCTGTTTCACTCCTGGCGACGTGATCAGGTGAAGGCGGTTCAGTGGAGCGGAATCGTGGGGCAGGCTGAGATCTGAACGGGTCCCGCCTCAGCTCGAGCTCTGCGCGAGCAGACGCAGTGCCACTGCTTCAGCCGCGCGGATGCCGTCGATGGCGGCAGAAAGGATGCCTCCGGCATAACCGGCACCCTCTCCGGCGGGAGTAAGCCCCAGCACATTGTTTGATTCCAGGCTGTCATCCCTGGTGATCCGCAACGGCGAGGAGGTGCGTGTTTCCACCCCAGTCAGCACCGCATCGGGATGGTCATAACCGGAGATCTTCTTGCTGAAGGCGGGAAGAGCTTCCCTCAGGGCTTCCACCATCGGAGCCGGCAGAAGGTCGGCAAGGTCTGAAGGTCGAACACCAGGTTGGTAGGAGGGACTGACCGTTCCAAGGCAGGTGGAGGGCCTCCCGGCCATGAAGTCCTCTTGTCGCTGCACCGGTGCGCTGTAGTCCTCACCGCCGAGGCGGAAAGCGAGAGATTCGAGCTCACGCTGAAACGCCAGGCCAGCGAGTGGATCCCCAGGCCAGCGCTCATGAGCCTCCAGGTCTGCATCCGAGACAGGCACCACCAGCCCGCTGTTGGCATTGCGTTCGTTGCGGGAATGCTGGCTCATGCCATTGGTGACAACACGCCCCGGCTCAGAGGTCGCACCCACCACAAATCCGCCAGGACACATGCAGAAGCTGTAGACGCAGCGGCCGTTGGCTGCGTGGTGCACCAGCTTGTATTCGGCGGCCCCGAGCAAAGGGTGGCCAGCGGCCTCTCCCCAGCGGGCGTTGTCGATCAGCGACTGCGGGTGCTCAATCCGTAGACCGATCGCGAAGGGTTTCCGCTCCATGGCGACACCGGCACGATCCAGCATCGCGAAAGTGTCCCTCGCCGAATGGCCAGGGGCCAGAACCACCTGACTGCAGTCAAGACGACTCCCATCAGACAGTTGCAGACCGGTGACCCGCATCGGCTTGCCGTGACTGACTTCCGCGGGCTCGAGCAGAAGCTGTTCAACCCGGGCATCGAAGCGGACTTCACCGCCGAGATTCTCAATCTGAGCGCGCAAACCTCTGACCACTGTCGCCAGCTTGAAGGTGCCGATATGGGGACGATGACGGGTGAGGATGTCGCGATTGGCGCCGCATTTCACCAGCTCCTCCAGCACTTTCCGGCCGTAGTGAACGGGATCGCTGACCTGGCTGTAGAGCTTCCCATCGGAGAAGGTGCCGGCCCCCCCTTCGCCGAACTGCACATTGGATTCAGACTTGAACGCCGATTGACGACGCCAGAAACCAAATGTGTCGCGGCTTCGCTGCTTCACAGCCTGTCCCCGCTCCAGCAACAGTGGGCGAAATCCCATCTGTGCAAGCAGAAGTGCTGCGAAGTAGCCACAGGGTCCTGCACCGACAACCACGGGCCGCCCCCCCGAGGCATCCGATGGAGTGGAGGGAGAGCGGCCTACGTAGTGATAAGACTCATCCGGACTGCGACGAATGCGCCGGTCGGCCGAGCGTCGACGCAGCAGCGCTTTTTCCCCTCGCACCTGCACATCAACGCTGTAGATGATCCGGATTCGGTCCCGACGGCGAGCGTCAATGCTCTGCTTCACCAACTGCTGGGAGATGAGCTGCTCCCGGGGGACTCGCAGACAACGAAGAACAGCCTGTTCGAGATCACTCTCGGTATGGTCGAGTTCCAGTCGAAGCTCGCTTAGCCGCAGCACGAGCTCACTCCGTTCCTGGCCCTTCCTACAACCTTACCGGCCCGACATTGCTCAACTTCCATCGCCACAAGCGCGTTCCAAGAGGCCGAATTCCGGGTCCGCGTCGATGACCCGGACCATGACAGTTGGCCCGTGGAGAAACCGTTCAATGTGATTCCCCGGATTCATCGGCCTCTGGCTCCGGCTCTGGGCTGCCCGAGGGAATCGCCAGTGAAAGCAGACCGGCGATCAGCAGCAGACTGCCGATGCCGATGGCGAGAGAGCGATTGTCCGACGCCGCCTCTCCCCAGATGGCCGTGCTCAGAAACGCAGAACCAAGCAGCACGCAGGGCACCATGACAATCCCCGAGGCGATGCGGTTGCGTGCCATCTCAGGCTGCTGGACAAGTGACCTGAGCAAGCCCTTCGCTCACCAGAGCAGAGCCGAGGTCGAGGTCATCTCCGATCGGGGTGACCCTCGCCAGCAGAACACCATCGGCACTGCCCTCAGGCCGCAGGTTCACCCGTCGGCGGCGGGGAACCGCATGGCGTATCCAGTCCTGCGCTCGCTGTTCATCCTCAGGTTCAACCTGCACACAGGCCAGCTGCACGCTGTAATTGCGATTGCGATCCCCAACCTGCAGAAGAGTTGCCGAGCGCACCTGCAGAACCTCTGCGGCGAAAGCCTGGTGCGGCAGAACCAGCAGCAGCGTCAGGCTGAGGATCAAAGAGATGAAGATGCTGACTCTCACTGGCCTGCAGGGTTGGGGGAAGCATTGCCAGAGTCCTGAAAAGCAAGCTCTGGATGGGCCGGAAGGCCAACCATCTGAGCGTTGCTGCAACCGGGAGGAACCATCGGGTAGCAGTTCTCTCCACGGCGGACATGCACATCCACCAAGGTTGGATGCGGAGAAGCGAACGCCTCGGTCAGTCGGGTATGCAGATCGTTGCGCTCGAGGATCTTGACACCCTCAACCCCAAAAGCTTTGGCCAGGGCTTCGAAATCCGGCATGCCACCGAGCATGTCCGAGGCGGAATAACGCTCCTCGTAGAAACTCTCCTGCCACTGACGGACCATGCCCTGCCAGTGATTGTTCACAATCACCACCTTCACCGGGAGCTTGTATTGCGCGAGGGTGCCCAGCTCCTGGATATTCATCAGCACACTGGCATCACCGGCGATGCAGACGACCTGACGATCAGGGCAGGCGACCTGGGCACCCAGTGCGGCAGGCATTCCGAAACCCATGGTTCCCAGTCCGGCGCTGCTGATCCAGCCGCGTGGACCATTGCGCAGATACTGGGCAGCCCACATCTGATGCTGACCCACATCGGTGGTGACGATGGCCCCAGGAGCCAGATCGCGGACAGCCATCAGAACTTCCTGGGGATAGATGGGTCCCTCCTGAGGCGGAATGGCAAGGGGATAACGCTGTTTCCATTCCCGGATCGTCTCGAGCCAGGCGCTTGTCTGTGGTTCGGAAGAACGGCGCAGACTCAGATCGACCATTGCGGCAAGACTGGTCCCCACATCTCCGAGAACAGCAACATCCGGACGTCGGTTCTTTCCGATCTCAGCCGGATCGATCTCGAAATGGATCACCCGTGCACGCGGGGCAAAGGTGTCGAGCTTTCCGGTCACCCGATCGTCAAAGCGAGCCCCGACTGCGATCAGAAGGTCGCAGTCGGTCACGGCAAAGTTGGCGTAGGCCGTGCCGTGCATCCCCAGCATGCCCAGCGCCAACGGGTGGTTCTCATCAAAAGCGCCTTTGCCCATCAGCGTTGTGGTGACGGGAATCCTGTACCGCTCTGCAAGCACGGCGATGCTGTCATGAGCGGACGATGCGATCGCACCGCCCCCCACATACAGAAGCGGGCGCTCAGCTTCGTCGATCAGATCGAGTGCTGCCTGGATCGCCTGGAGATCAGGCAATGGTGTGGAACCGAACCCTGCAGGAATCACCGATCCAGGTTCAACCGGGATGTAATCAAACTCCTCCTGGCCAACATCCTTGGGGATATCGATCAAAACGGGACCAGGCCGACCCGAAGCGGCGATATGAAAGGCCTGAGCGACCACAGAAGCCAGATCTGCGGGGTTTCGCACAACCCATGAATGTTTCACGATCGGCAGGGTGATGCCGAAGATGTCCGTTTCCTGGAAGGCATCGGTTCCGATCGCCGTCCTCGGCACCTGACCGGTGATCACCACCATTGGCACCGAATCCATCTGGGCGGTGGCGATTCCCGTCACCAGATTGGTGGCACCGGGACCGGACGTGCCGAAGCACACACCCACTTTGCCGGTCGCACGGGCGTAGGCATCGGCCGCATGGGTTCCGCCCTGTTCATGACGCACCAGGAAGTGACGCAACCAGCCCTCGCTTTCCGCCACATGCAGGGCGTCGTAGATCGGAAGAATGGCCCCACCCGGATAACCGAAAATCGTGTCGACTCCATGAAGCCGCAACGCGTCCATCAGGGCCTGGGCTCCGCTCATCCGACGGCTTCCATCACTGCTTGACGCTGCGTCGGCCGTGGGAGCGGAGATCAGCGTCACTGTGTTTTCACGGGGGACTGACCCTCAAGATTAAGGGCCGACCTGTCGGGTTGCTGCCGCCTCCTTAAAGCAGTCCGAGAGCATGCAGAGGACCCTGGCCGCTGATGATCTCCAGGAGGAAGGCTGAGAAGCCGAGCATGGCCAGCCGACCGTTCCAGACCTCGGAACTGTTGCTCCAGCCCCACTCCCATTTTTCCTGGGGATAGAGCTTCACCGTGTTGGGGAGCTCCGCTGCGGCGTCGAGGCTCACCTCAGGTCCTTCAAGGCTGGTGACCACAAGATCAGCCAGTCCCTCGATGAAGGGTGGATAGGTGTCGAGAGCCCGCACACGTCTGAAATTCACAACACCTGCTTCGGTGGCTAGCTCCCTGTACTCGATGTCGATCTCCTCGAGCGTTTCGATGTGCTCGCTGACGAAGCTGATCGGCACCACAACCAGATCGTTGATCTTGGCCTCGCCGAGTTCCTCCAGCGCTTCCTCGGTGTAGGGCTTGAGCCACTCCACGGGACCCACACGGCTCTGGTAAGCGAGGGTGTGGGGATTGCCATGCCCCATGAGCTCCTCAAGCTTCTTCATGATCAGGCCCGTGCAGGCCTCGATCTCCTGTTGGTAAGGGTCGCCCGCTTCCTCCACGTAGCTCTTCGGAACACCGTGGGCACTGAAGAACACGTGGGCCTGATGGGGGTCGTCGCTGTTGCGGACCTCTTCAGCGATCAGCTCAGCCATCGCCGTGACGTAGCCGGGGTGATCAAACCAGCTCCGGATGCAGCGGATCGGCAGCTTCTCGAAGACGCCGTCTCCCTGGCGAAGCCTCTGCAGCTCCCGGAAACTTGAGCCACTGGTGCTGATGGAGAAGTGTGGATAAAGGGGCAGCACCACCACCTCATCCATCCCGTCAGCCTTGATGTCTGCGACTGCGGACTCGGTGAAGGGATGCCAGTAGCGCATCGCCACGTAGCTGGTTGCGTCGATGCCTCGCTGACGCAGAAGGCTCTGCAGCTCCCTTGCCTGCTGTTCAGTGATTCGCCGCAGGGGAGAGCCGCCTCCGATGGAGCGATAGGCACTCTGTGACTGGCCGCTGCGCAGTGTGCTGATCAGCCATGCGAGTGGCTTCTGAAGCGCGGGGATCGGCAGCCGGATGATCTCCGGATCAGCGAAGAGATTAAAAAGAAAGGGACCTACGTCCTGAATCCGCTCAGGGCCACCCAGATTGAGCAGTACGACACCGACCCGAGCCATGTCTGGAAACGATTGCA
>NYZI01000042.1 GCA_002687115.1 Cyanobium sp. ARS6
TCGCTTCAGTGATGCACACAGCCACGTCAGCAGGCAGGCTCCAGCCGGGGAGCGGCTGCCAACCGTGCGCCGGTCTGCGAGGAAGACGGCGTGCCCTCCTTTCGTCCGGTTGCCCTCGTTCGCCCAGGATCCATCTGCAAAGAGCACCAAGCAGAGGTAGGCAAGCTCGATCGGGGCCAGCACGATAGACAAAGCGGCTGACGCTGCGACGTTCTTCGCGACCTTGAGATTGCGCTTCATGTCTCCTACTGTTGGGGCGTGCGAGGCGCTGGCCCCTTCGGAAATGTCAATAGCAATATCCATGCGCGTATTGCCAATCCAAGCGAGTTTCCCTTGGAGTTCGCGGTATGTGTCACACTCCTTTGGCTTCAGCGGCTCCTGCGCGGTCCGCTTGCCAAAATCAATCTCCGGGATCGTCGGCGCAAGCTTCGAATTGATGTATGCCGTCTGATCGACCCGGATCTCCTTCAGGCGCCCGTCCGGAGCGCGGCTGAAGGTCAAGTCCTTGCCCGTATACGACATGCAGTCCACCTTGGTCGATAACTCAGGATTGCCAGATGTGAATTCAGCATCCAGAGCGGCTAGGATCTCCTCGATTGTCTCAATCTTTCCGCCCATCAATAAGTCATCAACGTAAATGGCCAACAGTGCCACGACGGCTCCACCACGCACTAGAATGAAGAGGCATGGATCGATCAAGGATTGTGTGAAACCGATTGAGCAAAGGAACTTGCAGAGCCGTACAAACCAAAGTCGCGGTGCTTGGTTCAAACCATATACACCTTTCACGATCTTGCGGAATCTTCGGATTGGGTCAACCAACCCCATCTTGATCAAGATCTGCGGCAACTCCACCCAGATGTTGCGGCGCAGCGGGTCTCCCTGCAAAAACGCACCACTGATATCCAACTTCCCAACCTGCCATCCAAAGCTCAGAATCATCGACAGCATGCAGAGCAGCGTAGCCTTTGCGACTGCTGGACTGTCATTCCGATAGTCAAATCGCTCAGGATCATTGAATGGCCGTGGCGTCAAGCGTCCCTTCGCGATGAGTTTTCCATTCTTCATCTTTGGCTTTGAGAAGTACTTGGTGTCCAGCACTGTGGCGTCTGCTGGCACTTCTTCTTCGGTGCTGGGTGGTGACCCCCACACATTGTAGGCGTCATACTGGTTCAGCTCGTGTCTCGCACCGTCCATCAGCATTTGTGCAGTTAGATCTGATTCGTCGTACTGGTAGACGGCGGTGTCCAGGGCGGCTGCCTTGTCAGGCGCGGCACCCTGCAGGGCGGCTGCCTTATCAGGCGCGGCACCCTGTGCAGCTACAGCTGCGATAGTTGCAGTTTCCAGGCCCTGTAAACGCGCAATTGCGTGCTCAAGAATCACAAGCATTTCGCCGACGAGCTTGATCTCAAGCTCTTCGTTGCTCGACTGCGTGGCCAGTAACTGCGTCCGTCTCATTAGCTCCGTCTCCCATGTCGACGCCTTCGGCGGCGCCCAGCGTAAGCCAAGTTCCTTGATGGTCGCGAGGGCAATTGCATCGCTTGTGCTGTGCAACATGTCCTTGCCAAGGAATGCGTACATGACCTTGTCAAGATGGCCGTGGAGGCTGTCCGCGACAGCGGCTCCAGTGCGCTCGAGCTGGGTCAAGCTTGGCGTGTCGTCGGTGAGCGCGGTCTCCAGCTCCGTCAGTGCCTCAAGTGTGCTGAGCGGCAAACTGGTCGGTGGAGCGGAGGCAGGGTCGACGGGCGCGGCGTTCACGCGGCGCGCGTTGGCGAGGAGCGTCGTGAGGACAGAGCGAGCACCCGGACCGTCGTTTGTCCGGACAGAATTGTCCGGAGAAAGTTGCATCCGGTCAGAAGTGTCCGGATGGACTTGCATGGGGTCCGGTACGTGTGCTCGGTCGGTGGTAGGCTGCACTCCCCCGCCGCCGGCCTCGAGGCGTGCGTCGAGGGCGGCGATAGCAGCCAAAACAGCCGTCAGGGCGCCTTCCGTGGGCGCGGCCTGAGGACCGGGAGAACTCACGCGGTTCTCGGTGGCAATGAAGCCGGGCTCCGGTTCGGCAGGAGCGGCCGGGTCCGGATGGCGACGTCGACGAAGAGCTCGCCACGTTGCGGTGCGCAGGTCCAAGGTTTCGAAGTCTGGGGTCGGGAATCCCTGGGTCTGCGAAGGTGGCGGCTTGGTCTCCCAGCGCACATTGTGGCGGCCGTCCTGAAGCGTCTCGAAAACTTCGGCGATATAGCGGCGGGGCCTCCCAGAGGCGGTAAAGGATCGCGTCGACTCGACTTCGATACGGTCCCCCGGAGTCAGGGAAGGTCCGGCTTGCGGCGTCTCAAGCCATTCGCGGAAGTTGTCGACACTTTCGCGCAAAGCGGTGCGCGGCTCGCGGTCTAAAAGTGCGTCAGGCTGTCCAGCGTCAAAGCGACCAGGAGGCGGCGGCGGATCGTCCGGAAGTCCGGCACCATCAGAAGGCGCGGCGGACTCGGGTTCGTCGTCGACATGCGGCTCGGGCTCAGGAATGAGCTCAACGTCAGCGTCAAGATCAGGCAGGACAACCGGCGCCGACCCAGGCGGATCAGCAGCGTCCAGGTCATGATGCTCGACGTCAGGCGGCACGTCGGGAGGATCATCGCGGCCGTCTTCGAACCAATCGTCCACATCTTCGGGTACATCCGGCTCGGCTGCAACTGGAGGAGCGGTCGGAGGGTCTGGGCGCGGCGGCGACGGTGGGTCGGTGTCCGCGTCACGGTCAGGCTCCGATGGCTCTCCAATTGTGAAGATGTCAGAGGGCGCCGGTGGTGGCGCGGCCTCTGGCAGCAGTGCTGGAGGCGCCTGCGAAGGCGCGGCTCCAGGGTCCGACGGCGCCGGCGGGGGCGCGGCGTCGGGTGGTGCAGCGGCAGTGCGTCCGTAGCCTCCGCGGTTCCCAGGCCCAAGGGGGAAGACCTGGATCGAGGCGCCTTGATCTCCGTCAGGATCTTCGCGCGGGTCCAGTTCTTCTTCGGGAATCGCTGCGAGGGGCGAGCGTCCAGGCCCGCGGCCCTCGGCTGTCGCGGCACTGTCCGTGGAGGGCTGCGCGGCATGTGTCGTCGTAGTTCGTGGAGCAGGATGGCAGGGCAGGCAATCTTCCCAGGCGGCACGTACCAAAAGTCCACCGTGAGAGAGATACGCACCTTCCATGCGCTTCGAGGTGGCGAGCACCTCTGCGGGGCCACGATACACGACATCGTCGACACGCTCCGCGGGGCGGCGGTAGTACACCAGGCTTCCAGGCTCTGGCGGCTGCACATTGGCCTGCGGCCCCAACTGTTTATGCAGCAGCGTCTGGAACGCGCGGTCGTTCGCAGCCTCCCTCCAGGCTGCACGAGCCTCCTCGGCGAGCTTCGCGGTGTTGGTAAGCTCGGCGGGCGGCAGATCGCGGTTGAGGAGCGTCAGGAACGGCGTCGTCGAGCGTCCATGGGCACGAAGCGAAGCACTAGTCCCGCAGGCCTGCGTCTCGTTGTTGGCTTCGCACTGGATCGTCGCTACCAGTGTGTCCAACTCAGGCGGCGTCAGCTTGCGGCGGCGGCGCGTAGCGCGCTCGGCAGCTTCACGGAACGTGCGGACGAAGCGCTCAACCAGACCATGGCGATCGGATGCGTAGGCAGGCGTCACCTCCTTGAAGATTCCATAAACGTCCATCTCCTTGATGAATTCGACGCTCAGGAACTCTCCCCCGCAGTCCGAAATACTGCGCTGCGGCGGTCCATGGCGGTAGACCCAAATGCGCATCACAGCATCACGCACGGTCGCGGCCTCCTTGTTCGTCAACCGACCAACCTCCACCCAGCGCGTGCCGCGGCATACCACGATGACAAACCATATGCCGAGCAGCTTGAAGAGGTCCATTTCAATCTCCTGATTGAACGGCATGTCTTGCAGCTGCAAGCGCGGCAGGCGGTGGCGGTGAAGGTATTCCCAGAGGCGGCACTTGTTCGGGCACTGGTCCACAATTTCGCGGTACCAGTCGAGCGCCTCGGGGATGTTGCTCACGTTGGCGCGCTGCAGGAGCTTCCGCAGGGCGCTGAAGGTGAGCGTGCACTTCGTCAGAACGTGCAGGTGCGCCAGGCGGCTCCGGCTCACGGGCTTGCGCTGGCGCTTGTTCCGGCTCTTGGGCGGCGCCTCTTTCGGCGCGGCACCCAAGTCCAAGGTGGCGCGAACCTTCTCGTGGCTCGAACCTTCTGCGAATTCGGCATCTGCCGGCTGCCTTTCAGGCGGCGGCGGCAGAGTCTCGTTCCCGTTGTTCGAAAATTGCTCGTCCTTCTGGATCGGAGCAATGAACGCGATGTGCTCCGCGTTCTTGTTCTTCGGCACGTCACACGCGACGTGAAAATTCTTGTCCGGCGGCAAATTCTTGCTCGGCTGGACTGGTGCATTCTTGTCCACGAAGCCGCGGTAGCACCCAGAGCTTGCACAGCTCCCCGCGGTGTGGTTGTTCGGCGACTTCTCCAGCCGCGGCGAACAGGTACGGCGGTCACACCTCAAGCTCTCCACCGTCTCCGGGGCACTCGTCAGGAGCGCGGCCCGGTCCTTCGTGGTCACGGACATCGTCGGCGTGGTCGCGATCAGTTCCATCGCACCTTTGCCTTCCAACGCGTCCGCTTCTCCACTCTTCTGCCAGGCGACCCACAGATCGCGGCTGGCAGCGTCATGCGACGGGTCTTCGTCAAAGACATCACCACGAGCCTCCCGCGCAGCGTCCTGCGCCGGGATCTCCTTCGTGGCCTTGGTCTCCTGGGAGTTGCTCTGCATGTAGAGGTCCACGGCCGCCGCGGCCAGCGCGCGGTCCGTATCACCCGGCAAGAGCTCGAACGCGAGCACTCCAGAATTCTTGCAGCGGAAGGCGTTGCGAAGCTTCCGAAGCTGGCCGTCGCGGTACCGGTGGAACATCGCATCGGACTCCGGCATCACGGTCAGCTTGTGGTGGGCCAAGCTGTCATACCCGTACAGCAGCGGCAGCCAACCTGGCACAACCGACACCACAAGGTACACCCAAACTTTGTCAACCGTCTCACAGCTCGCTTCCTTCTCGCCCAGGGCGCCTCCAGACGGCGCGGCCTGGTAATTCTGGATCAGGCTTGCGTCTCCCAGCTGCACTTCCATGCAGAAGGGGATCTTCACGCGGCGAATCGCCGACTTCGTACCACCACCGAACTGGAACGTCTGGCCGGTCGGGCGCGGCAACTCCTCCACCTTGTCTGCGAGGCCTTTCGCACGCAAGCGCTTCAAGTAGCGCCCCAGCCAGCGATCCCCACACACCGACTTCTTCGCACCGGTGTCCGCGAGGGACGCCGATCCGAGCGCGCGCGTCATCGGCTCGAAGCCGTTGCCCGACGTCGCATCAAAGGCGTTGAAGCACGGAACCAGCCCCTTCTTCGTCAGCGCGTTGCGGCACGTCTCGAGGTCCTCCGGCGTATGCTTCTTTGTGCACTTCTTGTTCGCCTTGAGTGCAAAGCACTTCGGGTCGCCGTTGACGTCGAGGCCTTTCCAGCGGCAGTCCGCTCCTGCACCGCTCTTCTTCGGGCCTTTGTTCTGTCCACCCTTGCCGTCACCTTTCTTGCCCTTCTTGCCCTTCTTGTCCTTCCTGAACCGCTTGCGCAGCTGCGCCACAGCGGCAAGAAAGTCGGGGCTCCCGTCAATGTCCGGGTCCGGCTCGTTCTCGTTCCAATCCTCGTCGTCGTCTGCTTCCTCCTCTCCTCCGTCTTCATCGTCCCAGTCCTCGGCGCTCTCCTCGAGCGCGGCGAGGCCCACTCGCGGCCGACGTGCGCCAGCGACGCGAAGGTTCCTGGACTGCGCAATCCCACGCAGCACCGTCTCAACGTCCGTGGTCCGGGGAGGCTGCCCCGGGTTCATCTGCTCCACCGTTGACAAAACCTGCGTCATCTGCTGGCTGGTCAGGCTCGCGTGGTCCAAAATCAAGTACGCCTTGATCGTGTCCGGCAACGTCAGGCCCTCTTCCTCTGCAGCGGCAGCACGAACGCGCCACTGGCGAAGATACGCCTCCAAGTTGCCGTCGGTCTGGTTGTGACACGCCAAGAGCTCCCTGAACTTCTGGAACTGGCGAATCGACGATCGCGTGCCGTAGCTCGTCTCGAGCGACGCAACGATCCGGTCAAACGCGTCCGCGTCGTGCAACTTCTCCGTCGGGACGGCAGCTCGCGCAAGAGCTGCGGCGTCACCCTTCAGGGCCTTCATCAGCAACGGCGCTTTCTGCTTCGGGTCCAGGTTATAGTACGTCATCTGCCAGTCGGCCAAACGGCGCTTCCACATCTCGAAACCTGCACCTGCGGCACCGCTGAACTCCAGCGGCGGCTCCGGCTTCTGCGTCACCACCCGGCTTCCTCCGGAAGCGGCGGGTGCCTGCTGTTGCTGGTCCTGCATCATCTGAATCAGCTGCTGATTCTGCTGCAAGAGCTGCGCGATCACGGTAGCGTCAACCTGCGAAGGGGCCGCACCTGGCACGGGCGGTGCGGCTGGAGGGGCTTCGTTTCCACTCTGCTGTGACATCTCTGGGTACTCGGCTCCCCTTTGACAAGGAGCGGCGAGCACAGCAACAAGAGAGAGGGCACCCGAGAGGGCGCGGCCTCAGCAGCAACAACAACGAACGAGGGCGCCCTTCAAGGCGCGGCCTCGGCGGTTCGGAGGCGACCGCAGCGGTCGCGGCTCCGAGGAAGCAGGGCGACCTCAAGGTCGCGGCCTGGCTTCGCTACCACGCGAAAGCAGCGACACACGCGCGGTCCCCAGCGCGCGCGGGTTGCCACTATTCCCCCTTGTCGTGAGCCCAGTCGAACGGATGAAGGAAAATACGAAAAGGTTCGAATGAGTAAGCAAGCGGAGTCTGCGCAACTCTGACTAAGACTCACAACAAATAACAATGGCAGAGCTTGGAGTAGTACCACTTTCACGCCCCCGCATCGAATCGAAGGTGTAAATACTGAGTATTCGAAACTAGGGGGTACTCATACCAAGCTCAGTAGGTAAATACACTGTTATTGTATAGAAAACGAATCAAGCTTGAAAAAGCTAAATCAACGTATGAGATTTTGAAGGTTTTAAAGTGTTTAGTCCCCGCGATTACACGCTATAAGGATGATTAAAACCGTTGATTCCATTGCTTCACAAGCTAGCAGCGGAGTCAGGGCTCAGGTAATATAGAGGGAGGCGTCCCAGCGGACGCGGCTCCAGCCTCGAGTGGAGGCATCTCTGGCATTCTCTGCAGATGCGGCTCCACGCGCGGTATACCTCGAGAGGTGGCGGATCCTGGAAGTTATCTCGGCAATTGCTCTCGGCAGCAATGCAGGGCTTCCCTCCATGGATGCGGCCTGCGTTCTGGAGGCTTCCTTCCCGGATGCGGCTCCAGCGGACATCTGATCACGTCGACTCACGCTTGACGCCGATCTCCTTCTGCTGGCGCTCCATCTCCAGGGCTTTCTTGGCTTCCGCGATCTCGAGTCGCTTGTGGATGGTGTCCACCCCTACTACTCGGCAGAAGCCCGCGTAGTGCTGCGGGACGGTCATCGTGTCTGGCACGATCAGCCACACTTTCATAGCAGCAATCAGTTCGGCATCGCCCATGGTTACGATGGCAGATCGCATCTTCTCCAGATGTGATGGCGAATCCTCATGGCCCGTACCAATGTCCCGTCCGCCGCAAATAGTGCATTTGCGCCAGCCTGTTTTCGGATTCACAGTGCTGAAGCATGGTGCCACGAGCTCTGGGTGCCTGTCATAGACATCGGTCATCATCGTTCGCCACTTTGCCTCTCGCTCTTTCTCCAGCAGTCTGTTCGTGTCGTGTTCGACGAACAGAGTCGGAGCCACGTGTGTGGTTGGATCGACGGTGGCCTTGCGTCCACGCACCTCCGCGGTGACCCGAACTTCGGGCTCTGGCGCCTCGGCTTGAGCTTCCAATGACGGAGAGCGATCTGAGCTAGCAGATTCATCGCGGTGGCCCGAGGGCCTTGGTGGCGGCGATTTCTGCGAATCGGATGAGCTGGAAGAACTCGAAGACTCTGAGTCCGATGGGCTCGCTGAGGGCTCCCTGGCGGGCGCGGCCTCAGCACGGCGTCGGCGCGAGGGCTCCTCCGGAGCGGCCTCGGTGCGGCGACGGCGGGACCGTGAGCGGGATCGTGCTCGGGCCCGTTCGCGTTGTCGCTCGAGCATCGCATCGGTCTTCGGTCGTTTGCGCGGTCGTGCCGAGCCTGGCGGTCCTCGGCCTTTCTGCACTTGTCTCCATCCGATGTCAGGATTGGCCAGACGCTCGAAGATGTAGGATAGGGTACGATAGGACTTGTCGCTGACGCGCCACCGCGTCCACACGTATTTGTGGTCACATTCGATCTCGATGCTCTCACCAATCACATCTACTTCGAATTTCTTGTTGCCACATGCGCGATATACTAGCCCACTCGTGTTCAATCCCTTATTCACCAAATCATGATTCGTAATGCTCGGCGGAACTCCAGATCCGCGGCGAACAAACTGCTTATCACAATTTTCCATCATCTTCCGTTGGTGTGGAGTCACGTAGTTCCACTGGTCGCTCGGGTCGCAATGGTGACGGTCGTTGATGGTCGTCCACCATGTGCGCGGAGAGGGCACCTCAGCAGGTGCGGCCTCAGAGTCTCTCTGGCGCAGAGCGGGGTGCTGCCTCTGCTCCCGTCTCTGCATCGGGGGCACCTCAGCAGGTGCGGCCCCTCGGCGGTCGTCTCGCGGGCCGCGAGAATCGCGGCGGCCGCGGCCACTCATCGTGGCGGCTCTGGAGCCCCGGTTGCAGGGCGGTCCAGCGTCTGGGGCGGTGGATGAAGAGGCTGGGGCCTCGGATGTGAGGCGGCCCAGGTGAATCCGATGCTGTGTCTCACACTATGAAAAGAATTGCACGCTGACGGAACAAAATCGATTAGTCTGATCTTTCTGCGAAAAGGTATCATTCGAAAAGTCATGTGCATGCGGAAAATGAATGGAAAATCGTCATGCACATCAACTTCGGCGTGTGTGAGGCCTGCTCCACACCCCCGCATTCCCCCGCACTGGTCTATGGGAAGGAAACTTGGCCAGACATGGCCTGGGTGAGTGCAAGTCTCAACTTAGCGTCCGATTTCGTCAGCCCATCGACTACCATCTTGTCCGTATCGCAATGTGAGAACGCTACATGCTCCAATTCGCCTGATTCACGCAACGAAGCCAAATCTACTCGGCGCCGTTTCGACTTAATCTGCCAGCGCGACGAGTAAATTGCATCAATCACACTCTTACCGTCACAGTACGCGAACATCGGCAAGACCGGGCGAGGAACTTCACGAGATCCGAACCCAATCATCAACGCGCGCTCCAGGATGTTCGGCAAGCGGCCGTGGCGCATCTCTGTCACGAGAAATCCGAGCGCGGTGAGGTCGTCGCATCCACGAAGAAGCGAGA
>NYZI01000043.1 GCA_002687115.1 Cyanobium sp. ARS6
CTCCACTGTCAGGAAGCCCCTCACCCTGGGCATTGAAGCTGATTGAGATCTCACCATTCGCTGGAATCGTTCCATTCCAATCAGCAGGATTGAATGTAACTCTGTTGAGGCCATTTCCTGCATCCGAAACCTGAACATCTCCAGACCAACTTTCAAACTGACTATGCGAAGTAAGGAAGGAAACTTCCCAATCTTCCACCGCTACTCCCATCGGGTTTCGGATGATCAGATCGCCGCTGATCCCACCACCCCACCACAGAGATCCATTCACATCGAGCTGAAGACAACTGTTGTGAGGATTGGAACCGCCCGGCAGATTCATCACCACATTGGAAAGATCCGGAGAGACCATATCCATAGGCATTGAATCCATCCCGTCGGACGACTGCTGAGACTCAGCAGTCATGGGCATCGATTCGATTAATGCAGTCGACTGATCTTGATCAGCTCGCTCCTGAATCAAACGATTACTCTCATCGAGTGTCGTGGGCTGACCGGGAGCTTCACCGAAAGCTGTGACAAATTCTCCTGGCCGAGTTTGCGAACCATCAGTCAAACCACCATCAGGAGTGAACAGACTTGCTCGGTCTACCAAGGCAAGTTGTTCAGGACTGAAGCCAAAAGCTCGATCAAGAAGGTCTTCCTCGATCTGGTCAAAATGAAATTCTAGATTTGCTCCAATCAAATCTTCCTTCTGAACATCAGAAAAAATAAACTTTTGCCCAAGAGGCTCAGAGCTTATAACCAAATCCGAACCAACATTTTCAACTGTCAGGCGCTCACGAGTACCAAAATAAAGGAAATTAATTTTGTCCAAACGAGGGTCAAAACCATCAACCGTTGTGACACTATTTTTTTCATGCGAACGTATATATACAGTGTTGCCAACACTCTCATTACCAGGATCAAAAGCGGGTCCTATCTTGCTCTCCCAAGACATGACTCCACCCACATCCTGCCGCAAATGCTCGTTACCAACAGGAGCAAAATTACGCTCACTTAATTCTTCCCAACGAATCCCCTGTCCATCGACATCGAGAATTCGCTGATATTGATCGGGTTGCCAAGGGAAAACAATCGTCGCAAAACCGTCTTCATCTTGTCCAATGATCAAGCTATGCACAGAAATATCAGAAAAATCCAGCTGATCGTTTGCAGGATCAAAGCCAAGAATGTCCTGACTAAAGTCGCCAACGGTGAAAGTTGCCATGGATCAAGATTGTGCGAGGTAGTTGAATCATTGCCGCTGAGAATGAAATCCAGAACCCTTCATCTTTAGGGTTTTCAGTTGAATCCAGACACAACTATCAACGACGCATTCACTTGATATTCACAACCTTGAAATCATTGAGTCACACAATGCGTCACACCTGTGGCAGTGGTTGAGATTGTTTCAGTCAACCCAGTGGCGTCTGATTCCTTCAACCGCTGCTGCAGTGCGGTCTTTCACGTTCAGCTTGCGCATGATCGATTGCACGTGCCCCCTTGCGGTGGTTTCAGCGATGCAAAGCTCCTCAGCGATTTCCTTGTTGGTCATGCCGTCGCAGAGCAAGGTCAGCACCATGCGTTCTCGATCTGAAAGGGCTTGCGCGTCGCGTGGATCTCTATGACAAATGGCATATGGGATGAATGGATCAACAAAACGCTCACCTGCCTGGATCGACTTCATTGCGTTGGCAATCGATGTCAGATCAAGACTCCGTTGTGTGAGAACCACATCCGTGGGACTGGCGAGAGCCTCCCGCATCAGGGTGGGATCCGCTCCCATGAGCGTGAACACCGTGGCGATCGGAGACTCCGATACCGAACGCCGTTTGAGGTCGACAACCAGATCCAGCCCCCGGCCTTCCTCAAGCTGCTCGCTGACGAAGGCCAGCACGGGTTCGCTGATTCCATCCAGACAGGACAGAGCCTCTTCATGGGTCGAAGCGATGCCGATCAGAGGACATGGTTGGTCCGTGCTTTGCAGAGCGAAGAAACTGGCCAAGGCCAGGGCATAGGGACGATTCGCCGTAGCAACAAGAATCCGATGACTGCCGGAGAGGTCTCTCAAATGCTCGCTCAGGAGCCGGAATGACTCATTAATGGTGATCAGCACTGATCAGCTCCACTGTTTTCGCCTTCTCTGAATGGGACATGAACCGGGCGACAGGAGTCATGCCACCGGCATCAGTCAAAACGACAGAGGGATGCCCTCCGGCTGATCCTGATCGGGCAGGTTTCCCAATTCTCGAACTGGCCGCTTGCGCAGACCGTGCCTAGTGGTGTGTTGAATCCGATCCGACCGTGTCATCACAATGCGCCTGATCCACAAGGCCGCAACCGGCCTGCTCGCTCTCTCCACAATCGCCCTTGTGGGGTGCCAGAACGAAACGACTGAAGCGAATAACTCCACCGAGAGTTCATCTGAAGCGAATGTCTATGACAGTGGCAAGTTGAGGGCGGTGGTCATTGGTGATGCCTTGCCGATGGTCAAGAAGGAGGGAGACAACTACGACGGCCTTTCCTTTGTTGTTCTCGAAGCAATCCGGGATCAGATCAATGTGTCGCCGAAGAAGAAAGACAAGGAGGTGAGCATCGAGCCCGTCGCGGCAGGTTCCGCCCGCGAAGGTCTGGACATGATCCGATCAGGAGCTGCTGACATCGCCTGCGGCGTGGCCTTCACCTGGGAGAGACAGCGCTCTCTGACCTACACACTGCCCTTCTCTGTTGGTGGAGTCAGGCTGCTCGCCCCGGACGGCATTGATGGCACTCCGGACAGCCTGAGCGGAAAAACAGTCGGAGTTGTGAAAGACAGCATGGCGGCCACCGTTCTGGCGGAATCGGTTGATGACGCCAAATTCCAGTTTTTCGACACGCCTGATCAAGCTCTGGCGGCTCTCAAGGACGGCAACGTTGAAATTCTTGGCGGCGACAGTCTCTGGTTGAGAGCCAACCAGGCTGAGACCGCACCTGAGGCAGCACTTGTTCCAGACAGGCCCTATGCCCGTTCCGGAGTGGGTTGCGTGGTGGCTGACACCACTCCCCATCTGCTCAACATCAGCAATCTGGGCATTGGTCGCCTGCTTTCCGGATACATCAACGACGACGACGGAGTCCGCTCGGCCATCAACACCTGGATCGGCACCGACAGCACCGTGGGACTCAAAGACGAGCAGATCAACCGCTTCTTCACGATCGTGCTCTCCACTGCCGCTGAATTCAATCCGCAGTCCTGATATTGAGCCGTAATTGATCCATTTTTTTCTGTCAACCATGAACAAGACAAGCCTTCTCACCTTCGCCGCCGTTCTGGCAACAAGTGCGGTGCTCTGTGAATCGTCCAGAGCCGCCGTACACAACGAACCCGATCTGGGCAACTCCCTTGAACAGCGGATCGAGCGGATGAGCACCGAAGCCTGGGCCGTCATGCAACGCAATGGCGTTCTGACTGACGAGCAGATCGCTCGCGCCTGGGGCAACGGCGGCGGCCGGGCCTGGGGCAACGGCGGCGGCCGGGCCTGGGGCAATGGCGGCGCTCGCAGGGGCTTCGCAAATGGTGGCCGTGGCGGCTTCGCCAACGCCTACCGCGGTGGATTCACCAACTGGTGAAGCATTCCGACTACGGCCCGATCGGTCTGCTGGTGATCCAGTCGACGTCGCTCTGCAACCTCGACTGCAGCTACTGCTACCTCCCCGATCGACAGCGGCGCAATGTGTTCAACCTCCAGCAGCAGTTACCTCTGCTGCTGGAGAGGGTTTATGAGAGCCCATTCTGGGGGCCCCATCTCTCGATTCTCTGGCACGCCGGTGAACCGCTGACCCTGCCCACCAGCTTCTATGACCAGGCCAGCGCGATCATCCAGCGCCAGACAGCCGGTCTGCAGGAGCAGGGGGTGGTGATCGAACAACATCTGCAAACCAACGCAACGCTGATCAACGAAGACTGGTGCGACTGCTTTGTGCGCAACCGGATTGTGGTTGGAGTGAGTGTCGACGGGCCTGAGGACATTCACGACAGCCACCGCCGCTTCAGAAACGGCAAGGGCTCTTACGCCCAGACCATGCGCGGTATCCGCACTCTGCGTGAGCGCGGAATCGACTTCCATGCGATTGCTGTTCTGACCGCCGATGCTCTCGAGCAACCGGAGCGGATGTACGCCTTCTTCCGTGATGAAGGGATTCATCAGCTCGGTTTCAATGTGGAGGAGCAGGAGGGAGTCCACACCAGCTCGTCCATGCAGGGCCTGTTGAAGGAAAAGCTGTATCGCGACTTCCTTTCACGCTTCTGGGCCTGCAATGAAAAGGATGGTTTCCCCATCCAGGTTCGTGAGTTCGATCAGGTGATGGGCATGATCGCCGGGGGACAACGCCTGCTGCAAAACGAGATGAATCGGCCCTACGCGATTCTCAGCGTGGATGCCAAAGGCAACTTCTCAACCTTCGATCCGGAACTGCTGTCGGTCGAAACCGAACGCTATGGCCTGTTCAATCTGGGCAACATCCGCGATGTGTCTCTGATGGAAGCCACCAGGACGGAACCGTTTCAGAGACTGCTTCGTGACATGTCTTCCGGAATGAAGCGATGCAAACAGGAATGCGAGTACTACGGGTTCTGCGGTGGTGGAACCGGCAGCAACAAATACTGGGAGCACGGCAGTCTGGACGCCACAGAGACCTGTGCATGTCGTTTTTCCAGTCAGATCCCCGTGGATGTGCTGCTGGAGAAGCTCGAAACTGCAGCCGGGCCCTGAACAGGGCAGGAGATCAACAGGTGACCGAACTCCGTTCGGAGATTTTTTTTTGGGGGGGGGGCGACAATCCTTTAAATTGGATTAACGGCCTGGTGAGATCCTCTCTCCGGGAGGGTGATCAACGCATCCACCATCGGGCCTGAGCCCGAGACCACCCTTCCCGCGCCCTTGCCCCATCCACTTCTTCCGGATCTCACGTCTTTGGCCAAGGCCACGGCTGAAAGCCATGGATTTTCACTGGTCAATGCCCAGGTGCTGACGCATCTGCAGCCGATGACCCTTCAGCTGCAGATCCGACGCAGCAATGGAGATGACGTTTCACTGGATGACTGCGCGGGTTTCAGCGCGCCGATGGGAGAGGCCATCGAAGCCGCTGCCTTGCTCGCGGAGGCTTATGTTCTGGAGATCAGCAGTCCCGGGATTGGGGACAGACTCCAGTCGGACAGGGATTTTCAAACCTTCCGGAGCTATCCAGTTGATGTCGTCCATCAGGACGACGAAGGCCGGGAACAGCGTTTGTCAGGAACCCTGCTGGAACGCACCGAACACCACGTGCAAATCAACATGCGCGGCCGAGTCAAACGGATCCCGAGGGATTCAGTGATCAGCGTTGAACTCACAAGCCCCACAGGCTGAACAGATCACAACCGCTCCCGACTTTCCTCTCTTTCACTCCTCCTCGTCTCCGCCATGGCACTCGTTCTTCTTCCCGGCCTCAGCAACCTGATTGATGACATCAGTGAGGAGAAGAAGCTTCCTCCTCAGGTGGTTGAAGCCGCTTTGCGGGAGGCACTGCTCAAGGGCTATGAGCGCTACCGCCGCACCCTGTACCTGGGAATCGGGGAAGACCCGTTTGACGAGGAGTACTTCAGCAACTTCGATGTCGCGCTCGATCTGGAGGAAGAGGGTTACAGGGTCCTCGCCAGCAAGATCATCGTGGAGGAGGTTGAGAGCGAAGACCACCAGATCGCACTGGCTGAGGTGATGCAGGTGGCCGAAGACGCCCAGGCTGGCGACACGGTTGTGCTGGATGTCACCCCGGAGAAAGAGGATTTCGGCCGCATGGCAGCGGCCACAACCAAGCAGGTGTTGGCTCAGAAGCTGCGTGATCAGCAGCGGCGGATGATTCAGGAGGAATTCGCCGACCTTGAGGATCCAGTCCTGACGGCGCGAGTGATCCGCTTCGAACGCCAGTCCGTGATCATGGCTGTGAGTTCAGGCCTGGGCCGCCCTGAAGTGGAAGCGGAGCTTCCTCGTCGTGATCAGCTGCCCAATGACAACTACCGCGCTAACGCCACCTTCAAAGTCTTTCTTAAAGAAGTCAGCGAGGTCCCAAGGCGAGGTCCCCAGCTCTTCGTGAGCCGAGCCAATGCCGGTCTTGTGGTGTATCTGTTTGAAAACGAAGTGCCGGAAATCCAGGAAGGATCCGTGCGCATTGTTGCCGTTGCAAGGGAGGCCAATCCCCCTTCTCGATCTGTCGGTCCCCGCACCAAAGTTGCCGTGGACAGCATCGAGCGTGAGGTGGACCCCGTCGGGGCCTGCATCGGCGCCCGCGGCTCCAGGATTCAGCAGGTGGTGAATGAACTGCGCGGAGAGAAAATCGATGTCATCCGCTGGTCGCAGGATCCTGGCCAGTACATCGCCAACTCGCTCAGCCCTGCAAGGGTCGATGTGGTTCGGCTCGTCGACCCCGTCGGCCAACATGCCCATGTGCTGGTGCCTCCGGATCAGTTGAGCCTGGCGATTGGTCGCGAAGGTCAGAACGTGCGACTGGCAGCACGCCTGACCGGCTGGAAGATCGACATCAAGAACGCAAGTGAATACGACCAGGCTGCCGAGGATGCCGTTGTCTCGGAACTGATCGCCCAACGGGAGCAGGAGGAGGCCCTGCAGCGTGAAGCCGACGAACGTCTTGCCGCTGAGCAGGCCGCAAGAGCGGAAGAGGATGCACGCCTGCGTGAGCTGTATCCCCTGCCGGAAGACGATGAAGAGTACGGCGAAGCATTGGAAGAGACAATGACAGAGGCTGATGCCTACGAGGAATCAGCTGAACCGGCGTCAGAGGAAGCCGCCACTGACCAGGACGGCGAGACCGCAGAGGTGGTCAATGACCCCAACGAGGAAGGAGCCCGGTGAACGCCTCACGCCCTGTCCTGCGTCGCTGTGTCGCCTGCCGAGAGCTGTTTGACCGCAGCATTCTCTGGCGGGTCATCCGCGACCATCGGGACGGGGTTCTCCTCGATCAGGGCACGGGGCGTTCCGCCTATCTCTGTCGCAGGGAGAGCTGTCTTGAGGAGGCACAGCGCCGGAAACGCCTGCACAAAGCCCTGCGATGCCAGGTGCCCGACAGTGCGATTGAGGAGCTGAGAAGGCGACTGAAACCAAACAAGGAATCAGCCGCTGAGGCAAGATGAACACTGGCCCCACCTTGTGTGGTGCCCCGAGCACCCAGTGCCCGGACCGACCGGAGACTTGAATGACCAGCAGCGGCAAAGTCAGAATTTATGAGCTGTCCAAGGACCTAGGCCTGGACAACAAAGACGTGCTGGATGCCGCTGAGAAGCTGTCCATTGCGGCCAAAAGCCACAGCAGCTCGATCAGCGAAGCCGAAGCAGGCAAGATCCGCACGATGCTGAAAAGCGGTGGTGGTGCGTCCAGCCCGGCTGCAGCTCCCTCGAAACCCGCACCTGGGAAATCAATCCTGTCGGTCAAAAAGGCCGCCAGCCCAGATTCCCCTGCACCGGTTAAGCCAGCTCAACCAAAACCGGCTGCTGCACCGGCAGCCCCCACCCGCGCTGTCACATCCCCCCAGCGACCGCCTGCACGGCCCTCCGCACCCGCAAAACCTTCTGCACCTCAGGCAGCTGCCCCTCCGAAGGCAACACCACAGAAACCGGTGGCTCCGCCACAGACACTGATTCGCAGGGAAACCGCTCAGAAGCAACCTCCTCAGAAACCGGTTGAACGCCAGTCCCAGCCACCGCAGCAGCCCGCCCCGCGACCCACTGCTTCACCAGCTCCAGCTCGCAGCGCCAGCCGACCTGCACCGCCGCCGGCGAGACCCAGTGCGCCGTCGCCCGCTACAGCAGCCAAACCCCGCAATACGGCTCCAATCCGTCGAGCACCGAACGAGGGGGGAGCACGCCCAACTCCCCCACCGCCAGGACGGCCCCAGCCCAAATCACCGGTGAACCGAACGGTGCCTTCCCCGCAGAGACCGGCCAAGCCGGAACTGGTGGGTCGCCCCCAACCGAAGAGGCCTGGAACCGGGGCTCCCTCCAGACCGGGGACTCCTCGTCCTGGAGCCGCCGGGGGACAGCGAACCGGATCGCCACAGCGTCCAACCGGTGTACAACGTCCAGGCGCACCCACCCGTCCGGGTTCACCGTCCGGCCGGCCCGGTGCAGGTCGCTCAGGCAGCCCTCTTGAATTGGTAGGCAAGCCGATCCGACGCGACGGCAGCGGCAACCGCGGCGAAGGAGGACGGGCGGGAACCGGTCCTCGCAGCGGCGCTCCTGGCTCCAGTCGACCGGCAATGCCGCCTGGCATGCGCAAACCGGTGGCACCCGGTGAGCTCATGCAACTGCAGAAGCCCACAGGGCGTCCGGCCGTCCCTCCTCCACGCCGTCCCGACGGGACCCCTGTTACACCCCGTGGTGATGGCCCCAAGGCAACACCACCGGTCAATCGACCCACTCCCTCTCCAGCAACGGCGCCACGCCGTCCGGGCTTCCGACCTGGAGCAGGTCCAGGAGGTCAGAGGCGTCCTGGCAGGCCTGACTGGGATGACAGCGCGAAACTCGAGGCACTGCGCAATCGCTCTCCTCAGAAGCAACGCCAGAAGGTTCACATCATCGGCGAAAACGATGATTCGCTGGCAGCTCAGACCGGTGGTTTTGCCGGTGAGCAGGAAAACATGGTGCTGTCGGCGAGCCTTGCTCGTCCCGCCAAACCCAAATCCCAGCAGAGAACCACACCCAAGCCTGTGGCGGCCATGCGCAAGCGGCGCAAGGAAACCGCTCGCCAGCGTCAGCGGCGCAGGGCCATGGAATTGCGTGCTGCACGCGAAGCCAAGCAGGTGCGGCCGGAGATGATTGTTGTGCCGGAGGACAACCTCACGGTGCAGGAGCTCGCCGACATGCTCAGCGTGGAGAGCTCAGAAATCATCAAATCCCTC
>NYZI01000044.1 GCA_002687115.1 Cyanobium sp. ARS6
CCCCTTGCCCTCAGGGCCTCCGTTGTGCTGAGCCCATAGGTGACATTGCCGCAGAACGGAGTTTTTTTGCCTAGCCAGGCAATATGCGTCACCGCCACCGTTCACGAGCCATGGCTGACGCTAGCAGCGCTGCCAGGGCCGTTCGAGCAGGGCGGCAACGAGAGCGAACAGAGCGAGCAACCACAACACGGGACTGAGCCCGATGCTGCTGACCAGAGTGCCTGCCAGCACAAGCGGCAGGCTGAGCGCGATGTTGATCAGGTTGTTCTGAAGGCCGAACACTCTTCCCCGCTGGGATTCAGGAGTTTCCTCCTGGATGGTTGTCTGGGCCGGAATGGCGACCAGTGCCGCTCCGACCCCGAGGATCCCGCAGAGAGCCAGGGTGCTGTTGAGTGAGCCCTTGAACTGGCTGAGTAAAACCAGTGAGAAGGTGATCAGCCCCAGCCCTGCTGCAGTGAGTCGACGGCGGCTGAAGTGATGGCCAAGCTGGGCCATCATCACGGCGCCAAGGGCCATGCCCAGTCCGCTCATGGCAAGCAGCATTCCGAAACCGGAAGGCCCAAGGGTGCGAATCAGGCCTGCCAGCTGCAGGGCCAGCACGTAGAGCGCCGCGAGCAGGCTGTAGAGCAACACCAGATGCACCATGGCGTTACGCACTGTGGGGATGCGCTTCAGCACCTGAAGCCCTTCACCGATTTCGTGCCAGACCGATCGACCATTGTTCTGGATCTGCTGTTCCCGGTGACGGACTGCAAGCAGGCTCAGGGCTGCCAGGCCGTAACAAAACGGCAGCAGGATGAATTCACCACCGCGCACGCCCACCGCGCTGTAGAGGTGATTCAGACCTCTGAGGATCGGCTCTCCCAGTGCGAAGCCAACGATCGTGGCTCCCATGCTGGTGGTTTGGTAAAGCGAATTTGCCGCAAGCAGGTGTTCGCCAGGCACCAGCAGCGTGATGGCCGCCTGTTCGGCGGGTGCGAAAAACTGCGTCAGGATCGATTCGACAAACGTCATGCCGATCAGCCCCCAGTAGCCCCAGGGCAGTCCAAGGATCAGGGGACCTGGGATCAGGAACAGGGGGGTCAGCATCACCATCAGCGCCCGCAGACCGTTCGAGGCCACCATCACGCGCCGTTTCGGCCAACGGTCAACCCACACACCCGCCACACTGCCGAGGACCATCGCCGGCAGTGTGTTCGCCACGAAGATCCCCGTTGCCAGGAGGGTGATCACCTGTGTGCGGGTGCTGATATCGAGGCCGTAGTCGGACGCCACCTCCGCAAGCACACCGTTCTGCTGAGATGTGAGCAGCAGGTGCTGATCGATCAGGAAGACCATCAGCACGATGTAGAACTTGTCCGCCAGCTGAGAGAAAATCTGGCCGATCCAGAGTTTGCGGAAGTCGCTCAGGCGCAGCACTGCCTGGAGCCCTCTGCCTCCCTCCGGATTGTTGCCGGTGGGTAAGACCGGTTCTGGACTGTTCAGGGGGGATCCGCTCAATGTTCCAGCAATGACGGGGTCATGATCGCTCACTGCGATGGCATGCAGTTGCCGACCATCTCCAGCGATCGCACGGGGCGGGGTAGATGGGCTCGGCACCAGCATTCCAGGACGGCCAGTAGCTTCAGCCAAACCGCACGCGGCCCCATCAGTTCGCCATCGCGTTTTCGGGGCAGTTCCGCCCTGGGCAACCGTTGCAAAAGAGCCAGCTCCGATGGATTGAACTGAAGCGTGGCGCCCGGTAAAGAGCCGATTGCCAGCCCTTCTTCAGGCAGCAGACTGCATCGCCATTCCCACTGCCCGATCGGAGGTGCCAGCTCTGCTCCTGTGCGACAGCAGATCTGCAGTGGAATTCCGTAGCCACCCAGCGCCAGCAGATGGACTCCCGCCTGCACAAGCATGGCCAGGCAGAGATCGGCGTCCGGCTGGGTGGCTCGACTGAGGGTCTCGAGACTCTTGAGATGGATCAGCACCGTGTCCAGCATTCCGGGAACAGGATCGCTGTCGCTCACAAGCGCGATCGCCAGTTCCGCCAGGGCCTGAGCCGCTGCCAGCGTTTCCAGCTGTCTGCCGACACCGCCGTAGTTGTGCACGACCTGCAGCTGACGCACTCTCTTCAGGCCGCGACGACCCACCACCTGCAGATCCAGCAGGGTGAGTGGCACTGCAGCGGCGAGGCTGCTGCGTGGTTTTCGAGCTCCCGGCACCGCCAGTCGTACCACCCCCGCTTCATCACTGAGCAGCGTCAGCAGCCGGTCATGCTCCCCGAGGGGCCCCACCTTGAGGGCCAGTCCCGTCATGCGCCTGTCCCCACTCATCGAGGTTGGCGCAGGGCTTTCATCAACGCCGGACCGTGACCGGTGCCCAGCGCGGTGGCGCCTGCACCCACGAGATCAACTGCGTGTTCAAGCTCCCGGATCCCACCGGCGGCCTTGATGCCGCAACGCCCTCGGGTGAGATGGCGCAGCTCCCTGATCTGATCGGCCGAGACTGCGGCACCAAAACCGTTGCCGGCCTGAAGTGATGCAGCGCCGGCATCCACGGCGGCCTCCGCAGCCAGAGCAAGCTGCGCTGCAGTCAGCTGATTGATGTCCAGCACCACGTTCATGGGCAGATCGAGCGCGGCGATCGCCGCTAGCTCCTCGGCGAAGCTGTTGGCACGTCCGTTCACAAGTGCCGACCAGTCCGGCGTGACTTCGAGAACGTCAGCTCCACGGGCAGCAGCCCATTCGGCCTGGGCCTGTTTCAGCTCAGTGGGCAGTGCTCCGAAGGGAAAAGCCACGGTGGCGATCAGTTTCACCGGTCCGTGGCCGCCAAGGCGCCTGCGCACGGCTTCGAGGTGAATGAGGCTGACGCAGACGCCGCCGAACCCCAGCTGCTTGGCGGCGTCGCAGAGCGTGAGCAGTTCCTCCTCCTGCAGGAGTGGATTGAGCAGGGCCTGGTGGATCAGAGGGGGGATGTCCGGCAGCTCCTGCCGGCGCGGTGACTTGGTCATCGCTGGGCAAACGACGGATCAACCCGCCATGAAAGGTTCAGTTGCGTGCCTGGATCACGCCATAGCCACCGTGGTTGCGCCGATAGATCACCTGCAGCTCACCGCTTTCACTGTCGCGGAACAGATAGAAGTCGTGGTCGATGAGATCCAGCTGGGTCCGGGCGTCATCCAGCGTCATCGGCGGCATGGCGAAGTACTTGCGCCGTACTCCGGGGCTGGGCAGCTGAGCCTCCTTCCCCTCGATCAGTGAACCGTCGATGGGGCTGTCGTCCAGTACCGCTTCAGTGGTTGGGGTCTCCGTGGCTCGGTGACCATGGCTGTGGTGGTGGTCACTGTGCCGTTCCTTGAAACGACGCAGCTGCCGAGCCAGCTTGCTTGCCACCAGATCGATGCTGGCGTAGAGATTTTCGCTGCGTTCCTGGGCGCGAATCACCGTGCCGCTGGCGAAGACCGTGACCTCTGCCGTCTGCTGCGGCACGCGGGGGTTGCGAGCCACAGACAGATGCACATCCGCTTCCTGAACAAGATCGTCGAAGTGATGGATCGCCCGATCAAGCTTCGTTTCGGTGTAATCCCGCAATGCGGGAGTCACATCCAGATTGCGACCATGGATCAAGAGCTTCATGCATCCCTCCGGTGCCTGCGCCTAAAGGAAAGCTAGTGACGCCGTTGGATTCCGGAGCAGGGTCTTCGGCATTTCTTTTTCAGCCGGATCAACTAGTGCCGTTTCAGCAGGCCTGGGATCTGCAGCGCCGCTGGCAGGAGCGTTTGCTCCTTGATTCAGCAACCGGAGCCGATGCGGAAGCGGTCTGGCTGCTGCAGCACCCACGCTGTTTCACCCTCGGCCGCGGCGCCAGTGAAGACCACCTGTTGTTCGATCCGGAGCATCCGCCGGCCCCACTTCACCGCATCGATCGTGGCGGGGAAGTGACGCACCATGCACCCGGTCAGCTGGTGGCTTATCCGGTGCTGGACCTGCGCCGTCGTCGTACGGATCTGCACTGGTATCTGCGTCAGCTTGAGCAGGTTGTGATTGACGTGTTGCAGGCTCTTGGCCTGCAAGGGGAACGCATTGAAGGACTCACCGGGGTCTGGCTCGATCAGCGGAAGGTGGCGGCGATCGGTGTTGGTTGCCGACGCTGGATCACCCAGCACGGGCTGGCGTTGAATGTGACCTGCGACCTGGAAGGGTTCAGGTCAGTTGTGCCCTGTGGTCTCAAGGGACGATCGGTGGGGCGTCTGCGCGACTGGATTCCTGATCTGGAGATCGAGATCGTGCAATCCCTGCTGCGTGATGCCCTGGCTGCGCGCTTCGATCTCGTCTGGCAGGACAGCGGTCGGGAGATGGCGAGTGCTGAAACAGCCGGATTGCCGATGCAGCGCTGAGGTGATAGGCCTGGGCGACTGCACAGCTTTCCCGTGACTGCCGCCGCCCAATCCACCTGGCATGCAACCTCCCGCGAGCAGGCGGCTCTGGCCCGCCAGGCCCATGTTCAAAGCCTCGGCCGTGTGGATCAGATCTGGCCCTGGCTCCAATCCCATCACGGTGATGTGCTGGCGGTTGATGCTCCCCATGCCGCCCATCCGGAACGCCTCTGCTATCAACAGCTGGCGCAGCGGATCGATCAAGCTGCTGCCGCATTCCGCAGTCTGCGAATCGGCAACGGCGATGTTGTGGGCCTGTTCGCAGAGAACAGTCCGCGCTGGTTGGTGGCCGATCAGGGTCTGATGCGTGCAGGCGCCATTGATGCGGTGCGCGGGGCCGCCGCACCAGTTGAAGAGCTGCGTTACATCCTTGAAGACTCGGCGGCCGTCGCGCTGGTGGTGCAGACCGTTGATCTGCTGCAGCGTCTTCAGCTTCCGGCGGAGCTGCAGGAGCGTCTGCGCTTTGTGCTTGTGCTTGAAGGGCCTGCTCCTGGCGGAGCGCTTGATTTCGAGTCTTTTCTCGCCCTTGCCGATGGCCAGGACGCGCCTGATCCAGTCAGAGGTCGGGACCGCGCTTCTGCTTCAGCAACCACGGCCACGATCCTCTACACCAGCGGAACGACAGGCCGGCCCAAGGGGGTGCCGCTCACGCACGCCAACCTCCTGCATCAGATGCGCAGCCTCGCCTGTGTCACCCGTCCGGAACCTGGATCACCGGTGTTGAGCGTTCTGCCGATCTGGCATTCCTATGAACGCAGCGCTGAGTACTACTTCTTTTCCTGTGCCTGTTCGCAGAATTACACCACGATCAAGCAGCTCAAGAAGGATCTGCCACGGGTCAAACCGGTGATCATGGCCACGGTTCCCAGGTTGTGGGAAGCGGTGCAGGCCGGCTTTGAAGATGCCGTCAAGACTTTTCCTGCATCCCGTCAGCGTCTGTTGAGGGCAGCTCTAGCCAACAGCACGGCCTATACCCTCGCCAGGCGCCGCAGCCGTGATCTGATGATCCAACCGCTGCGCAGGCGCGACCGGCTCAAGGCTGCGGCAGAGGCAACCAGTCGCTGGCCAGCCCATGCACTGGCTTCCCAACTGATCTGGCCCAAACTGCGGCAGCAGCTCAGTGGTGGAGAACTGCGCTACCCCATCAACGGAGGCGGGGCCATTGCTCCGCATGTTGACTCCTTCTTTGAAGCGGTTGGCATCGAACTGCTGGTCGGCTACGGCCTCACCGAAACCAGTCCGGTGGTGAGTTGCCGGAGGCCATGGCGCAACATCCGCGGCAGTTCCGGTCTGCCTCTTCCGGAAACAGAGTTCCGCATCGTTGATGCCGAAACCAGGGCGCCGCTTGGGTTCCGTGAACGGGGGGTGGTCCTGGTGCGTGGTCCTCAGGTGATGGGTGGCTACCTCGGCAAGCCTGAGGCCACCTCCAAGGTTCTGGATGCCGATGGTTGGTTCGATACGGGGGATCTGGGCATGCTTCTCCCCGATGGATCCGTTGTTCTGACCGGCCGGGCCAAGGACACGATCGTGCTCAGCAGCGGAGAGAACATCGAGCCGGGGCCACTGGAGGAGGCGCTGGTCTCCAGCCCTCTGATCGAGCAGGTGATGCTGGTCGGGCAGGACGAACGCCAACTGGGGGCCCTGGTGGTGCCGCGGGCTGACGCCATCAAGGCCTGGGCCATTGCCCAGGGCTGCCATCCAGGTGATGATCTGGGCGGTCATCCCGGTGATCAGCGCTTGCTCAAGCTGCTGCGCGGGGAGCTGAACCGGTTGCTGGCCGATCGTGTCGGATCCAGGGCTGACGAGCGTCTTGCCGGTGTGGCGCTCGTGGAACCATTTTCGATCGAGAACGGTCTCCTCACCCAGACGCTCAAGCAACGCCGAGATCGGATCACTGAACGGGATCGCTCATCGATTGAGAGCTTGTATGGCCGCTGAAAGCCCACGCGCCAGCATCGGGTTGACCATCCGGCGCGGGGCTGAGACGCTTGGCGCTGATTCCCCGCCCCAATGTCCGACGGCACCACTCTGTCGATCAAGCGATCCATCACCATCCGTGCCGTGGTCACCCCGGCATGGAAGGAAGAGGCCGAGCGAGAGCTGAGCGCCGGCATCGCCACCACCGACCAGCAACTGGCTCAGTTGGAGCAGGAGGGTCAGCAGGTTGTGGACGATGTCCGTCGTCAGAGTGCCAACCCTCTTGATCCCCGTGTGCAGGAGCAGGTGGCGCAGGTGCAGCAGCAGGTTGCTGCCAAGCGGGCCGAGCTTGAAGAACAGAAGCGCAACATGCTCCAGCAACAGGCCCAGGTTCGCGAGCTTCAAATGGAACAGATCGTGGATCAGGGTCAGCTTGAGAGCTTCTGCGACATTCAGGTCGGCGACAACCTGGTGAGCAAGATGCAGGTTGCTGTGGTGGTGCGCGACGGTGTGATCGAGTCGATTCAGCAGGGCTGAGCGCTGATGGGGGCCGGCATGCCGGCCCGTAAGATTTTTCTAGTCAGCCCCTCTGGAGACGGTTTTGGCAACCCACGACATCTTCATGCCTGCCCTCAGCTCCACGATGAC
>NYZI01000045.1 GCA_002687115.1 Cyanobium sp. ARS6
CTTTCCCCTCTCTTGTCGCATATTCCCAGCAACCTTGAGCCCCATCATGGAAAGCCCCTCTATTTGAGAACTTCTTTGCCTCAGCTCTGGCACTTTCTCTGGTCCATCTTTTAGGAGCTGGCATGAGAGCCATTGCTTCATCAGCCCATTCATATCGAAGGGCTGCTGCATATGCACCATTGGAGCCGTGAATAAACTCTGATCTTGTTTTGTACTTTCGAGCTTCAGCAAGAACTTTTTCTTTGTTTAGCCATTTGCCTTGCTTTCCCGCCTCAGAGGGAGGCATGTGAGCCACAGCTTCTGCTAGCCAACCATTGCGAACAGCTGACTCATAAGCACCATTTGCACCGCTAATGAAATCACTGCGCCGATTGTATTTTTGAGCCTCGGAAATAACATTTTCTTTGACTCGCCAGTAACCCCATGGTTTCGCCTTCTTACTGCGATCCTCCCCTCCAGCGTTCATTAATTCATTGCTACCTCATTACTTTCACAGAGTATTCAGAGAGATGGATCCCCTGTTCGGGTGAAAGTCACCACCTGGGCTGACACCGCTTCCACCCGCCTGTTTTCAGCATCGTTTCCCAGGCTTCGATGGCGTTATGGCGCAGCATGCGTCTGATGACTGGCTGACCCCTGCCGCTTATCTGCTGGGTCGCGTCAAGTTCGCTGCAGAAAACCCTGCTGCTGTGATGATCATCGACGCTGAACTGAGAGAAGGCGAGGCCGAACCCGCCAAACTCGAAGGCTGATCAATCAGCTCAAAGTCCCACCTGCTAATCCAGTTCACCATCCCTGCAGCCCCGCCCAGTGCGGGGCTTTTGATTGCTGAGTCGGACCATGGCCAGCTGCTGTTGCTACTGACCTCAACGGTGATTCACCTTCCAGATGACCGTTATCAGACTCTGAGAGTTGAATCACACGCAGCCTGATGCAGTCGGTCTCAGCAGAGCAATTCGAACTGGCGTTGTCTCTGGGATTGTCGGCACTGGATTGGGTTCATGAGTCGAACGACGAAAAATCAATGAGGTCTCTGGCGAACTTCGCGACTGGTCTTGACGTCTGGACTCAGATGTTGGAACTGCAGTGGACTCAGCCATAAAAAAGACCCCACTGCTAGCGCAGTCGGGCCAGGGTGATGGGGAGTCATATTTTGGTATTACGAATACGCCTCGTCAACGCCACATATGGTGCACCTCATCTGAAATTGATGACAGGGTGTTCTCAAATACCCATCTCAGTCAATAAATCCCTACTCTTGCCACATCAAGGCCGGGTGATGGGGATTGTCCGAGTCAAGATTTAAGCCACTGCTAAGGCGGTGGCTTTTTTAATTGCTTGAGACTCATGCTCCTTATGCGTACCCCCTAGCTTCGACGTTTTCAAATGCAGCGGTGACAATGCATTGCAGCAGCCAGCCAGGAAGACGCGCTCGGGGAGGTATTGCACGGGACACCCGGTCAGCCGGTGGCGAGCTAGCTGATTGTGAGATACACCCCTTCGATCAGCTCATGAGCGAGAACATCCAGGGACTACTCCTCAGCATTAACGAGCTGGCCACAAGTGCCGCAGCAGAGGGTAATGAGATCCGACTAGTCGCGGCCTGCGAGGTGCTCCGAAATAGCGGCGCGGAATCATTTTTGCTGGATTGCTTCGTTTGCTGAGCCGGAGGAGGGCTATCCAGAAGCGCTTTTCTCGGGCTGACCGCTGCTGCGTAATGGTCTGGTCTCGACAACAACCCACTGCGCGTGTGCGGTTGGATTGGCATTGGTGAAGCTGCAGACCTTCAGCTCCTGAGGGTTCACCAGCCAGCCGACACCGGCTTTCGGTGCATGGCGATCAACTAGCGGGCGGTCCTTGTTCGGCTTGACGCCACGATGGCGAAACAGCTGCTTCTGCGGCAGGCAGCTCATCAATGGTGGCTATGGCGCCGTTGATTGGTGATTTGGTGCAAAAACAATGACTGCTGTCACCGTTTTGCGCCAAGTTTTGCACCAATGAGGTTTGTCCACTTAGTGAGATTCCAGTGGAGCCAAGGAGACTCGAACTCCTGACCCCCTGCATGCCATGCAGGTGCTCTACCAGCTGAGCTATGGCCCCAGAAACGATGGAAAGGAATGATCCTGACCGCCGTCGCGTCGAAGCTTACACCGGCAATGCCCCCTGCAGGCAGACGCTTACATCTGCCGCCATACGGCAGCGAGTTTTCCCTGAACCTGCACCTGGTCGGCAGGCAATTCGATCGGGTCGTAGGCAGGATTCGCCGCTTCCAAGCGCACCGTGAGTCCATCGCAGTGGAAATGCTTCAGCGTGGTGCCGCTGCCAGGCACCAGGGCGCTGACGATCGTGCCCTGTCTCAAACGAGCAGCATCACTGACTGGTTCCATCAACACGACATCACCGTCGGCGATGTGTGCATCAACCATCGAATCGCCGTTCACGGTGAGAGCGAACAAGCCACGAGTTTCGAGGACGGGCGCAAGATCCAAACGATCCTGAACATCGTCAAACGTTTCCACCAAACCACCAGCTGCAACAGCACCAAGCACCGGAATTCCAGAGGCAATACCACCCAGCAGCTGCAGTGTGCGGGCCTGCCCCTCCTGCCAGGTGATCCAGCCTTTCTGTTGTAAGTGCCGTAAACGGCTCTGCACCGGTGCTGGTGATCGCAGGCCCATGGCCTGCATCATCTGGCGTATGGATGGACTGTGATGGTGGCAGCCGATGTAATCGGAGAGCCAGTCATAGAGCTCCTGTTGAGCAGTGGTCAACGGCTCGGGGGATCCAGCAGACACCGGCAATTCATCTGTTCGTCAATACATTTGTACCGGTCGAAGCCTGGGATGGCAAGGGTTCAGCCGGGTGTTGGTAAAGCGCAGATCCAGGCAACTTTGTCTGAAGTGTCTTCGCGGCCTACGTAATCAAGCCACTGCCCTGGAGAGTTGCTGCGTTGCAGCCTTTTCTGGTTGCAGAGCGCTCGCATTCTCAACTCCCGCACTTCCCAGGTCTGCTTTCCCTGACGCTGCATCAGAAGTGCAGCATCAAACTCAACACCGGCTGCCGTCCGTGCTGGGTCACTCAGATATTCACCAGCTTTCAGATTTGGTGAGTCCAAGGCTTCCATGAACATCCATGGGCCTTCAGACAACTTCCCCGATGTCTGGAGCGTCTGGCGGGTCTGACTCCAGAACGGCGGCTCCGGTGAAGGCGTCCAGGTTTCGGCAAGTCCTGGAGCACTACCCAGGGTGATGCCGAGTGCTACGGCTCCGCCTCGAATCAGATTGTTCATTGCTTGTCCTCCGGAGGGCGTTCCGACCTTTCCTGGATCAGTTTCGCCAGGATTTCCAATTTGGCGTTTTCAGACTCTGATGCTCTTGATGCCATCCAGGAACTGGCGACTTTCATCTGTGTGACCTGTTGCAGCAATGACAGCGCCGTTTGTCTGAGGGTTTCGAGGTCATCGCAGTCACGGATCAGCCGGCTCCACCGTTCTGTTTCAAACGACTGCTCAAGGCCTTGCTGAATTGGATCGATGCTCAAGATTCAGCCTCCCAGGTGAGCATCGGGTCAGGTTCCCCACTGCAGATGGCTTGCGCACGGAGATAAAAAGCACTTTCCCTGTCGCCGGCAGCTTCGAGGGAGTCGAGAACCTTCTGCCAGTTGTCTCGTTCCTGCTGGTCCATTGCTCAGTTCTTGGGAAAATCGAGCCTAGAGGCTTTTCAAGAACATCAGGGTCCGATCAGCCACTGTTTTCCACTCAGCGTCAGCAGTGATCACGTGACCACTGCCTCTGAGCCAGTGCACTTCCACATGCTCGGATCCGCTCCGATGTTTCAGCAATTGCACCCCGCGTCGCGTGATCACTTTGTCGAGAGTGCTGGCCATCACCAGCAGAGGTTGATGGAGGTGGTCGAGATGTTTCCTTGTGGAAGCGATTAGATCCAGTACGCGCACGCTGCAACGACTGGGCCAGCGGGAATAGTTCCAGAGGCGCTCAGCTGTTGTTGGATCAACGAAATCATCTGCAGGACGCCGCACCGAAGGCAGAAGCAGAGCCAAAACCGGAGCGATCCAGGCGCGAAGATCTCCACTCATGATCGGCGGTGAGTAAGTGATCACCGCCTCAACTTCTGGCCGCTTCATTCCCACTTGAATCGCGAGAATCGACCCGAGGGACAAGCCCGCCACCACGACGCGCTGCCCCTGATCGAGCAGCCGGCCAACCACGGCATCAATCTGTGCCACCCACTGGCTCGGTTGCACTGGCATCAGGTCTTCAAGGCAGGTTCCATGGCCAGCGAGCAGGGGTGCCTCCACGCCAAAACCCTCGGCATGTAATGCCTCAGCCAGCAGCGAAAACTCCGCAGGAGACCCGGTGTAGCCGTGGATCAGCACAACGGTGATCGGCCCCCCAGGCAGCGAGAAAGGCTCAGGAGAAGCCGCCATGCTCTCAGCAAGATCCATGCGTTGAATTCTGGCGAATCCATGAGCCTTGATTGATCGAAAAAGACAGCCGCGCAGCTTCTGAGCTGCGCAGCAATCACAGAAGCCTTCTCTGTTGCTAAGTCCAGAGAAGATTGATCAACCGCAGATGCGTTCCATGCAACGAATCAGCAAGCTCGTCTCAATCCTGCTGATCTTCAGTGCCCTTGGATGTGGAAAAGACGCTGTCACAGACAAGGCAGTCACTGAAAAGGCAGCCCCTGAAAACACTGTCAACCCTGAACAAGCCTCTGATTCGGTAACAGCCTCTGCTCCTGAACCAACAGCCAACTCTGAACAAGTCAGCCCCTCTGAAAAAATCGCCGCTTCCATAACAGCCGCCGATTCTGTCAAGGCGGCTAGCTCCAACAGTGCGCCTCAAGACGACAAGCAGGAAGCTGAGAGAGTGCAGGGTCAGGCCTCCTGGTATGGACCAGGTTTTTACGGAAAGAAAACCACCAGCGGAGAAATCCTCAAGCAAGGAACTCTGACTGCAGCCCATAGCAGCCTGCCGATGGGTACAAAAGTGAAAGTCACACGCCTCGATAACAACAAAAGCGTGATGGTTGTCATCAATGACCGCAAACCGTTCAAGCAAGGCACGGTGATTGATCTTGCCCACGGTTCGGCTACGGCTCTCGACGTTGACGATGACGGCAAGACATCAGTGGAAATCGAAGTGATTGACTGAATTTGGGCTGCAACCTGAGCTGGAAACCTCATCGACCGTTTTCTGTGACGCTGCTGAAGGGAAACTCTTTCATTGACACGTTTATGGATTGATTCAGTTAAAGTAAATTCGATATATCATGGTTTTATGTTATGAAACGATCTGGTATTGACTATTTGCTGCAATTCAGCAAAATTCAGCTAGATCAGTGTATCGGAGATGTCGAAGCTGTTGGTTTTAAGGTTCTAGGGGATGGAACTCAGATGGGCCATCTGATCATCTCATGTGAGTGTAAAAAATATTTAAAGAGATTTGATGTTCAGGCAAGTGTGCTGAATTGGAAAATATCAAAATTTCTCAAGGGGTCGATTGAATGCCTTGATTATGCAAGCATTAAAAGCTATCGGTTCGGTTCAAGTGATGATCAAAACTTCTGAAGACGGATAGAGGTTTTGACCTGAAATCAATTGATAAGAATGATTACCAAACGGCCTCGCAATGAGTCCAGCCAATATTTTGAAGCTCCTTGTACAAGGAGATAGCGTCTTCATAGCGCATATTTCTTCTTGACTTCAGGAGAGCAGGTTGATCCTGAGCTACTTTTCTGCCGTGATCAACAAGAACGCGAACATCTTTATGTCCACTTTGAGGCTCTCTGTGAAACCTCACTGCCCAAAATTTCTGCGGGTCCTTAAGCCAACCGTCCGTCATTAGTAGCTTGATAGAGGATCTGTTTTCTAGCTAGATCCATGACCTTCCGCTTGGGTTTGTTGCTACGGGAAAGCTTCTTAATTATCCCCTAAAGATTCTCTGAAGCCACCATATCTGGAGAATATGAGCGCACACGCCTTAAAATCACCAGCAATGGTGTCTCAACCGGGCAGCATCCACTGAAATCTTCTTCAGGTGATGCTGGAAACCTGCCCGATCAAGACCATTCCACGACGGATTGAAAGTCAGACGTTTTCTCTGAGTCGGCTGAGGTGCCCGCTGAACCCGTAGAAGTCCTCCCCCGTCACACTGTCGCTATTGGTAGGGCATGGCTCAGCAGGATTCCAGCTCAGACAGCTGGCCAGTTTTCGCTCCGCCCTGCTGTGGTAGTGAACAGTACATGCTGCAATTCCATCAGCGTCACCCAACTGCTGGTCAGTCATGGCGGATATACCGCCCATCTCCAGCAGAGTTTGATCAAAGGATTGTTCTGATTTGCGGCTTTCTTGTTTCATCTCAGCTGCAGCCCCCATTGCGGGCCATGCAGTCAAAAGATCAACCTTGGATTCACTGCCCTTTTTGCAGTGATGGGAACCGATCACAGCACAGTGCGCTCCAGTGCTGTGAAATGTTCAAGAGGGTCCGCCATTCGTTCGGCCGGATTCAGAGACAGCTGAGCATCTCGTCGATCCAGCGTCAGCAGGCTGAATCCGAACTAACAGTCGTAGATCAACTCCGACTGCTGCTCTCGTTTGCTGACGTTGCTTTCTTTCATTTGGGACTCGTCGTAGTCAATTGCTCGCAAGGAACAGGCCGGCGCTCGATAGGGCTTGCGTTGGCCATCTTTGATTTCTGTGCCGATTGACTGGGCCGAGGCGGTGCAGATAACAGTCAAAGGTATTTCGCAACACCCTGTTGTTAACCACGGTCTTTTGGTATGTCAGCCCTTGTTTGTGCTTTCCATCACGTCAAGCGATCAACAAGCCCTGTGAGCTGCATTCCAATGAGCGAAGGTTCATTCAGCTCTGGTTGTTACTTGTCAACACATCAGGTTCTTGGTGGAATATTCAAGGCAGGCCCAGTTCTATATCGTTGCCATGAATCCTGAATGGGAGAGCGATGGAAGAAACCTTTGCAGCTACATCAATGTAAACATTAGTGGTTGATCGACTTGAGTCCTGTTTTCAATCTCATTTGTAGAAGGCCTTGGCTTTTTGTTTGTAGGGGGCCTGGAGTAGTATTGAGTCTGAATAATTTGATGAGTCAATGGTGTTTGCTTTGAATGACTGCGGGGTTGACCAAAATGTTGACGGGTTGACCTGAGTTCCGGTCTTCAGGTCTTCAAGTCAGGAGTTCTGGTTCCTGTGTGATCAATTGATCAGCCAATACGCGATCAACCGCACTAAGACCCAAAGAAGAAAAGAGTGAGCGTTGATTCGTTGTTGTTTCTTTGTCCGACACTCGGGTTGGTTGAACGTGCCCCATGTCGTCGGGTTAGATCAATCCCAGAGCCTGCATGACCTGCAGCCGAATTCCTCCAAGTCGACTCCAGGCCCGCACCGCTTCTTCTTTGGATTGGTAGGGACGCCAGTCATCCTCTTCGATTCGTCTTTGCAGATGGCTTGCCACTCGTTCAGCCACTCTCATGTCGCTGGCGGCCTTCAGATTGAGGTTGTGAGCATTGAAAAAGTGTTCAGACGTCATCGTTCATTGCTTTTATGAGAATTGTGCTGCAAGGCATTGGAATCTGATTCAGGCATGTCTCCACGTTCCTCAGTTACTCTTTCGCCACGCGTTCCGTCGTTCTGCCATGGAAACGTTGGATCCCGTTTTGCTGAGCATCTTCGCGTTTGGCGTTGTCTCGACGACGACCGTCCTGGTGGTGTCGTTTCGTCGGGTCGACTCCAGCGAGAAGCAACGTGCGCAGTTCAATCGGATGCGCGGACGGCTCCATAGGCTCCTTCAGAATCGTTCCTGATCTGATCCCGTGCTGCTCATCCTTGTTGCAGGTGGTTTTTTAGCCGTACTGGCGCTCACGCAATGGTTGGTGAGGCGTTCGATGGACGATGGCGAGCATCATTGATGCCGAGCACTGGTGGTGGTCAGCGTCTGGCGATGCCTCTGCCATTGCCGATCAGACCTGCATCAATGACCAGGCCAATCACAACAACCAATAATCCACTGAACGATTGAACGCCTCCGAAGGATGCTGTGGCCCAGCACAGGCCAAGTGTTGTTGTCGGCAGGAACACAAGGCCGAGCAGAGGCACGACCGGACTGGGTATCGGCATGCCGGTGAAAGGTCCAAGCACCACTGCAGGGCTGAACAGCCAGAGCAGGATCAGAATCAGGCGTGGTGTGATCAGCCCGAGCGCTGCAAGCAGACACATCAGCTTTCACCCAGGGCTTCAGAGTCCATTCCGGCAATACGGCTCCTACTTCTTGTAGCAAGCTGCTTTCAGCCTGTCTCAGTGGAGAGTGGCCTGAACGCGGTTTCGCGTGTGAAGGCACAAACCGTGATCAGGGTGCATACTCCTCCGAAGGCGACCCATCCAGCTGGCAGGAGGGGGTTGCCGCTCTTTGCAATCAGCCAGGTTGCAATCAGTGGGGTTGTTCCTCCGAAATACCCCTCTGCCACATTGAACGCAACGGCCAGTCCGGTGCAGCGAACTGCGGGAGGCATCAGTTCCACATTGGCGGGATTTTTCCCCCCTGCCAGCAGAGCCACAGCCAGTGTCAGCCCCAGCTCCCCCCACAACACCCGTTGAGGATCTCCGCTGTGCATCAGGTTGAAAAAAGGCAGTGCGCCGAAGCAGAGCAGTGAGGATCCGCAGATCAGCATCGGTTTACGACCGATGCGGTCGGAGAGCCAGGCTGAAATCGGGTAGAGCAAAAGAAGCACCGCCAACACGCCGGTGTTCAGGCTCAGGGATGTTGCGGGATCGAGGTGATCGACCTCTTCCACGTAGCTCACCGCATAGACAAACACGGCGTAGTAGCCGATGCTGCTCGCGATGTTCAGGGCCATGACACGCAGCACCTGCAGGCGATAGCGGCCGAACGTTTCCCGTATCGGCGATTTTGCCAATGGTTCGATCATCTCGGCTCCAATCCCTTGTCGGATCACAACACCCGTTGTGGCGACCAGTGCACCAAGCAGAAATGGCAGTCGCCATCCCCAGCTTCCCAGTTGAGCGGAGGTGAGCGCATGGGCCAGCAGATCACCGAAGCCCGAGCCGATCAACATCCCCAGCACCGACCCCCACAGCCCCCAGATCGCGTAGAAGCCACGTTGACGGTCGGGGGCGTTCTCACTGAGAAAAATGATCGAGCTGGTGTATTCGCCGCCGACAGACAAGCCTTGAATGATGCGTAGCAGCACCACTGCAATCGGTGCGGCGATGCCGATCTGCTGGTGGGTTGGAAGCAGGCCCATCAGAACGGTGGGCACCGCCATCACCATCACCGAGAGTTGCAGGGCTCGCTTTCTTCCCGCCAGATCGCCGATTCGACCGAAGACGATTCCTCCGAGAGGCCGCACCAGAAATCCGGCGGCAAAGGCTCCGAAAGCACCGATCAGTGAGGCGGCTGGATCGCTGGAGGGGAAGAACTCCCTGCCGATCACTGTTGCGAAGTAGCCGTAGACCGCAAAGTCGTACCACTCCATCACGTTGCCGATCAGGCCAGCCAGCAGAACTTTGCTGGTGGTCCTTTGGGTGGGTTGAGAGGTCATCGGCTGGTTATCACTGCGATGGATCAGAGATCTCATGCAGCCGATCGACCAGAAGATCGATATCCGTTCCCACACCTCCGTCTTCAGCCCATGCCTCAGGGATGTGGCGCGCTTTCACCACGTCGTTCAATCTGGCGCCGTTGCGGCGGTTCAGGAGTGCTGCTGTCGTGCTTCTGCCTGATGCCGCGAGCCGGCTCTGCCCGGTGGATGCATCTGACAGATCGCCGATCAGATGACAGGCCAGTCGTCTGTGGTGCGGTGACGACCGATGCTCCCAGAGATAAACCGCCTGCCATGTGCCCAGCAGCAGCCGACCCTTGTCAACACTCAGGCTCATGGTCTGGGTGGTGAGTGCCGTGCGGATGTGAGCAGGCATGTCGTCATCACCTTCGTCGTCATGCAGATAACGGCGACGTCTGCCGTCAGGTCCGCTGGGTCCAGCGCCGTCCTGCGGCACCATGGCATTCATCCAGGCTGATAGATCCTCAAGAACCCTGGGGTCGGCGTTTTCATTGATCGTGAGGCTGCAACTGGTGTGCAGGCAGGTCAGATGCACCACTCCCGTGCAAAGCCCGGAGTCGTGAACACATTGATTCAGCTGCTCGTTGAGGCGAATGAACCCAGGTCCACGCGTGTTGATGCTCAGTTGCGTCAGCCTCTGATCCAGTGCCATGCCATGGGCTTCGCTGTTGTTTCTTTAGCGCGACCCTGACGGCAATGGGATCGCTTGTCCGACCGTTGGTGTGATCAGTGTGCAGTCGTCGGGCAGATCGCCGGTGTCTGTTGACGCATCAGCGGCATTCAGCAGGCTGCTGATCATGCCGCTGAACTTCACGTCACCGCCTGTTGTGCTGGCCAGCACGGTCTTGGGTTGGAACCGGCTGATCAGATCCGGCATCACGCGTGCGCCGGTGATGAACGCTCCCAGCATCGGCAATCCAAGGTCCACCACCGGTGTGATCAAGGTGTCCACACTGCGCTGGCCGATCGCAGGATCCAGGATGCCGTGCGGTTCCAGATAGAGGGAGCCCTCGGGCCAGTCCAGCAGGTAGCCGTTCTCCACCGCCGGCACCGCCGCTCCAGCGGTGGCCTGGATCTTCAGGGAGTTGACCGTGGTTTTGTCACCGGGCTGCAGTGCTGTGATCGTTTCAAACCCGAGACGCTGCACGACCCGAGCTGCCGCTGCCGATGCCACCACGGGTATGGCCTTCGGAAGTGCCTGGAGCGTTTCCGGATGGGCATGGTCCGGGAGCCCCTGAGTGAGCAGCAGCAGATCCAGTTGATCGGGGATGGGCATCAGTTTCGGCATTTCTCCCTTGAGCAACCAGGCACCCGGCGGAAACACCAACGGACCGGTTAGCCATGGATCCAGCAGTACCCTCAGTCCGGCCATCTCAAGCAGCCAACCGTTCGCGCCGAGATAGGTGGCTGTGTCTTTCATCCCTGGGGGTTGTTGGGACCTGAAGCTAATCAATGTGCTGGCCGTGCCGAGCGTTGTTCAGCTGAGCATGGCGAGCCCCACACCGGTCACCGCCAGCACCGAGGCCAGCAGTACGGACGGTTTCAGATGATCACCTTCGGAAGGGGCCACAAGCAGAGCCATCACGGGTGCAGTGCTCAGCACCGTGATGCCGATGCCTAAAGGCAACCGCTGCAGCACGACCTGTTGCAGCAGGATCCCCAGAACCGTGCCCAGCAGGGTTGCCGCCAGCACTCGAGGCCAGCGAATAGTGCTGGGCCGCGGTTGTGGAAACCTGACTCCGAATCGCAACCAGGGGAGCAGAAGCAGCAGTCCGCCGAGCAGGCGACAGGCGGCGCTCTGCACAGGTGTCAGTTCACTGCTGATCAATACGGTGCGGGAGACCGCAGCTCCCGCCACACCACACACCACGGCCAAGCCTGCCAGCAGCAGTCCCTGCAACTGAACGGTGTGACTTCGGTCGTGCATCCGGGTGGCATCAGGAGGTTGCTGCCGTGCAACCAGCACCACCGAGACCGTCACCAGCAGTGCACCTGCCCAGCCCTGAAGTGAAAGCTGCTCTCCCATGGCGAACCAGCCACCTGCAGCAGCAGCAACCGGTGAGAGCGACTCCAGCGTCAGTGTTCTGCGTGTACCCAGGCGTCTCAGTGCGGCCAGGTAGAAGCTGTCTCCCAGCGAGATTCCCAGCCCACCGCTGATCAGCAGCAGCACCAGCGCCCGTAACTGCCCGTCCCAGGGGAGCGTGACCAGCACCGGCAGTAACACGGAGCAGGCGATCGAATTCTTGAGCCCGTTGAGCTGAATGGCGGACAGGGAGGTGGAGAGTCCCCTCCAGAGACTGCTGGCCAGAGTCCAGGCCAGGGCCGCGATCAATCCGGCCAGGATTCCCATCAGTGTCTCCTTTGCAGGATCAGACCCACCAGCAGACCGATCACCAGGGCACCGGCTCCGTGGCCCTGCAGCAGGGTGAGGCCGAGGATCAGGCCGAGCAGCGGCGAGTTGAGCAGCACAGCAAGGCATCCCCCCACAACGCCGGCACTCCAGCTGTCGATCGTGCCGATCCAGGGCAGCCATTGATGAAGTCCTATCCCAAGCGCACTGCTGGCCAGGACCACGGGAAAGAACTGTCCTCCCCTCCAGCCGGTCTCAAGGCAGAGTCCGACCATCAGCAATTTGGCCACAGCCGACAGCATGAGGATGGCTGTATCCAGCCTCCATTCGTTCAGCACCAGAGGTTTCAACTGGCTTTCCCCCGAGAAGCCTGCCAGTGGCAAACCCCAGAGGCAGAGACCAATCAGCAGACCCGTGCCGATTGGAATCCACCAGAAGCTTTCCAGAAGCTGCAATGTCTGGAGCCACTGCCGCCAGCGTCTGATCAACTGTCCAGCCAGCCAGCCCGCGATCCCGGCGATCAAGGCCGCCAGCAGGTCACCCAACCGTTGTGTCGGATCAGCGGGCCAGGCGTAGGACACGCCCCGCAGGCCTCCACCAAGGTCACTGAGTCCGTGGAAGGCCACAAACCCCGCGATCCCGCCGATGGTTCCCGGCAGCCATCGCCAGATCAGCTGCCACTGACGTCCTGCCAGCGCAGCTCCCCCCAGCAGTGGTGAGCGGAAAAGCCCCAGAGATCCGGCCATTGCAGCAGCCAGCAGGTCGCGGTCAGCCCCTTTCCAGATCGCATGGCTCACCACGGCGACGAGCCGCGTCATCAAGGCTTCGGGGCCAAGCGTGCCTCCGCCGGCGAGGGCCAGCATGCCGCCGATCACTTGCTTGAGACCGTGCTGCGTGTTCAGTCCCTCCGCTGTTCGCAGTTCAGCGAGTGTGTCCTGCAGTTCGGGCAGAGAGCTGCCGGCATGCCGCCGTTGCAGCAGGCTGAGGGCCACGCCGATCGCTCCGCACCAGAGCAGGCACCAGAACAAGCTCCGGTCGCTGGGCAGACCACGCTGGACCGTTGCACCCCAGATCCACCCCTGGATCTGAAGCGTGCAGCCCACAACGAGGGCTGCGAGTGATCCACCTGCAGCCCCGGCCAGAACCGAGCGGGCCATGCCGGCGAGAAGTCCTCGCTGTTGGCTTGGCAGTGGATTGTTCACCAGTACGGGTCGGTGGCCAACTCCACCTTGAGTGGTCCGGAGGCCGGCGCCGGCACGGTGCTGATACAGGCCCTCACGGTGGTGCCGTCAACGTCGATCTCGCAGGCGCCGCAACTTCCACCCATGCAGCCGGTGGGCACATGAACACCGGCCTGGCGGGCCGCCACCAGCCAGTCCTCACCTTTGTGGCTGACGCTGCGCTGGCCATCCGGCCAGAGAATTTCCACTCTTTTGTGCTCAGAGCTCACGGAGATGTCTGAAGCAGTGGTTCCAGATTCACATGCTTTTCAAAGGCATCTGCAAGGCGGTCAAGCAGGGCGTCTCTCTGGCGACTGTGGTGCGGTTGCTGCTCACTGAGATCCGTGAGTCCGCGTCTGCGGCGAAGACGATTCAGCCAGCGTCGGCGCCAGGGTCCGTTGTCGAAAATTCCATGCAGATAGGTGCCTGAAGTGGACTGGTGGACCCATCCCAGACCTTCATCCGCGCTGAACGCATCGCAGAGACCGGTGGCTTTGCTGTATCCACGGTGCAGTTCGAATCCTTCCACCTCCAGCCTCGGCTGCTGATCCGGCCAGAGCACCAGGGCCTTCCGCTGATGCAGGGCTTTCTCACCGCTGAACACTGTGCGCAGGGGCAGAAGGCCAAGTCCGGCAACGCTGTCACGTGTTCGCCCTGGATTGCTGTCGCCCTCCAGGCCATCGGGATCGCGCAGTTCCTCGCCGAGCATCTGCATGCCTCCGCAGATGCCGAACACTTCACCGCCGTTCCCGGCGTAGCGGATCAGATCAGATGCCAGTCCGCTGCTGCGCAGGGCTGCAAGATCCCTCAGCGTCTGTTTGCTGCCTGGGATCACCACCGCATCGGGAGATCCCAGGGTTTCCCCAGGTGAAACCCAGCGAAGTTCCACCGTTGGTTCAGCCTCCAGGGGGTCGAGATCGGAGAAGTTGCTCAGTGATGGCAGCTTCAGCACTGCAATCTGCAGCTCAGCGCCGCGTTTGCGACCGCGCCTTTCCAGCAGATCCAGGGAGTCCTCGGGGGGGAAGAGCTCATCCAACCAGGGCATCACACCCAGTACGGGGACTCCAGTGTTGTTGTCAAGCCAGCGCCGACCTTCGTCAAACAGTTCTCTTCTGCCTCTGAATCGATTGATCAGCAGGCCACGGATGAGACGTCGTTGATGTGGTTTCATCAACTGCAGCGTGCCGACGATCTGCGCGAACACGCCTCCGCGTTCAATGTCGGCAACCAGGAGGCAATTGGCCCGCAGATATTCGGCCAGACGCAGATTGGTGAGATCGCGCGCCTGCAGGTTCACTTCCACAGGGCTCCCGGCTCCCTCAAGCACCAACCTCCCTTGGGGGTGTGTGGTCTGCAGGTCATCCAGCCCTCTGCGGATGGCGTCCCAGCCGGAATCGATCCAGTCGCGGTAGTAGTGCTCTGCTCTGCAGGTTCCCGCTGAGTTCCCGAGGTGAATCACTTCGCTTGTCGAATCACCCTGAGGTTTGAGCAGCACGGGATTCATGGCATGCATCGGCTCGAGGCCTGCGGCCCAGGCTTGCAACGCCTGGGAATAGGCCATTTCACCCCCCTCATGATCAACCCAGGCGTTGTTGCTCATGTTCTGTCCCTTGAAGGGCAGCGGGGTTTCGCCACGCCGTTTCAGCACTCTGCACAGCGCTGCCGTCATCAGCGACTTTCCTGCTCCACTGCTGGTGCCAAGCACCATCAATGGTCTTTGACATTCGGGTTCCGCCACCTCGTCGCTGCGTGATGAACTTCCTGCAGCATCGCAATTCACCAGCGGGGGCGCTTGCGACGACACCAGTGCACCAGGCGGCTTCCAAGGCCTGCTGCAGGGATCGTCTCGGGCCAGGGAATCAGCACCTCTCTGCCAAGAGGCGTGAGACGCACCCGTTCAGTCAGCCCCTGACCGTCAACCTCGCGACGCAGAACTCCCAGTTGAATCAGCCAGATCAGCAGATCTTCTGTTTCGCTGGCATTCAGCCGTCGTCTGGTCTGTGCAGACCAATCCGATCTTGCGACCAGTTCGCTGCTGCTCAGGGCCGACTGTTCCACGTTGCGGTAGAAACTGCGTTGGAACGGCAGACAGCGCACGGCCTGGCGTGCTCGCCGCATGGCATGCCGGGTGAGTTCGCTGGGGTCCTGAAAAGTCACGCATGACGTGCTGTCGGTGCCATTCTCGTTCTCCGAGCCGCTGAGTGAGACACCAATGTTGCTGCTGGCCTCTGCTTCTCCGGCAAGACGTCGTCTGCTCGAGCAGGCTGCGATTCCCCATCGAGTTCAGATCAGCGGTGTCGATGAAGAGTCCATTCAGGATCTCGATCCGATCGAGTTGGTGATGCGTCTGGCCCAGGCCAAGGCCTTTGCGGTTCGCAGTCAGCTCAAAGACGACGACATCGCAGCGGTGCTCGGTTGTGATTCGCTATTCGTCTTCGCCGGTCAGGTCTATGGCAAGCCAGCTGATTCGGCTCAGGCTGTGGAACGCTGGCGAGGCATGCGCGGTTCCTGGGGCGAGTTGCACACCGGCCACTGCCTGATGTCAGCTCGTTGCACGGATCCGCAGCAGCCCCGAATGGCCTGTGTGACTACCAGGGTGTTGTTTTCTGATGTCAGCGATCAGGAGATTGCAGACTATGTGGCAAGTGGAGAGCCACTTCGCTGTGCCGGAGGCTTTGCTCTCGAAGGGCTTGGCGGTTCCTTCGTGGAGCGTCTTGATGGCTGTTATTCGAATGTGATCGGCCTCAGCCTGCCGCTTCTGCGCGGCTGGTTAGCGCAGATTTAACACGTGGCAAGCATGGACATTGCCATTTTTTGTTTGCCGTAGCTAATGCGAAACCAGGCCCTCTTCACACCTCTGGCCATGCTTCGTTCTCTTCTCCCTGGAATCGGCACAGCTCTGTTTTCAGCCATGTTCGCTCTCAGCGCGTCAGCCATGGAACCTTTGTCGGTGAGCTCCACCGATCAAGGCAATGATTCACTGAGTCTTCATGCAGAGCAGGCTTATTTCACCCAATCCCAGGATGAATGGAGCCGTTCGCTCACGGAATTTAAGCTGCCGGAGGCTGGTCAGGAACGGCATGAGCCCCCCAAGGGGCACACCGTGATCGATCTCAACTTCTGACTCAGTCGGTCGCCATTAAAAAAGCCCCACTGTGAAGTGGGGCTGAGTGACGATCGTTGAATTTGATCTTGAGAGTCTGATTGCAGTGAATCAGTCGAGATCGGGCATGGCCAGTGAAGGCTCTGCCTGACGGTCGATACCTTTCTCGAAACCGGCAGCTGCGGCGCGGGCGCGTCCGGCATGCCAGAGGTGACCCACCAGGAAGAAGAAGGCGAGTACGAACTGGGTCGCTGCAAGCCACTGGCGAATGTTCACGAAGTTCACCGAGTTGGGCTCAGTGATGATGCCGCCCACGGAGTTGAGGGATGCGTTGGGTGCGTGAGTCATGTACTCAGCTGCACGACGAACCTGCCAGGGCTGGATGTCGTTCTGAAGCTTGTCGAGACTCAGACCGTTGGGTCCACGCAGGGGCTCAAGCCAGGGACCACGGAAATCCCAGAAACGCATCGTTTCACCACCGAAGATGATTTCACCTGTGGGTGAACGCATCAGATACTTACCAAGACCGGTTGGACCCATGGCGGAGCCGATGTTGGCGCCGAGTCGCTGGTCTCTCACCAGGAAGGTGAAGCTCTGAGCCTGGGAGGATTCGGCGTTGGTGGGGCCGTAGAACTCTGAGGGGTAAGCGGTGTTGTTGAACCAGATGTAGGCCGATGCAATGAAGCTCATGAAACTCAGCGCACCGAGGCTGTAACTCAGATAGGCCTCTCCATTCCAGATGAAGGCGCGACGCACCCAGCCGAAAGGCTTGGTGGTGACGTGCCAGATACCACCGGAAATCAGGGTGAGACCAAGCCAGATGTGGCCACCGATGATGTCTTCCATCGAATTCACACCGATGATCCAGCCCTCGCCTCCGAAGGGAGCGCGGAACAGGTAGCCGAAGATCACACCTGGATCAAGAGTCGGGTTGGTGATCAGACGTACATCACCACCTCCCGGTGCCCAGGTGTCATAAACGCCGCCGAAGAACATGGCCTTGAAGACCAGCAGCAGGCAGCCGACACCGAGAAGAATCAGGTGATAACCAATGATGTTGGTCATCTGATTCTTGTCCCGCCAGTCCTGTGAGAAGAACGTGGAGTAATTCTCGAGGATTTCGGGACCGCGAAGGGCGTGATACAGACCGCCGAGACCGAGCACAGCGGAACTGATCAGGTGCAAAACACCAACCACGAAGAAGGGATACAGGTCGGTGACTTCGCCACCGGGACCCACGCCATAGCCGAGGGTGGCCACGTGGGGGAACAGGATCAGACCCTGTTCGTACATCGGCTTATCGAAGGTGAAGTGACTCACCTCGAAAAGCATCATGGCGCCGGCCCAGAAGACCATCAGGCCTGCGTGAGCCACGTGGGCACCGAGCAGACGGCCTGAAAGGTTGATCAGACGGGCATTGCCAGCCCACCAGGCGTAGCCGGTGGAGTCGAGGTCTTTACCGCCAGTGGCGATAA
>NYZI01000046.1 GCA_002687115.1 Cyanobium sp. ARS6
GAACTTATATAAATTTTAATCATTAAATTAAGGCAAGTTAAGCTTATATGTCTAAATTCTTGGTTTTAAGTTAAACTTATATTCTCAAGTTAAACTTATATCACTCGAGTTAAACTTACATGTTTCTAAGTTGAACTTACATATTATTCAAGTTGAACTTATATAAATTTTAATTATTAAATTAAGGCAAGTTAAACTTATATGTCTGAATTCTTGGTTTTAAGTTAAACTTACATGATATTAAGTTAAACTTATATCACTCAAGTTAAACTTACATGTTTCGAAGTTGAACTTAATTAAAGCAAGTTAAACTTATATATCTGAATTCTTGGTTTTAAGTTAAACTTACATGATCTCAAGTTAAACTTATATTCGCAAGTTAAACTTAGGTTCCTATATCACTCAAGTTAAACTTACATGTTTCTAAGTTGAACTTACGTATTATTCAAGTTAAACTTATTTTCTAGCGTTGGAAAACCCGTTCAATGCCGCTGGACGATACGGAACAGACTTTTCGGCTCTATAAAGTAAAGGTAACTAACAAAATAGTTAATAAAGCTCGTATCTAATTTTACAATAAAATTACTAAGCTTGATTGATGTTGATAGATATAATAATGTACAGGTAAATGGTGATACTATATACAAGTCATAATAATAATAAAGAACAATAAAACCATCCAAGAAGCTAACATCTGTCATATCCCGAGGTACGCATCATATAGTAAATACCTGCTTGTGCGTCCTCGATCACCACACTACTAGGCTGGATATGTGTTAGTTTGAGGATGCAGCCAAATTCAATATCCTCAGCACCCCCATCAACACCAACCCGCACGACTAAGGGAACACCATTAGGATACGTGGGCTTGCTGAACCAACGAACCGATGCAAAACCAGGGGAGTCATCACCGTCAAGTTTCAAGAACCTGATGACCCGCGCGTAGTATGAACGACGGCCCCGAACACAAGTCACCACCGACCCACAACGAGGACGTTGGTTCCACTCGCCGGCACGAAAATGCACACCCATGATATGGGCAACTTTATAGGCCGAGATAGATGAAAAATCCACAACATATCCGAGATACCTGAGGTCCCGAACCTCTTCGCGGGCGGGACCTTGGAACTTGGCGTCTTGACATGACAAAACACACGATTGGAGAACGTAATCGTCCCCTATGGCGTCGTGCTCTTGTTTGACTGCCAAATTTATGTAGTTCGCCGACACATCCTGGGATACAGAGCGCGCCAGATGGACCTCTGGATGAGATGCATCACGCACCAATCGCTTGATGTGCTTGTTGTACCTACAGTGGGCGGGCATGGAGGCGAATACATGTAATAAAGAAACAAAATTGGGGCAGATAACATTGTCAAGTTTTCAATTAGGATTAGGCTCAATTCGTACCTTTCAAAGCACATCATCCACAGGTTTCGCAAACACCCATGAGACAACGTATATTGCGCGAAATGCACCAAATGGTGCAGCGCGGGATGAAGAAAACATACGGGCAGACATCCTTCAAGCAAGCATAGCCCAACGACTAGCTCTCTGTGAATGGCTGTCATGTTGCGGGGGTCGACGGTCCGGGAACCGGGTAGGATATTCATGTCCACGGCTTCGTCATGACAGTGAACCTGACCGTCCAAACGTCTTAGGGCCCAGATCATGGTAAACAATGCGACGCGCAACCGCGGCAAGCGGTCCCGCAACTGTGTCGCGAGAACGAAAAGAAGCAAATCAACCTGATTGTGTGGGGGTCGATAAGTGAGACGGCAAACCTCATCAGGCACTAAATGTATTGCCATCTATCTACTAACCACGGCCTTAACCCATCGACCTTGCGTTTCGTTTTCCAGAGTCTCCCTGGCTTTCGCCAAAAGGAACAACCGGCGTAGTGCATTCTGTCCATATAACGTGGCCACATGACGCGGCCCATCCGCTCGTCCAATAATTTCACCTCCTCCTTTGTTAGACGCCATGGTAACGGACCGTTGCGGTCCGGCCAAACTCCTCTGAACACCCCCCGACGTTGACAATCCACGCGATGTGCCGAGTCATTACTCCACGATTTGTACCCTCCGTCCCCGGGATCAATGCCCTTTCCGATCATAACTTTTAGGAGCATTTCACAAAGTAACTTGAGATCTGGGGGTGGAGTGGGGCCATAGCATGGGATGGGGGTGGGTGGATGAGGTGGGTTACATACCGTGCATGACATCTGGCACATTCATACGGCGCCAATCAAATCCAGGCCACAGAGACATCAACGGCTGGTCCTTATGCCCCATAAATGGGGCACGGCGCTGCTTAGCAAAAGCAGAGGCAGTGCGCGCAAACGCGGTGTCGCGATACTGTGGGTCCGGTCTTGTGCACTCTTTGGTGTATTCGAACACGTGCCCTTGGTATGTTACTCGGGACTGCCTTCCCCTTGAATTGATCACCAGAAACCTGCGATACCCGTCGTACACGCGGTCACAACTCCAACAATGCGTGCACACGCAGCATCCGGTGAACGACGATGCCGATTGCATACCTGTAGATGGCACACATGCACACAAACAATAGATTTTTAGCCCACCCACCCACCCTATTAGAATGTTACTCACCTAATAACTCCGACCGGCCAGGCGTATCCATCGAGGTAGCAAACACTTTAACTTTAACCCCACCAATACCTGTGTGTGCGTGTGTGTGCGTGTGTGTGTGCGTGTGTGTGGGATTTATTTAGATTGACCGGTCTGAAAAAGATCATCCAGCTCGTATCTGGCGGCAAAGTTGTAATACTTTTTCGCTTGGTCGCCTTTCATAACGGCTGGCAGCAGCATCAACAGCAAAATGTTTTCCACTTTGTATCGTTGAGACGGCGGTAGCGACAAATTCATGAACTCAGCGGGTTTTAGGGACAGTGTATTCGCCGCAAAAGCGGGAATACCATCGATGCAATATTGCAGACCTATCCGATTGTTTGGAACCACGACAGGACCCATAACATCTTGCCAGGCCGGACTATCGTAAACATCGCTGTAGAGATGATCATGGCGTGGACGGCGAGATTCATGTTCCAACATGCGCTTGTACGCAGGCAGGCGCATAAGGGCCTTTAATTTGGTGGAAATCGGAAAGTAGAAAACCCCCTGCAAACATAAACACAAACACAAACGAAATGTTGCATGGGGTGACTATTTGCTTCTGAATGATTGTAGCAAGTGAAGCAATTAATTGTGGGGAGAGGTTGAGGTACACATACCTCCAGGGGCTTGCCGTCGTCACCGTAACGCGGATGTCCACACACGGTATTAGTAGCGTCGACATGAGGGCAGCATGTAGCTTTGTCGGTGGGAAGATACACATGCCTCTTGCACTTCACACACCCGTTGAGGCGCAGCATTGTCGCGCCTGCGGCTGCGTGCAATTTCTTGTCATAAGATTTGATGCTCTTTGGCGGTACAATATTCAAGTACTTCTTGAATGTTCCAAGAATATCTTCGCATGTGCTATCGCTGCAACCGTTTCGTTGCTGCAATCGTCGCAAATCGGCGCAAAAGTTGTCCTCTACTGTAAAGTCACCTCCAACAATCCGGACCCATCTTTCCTGTAAAAAGATATACGCATACACACAGTAGTGGGAATCGCGAGTTGATATTACCACCAAAAAAGAATTTCCATATATTTGTAAAAAAAATATCATAGTTATTCATATATTAAATTTCTTTGGCAGATGGTCGAGCTGATGGCATGGTCGTGCTGACGGTGGTGCTGATGGCATGGTCGTGCGGATGGTTATGCCGATGGTCAAGCTGATGGCATGGTCGTGCTGATAGTTATGCATGCCGATGGTCGAGCTGATTGCATAGTCGTGCTGATGGTTATGCCGATGGCAAAGCTGATGGCATGGTCGTGCGGATGGTTATGCCGATGGCAAAGCTGATGGCATGGTCGTGCGGATGGTCGTGGTGATGGTCGTGGTGATGGTCGAGCTGATGGCATGGTCGTGCGGACGCTCGTGCTGATGGTCGAGCTGATGGCATGGCCGTGTCGATGGTCCAGCTGATGGCATGGATGTGAGCCGATGGTTGAGCTGATGGCATGGTCGTGCGGATGGTTATGCCGATGGTCAAGCGCTGATTGCATGGTCGTGCTGATGGTTATGCCGATGGCATGGTTGTGTGGATGGTCCAGCTGATGGCATGGTCGTGCGGACTCTTGTGCTGATGGCATGGCCGTGCGGATGGTTATGGCGATGGCAAAGCTGATGGCATGGTTGTGCCGATGGTCGTGCTGATGGCATTGCCGTGCCGATGGTCCAGCTGATGGCATGGTCGTGCTGATAGCATGGTCGTACTGATGGTGATGCCGATGACATGGTCGTGCGGATGGTTATGCCGATGGTCAAGCTGATGGCATGGTCGTGGCGATGGTCGAGCTGATGGCATGGTCGTGCGGACGCTCGTAGCGATGGTCGAGCTGATGGCATGGTCGTGCGGACGCTCGTGCTGATGGTTGAGCTGATGACATGGTCGTGCGGATGGTTATGCCGATGGCAAAGCTGATGGCATGGTCGTGCGGATGGTCGTGGCGATGGTCGAGCTGATGGCATGGTTGTGCGGACGCTCGTGCTGATGGTCGAGCTGATGGCATGGCCGTGTCGATGGTCCAGCTGATGGCATGGTCGTGTCCATGTGAGCCGATGGTTGAGCTGATGGCATGGTGGTACGGACGATGATTATTGAGCTGATGGCAACAATAAAAAAAAAACACTCGCCGCTTCATCTTGTTCGCGTTCGTCGTCCTAAAAATAAAGCGCACACACGTACATATAAAAGTGGGACAGGACGTCGACATAAACAAGATGTGCTGATACCCATGCTTATAGTATGGCCGTGCTGATTATCGTGGTGATGGCAAGAATAAAAAAATACCGATGGCAAGAATAAAAAAGCACTGATGGCAACAATAAAAAAAGCACTGATGGCAATAACAAAAGAAGAGCACTCACCGCTTCATCTTGTTCGTGTTCGTCGTCCTAAAAATAAAGCGCACACACGTATATATAAAAGTGGGACAGGACGTTGACATAAACAAGATGTGCTGATGTCGTGCTTATGGCATGGCCATGCTAATTATCGTGATGATGGCAACAATAAAAAAAAGCACTGATGGCAACATAAAAAAGCACTGATGGAAAAAATAAAAAAATCACTGATGGCAACAATAAAAAAAGCACTGATGGCAACAACAAAAGAAGAGCACTCGCCACTTCATCTTGTTCGTGTTCGTCGTCCTAAAAATAAAGCGCACACGCGTACATATAAAAGTGGGACATGATGTCGACATAAACAAGATGTGCTGATGCCCATGCTTATAGCAAGGTCGTGCTGATTATCGTGGTGATGGCAACAATAAAAAAGCACTGACAAAACTTGCCGTGGAAGTAGCAGCACAGTTTAACTGGGATACACATGTAGGAGTTGGCAACGTCGCCATGTGCAACGCAGTGGCAGTTGCCAGTAAAATTGCGAGCGGAGATGGCGAACATCTTCCAACACTCAAGCGTCTCCTGTCCCCGCATCTTTTATTACCCCCACGAATTTGCGAAGGTGTAACCTGCGCACCCACACCAACATATCAACATATCGAACATCGCCGACGCCATTCAAAATTAGCTTCGCCTTCACAAAAATTCAAAAAGGGAAAACACCCCGGGGTGACCAGCTCTCCGAATTTTTTACACACACCCTGAGGGTTAATTTTTTTTAAAAAGGCTCTGATTGGGTTTTAAAAATGTTTCCTAAGTTTTGATTGGCGCTCGAAAATTATTTCAGGTTTGACGATTCAAAAATGTCACCGTTGGGACTTGGGTGACAGCACGCTCGACGTGAATGTTTCCGCGACATGTCCGCCGCGCGTCAATAATGATGGGAGTACGTGCTTGTGTGCGTGCGGTGACACGCTGTCGTCGGGCGAGAGTATTGCGTATCCTAACCATTTGCTCTGGACTTTCAGTAATATGTATTGGTTTACATAACCAGCGTTTTCTTTTGCTGAGGAAAACTGTTGTGTGAAGGTGTTGGAAAAAATCAGCGTTGAGAAAGCTGACAGAAACTTCCTCGGCATTAAGGCATTAATCGAAAGTTTCTCGGTTTGTTCTTTTGCTTTTGTTTGTGAAGATGCCATCACAATTTATTTTCGTACTCTTTCACACTCACTCAATTCGCTCTCAGTCATGGACTCACTCAATTCGCTCCCAGTAATGGACAGCCTCAACATCTCCCCACAATTAATTGCTTCACTTGCTACCATCATTCAGAAGCAAATACTCACCCTTCAACAACGAATGTCCCCTCAACAACAACAACAACAACAACAAATGCCACCTCAACAACAACAGCAACAACTACCACCTCAACAACAACAACCACCCGCTCAACAACAACATCGACAACATCAAGCACCACCACAAACGCAACAAACTCCCGTAGTCAAACGTTCGTCGTCAATTGTGTCAAATGCATCCATTTTACGTTCTTCTTCCATTTCACGTTCCGGCAGTCTAAGTTCTCTAAGTTCCGGCGGTTCCTATGATTCATCGTCGTGCAGCACGCCACCCTCAAGCAACAAGCGGCCAACAAATCCGCCACGTCTAAAACGAAGGAAGAAGAGGTGCCACAGGGTCTTATTCGCGGATCGTGAAGAAGAGTCGCAAGCTCCAGAAGAGCCGGACGCTAAACAGACAACAAAGAGCGATCGCAAAGTTGTGATCCAAGAAGTCCTGTCATTTTTTGACTCGCCGTTTCTGGCCACCCGAAAGTCAATCTTGTTCAAACGGCGATTATGCAAGACACACGGCAAACCCACCAAACCTACTCTAAAGCAGCGGCCAGAAATGGACCCCGACTTGTTCAGGCTATTGGTCGTGGTCCCGCTTCGCCGCCTCATGGGGGAGGCATACGCCACCAATTACAACTTGGCTCAACGGTACCGTGCCGCTGCGGCTAAGGTTGTCAAAAAGAGAAGGGCCAATCATATTCAAAGTTGGCGCCCCAAAAATGGTATGTGCGCACGCACACTCATCACACGTATACTCTCTCACACACAGTTGCACACGAGCGCACGCGCACGCGCACGCACTTTCACTCACACAAACACATACGCGCGACCGTCCGCACGACCATGCCATCATCTTGACCATCGGCATAACCATCCGCACGACCATGCCATCACCTCGCCCATCAGCACGACCATGCCATCAGCTCGACCATCGGCATAACCATCAGCACGACGATGCCATCAGCTCGACCATCAGCACGACCATGCCATGCCATGAGCTCGCCCATCAGCACGACCATGCCATGAGCTCGCCCATCAGCACGACCCTGCCATCAGCTCGACCATCGCCACGACCATCCGCACGACCATGCCATCAGCTCGACCATCGCCACGACCATCCGCACGGCCATGCCATCATCTCGACCATCGGCATAACCATCAGCACGGCCATGCCATCACCACGGCATCTCCTCGACCATCAGCACGACCCTGCCATCATCTCGACCATCGCTACGACCATCCGCACGACCATGCCATCATCTCGACCATCGGCATAACCATCAGCACGGCCATGCCATCACCTCGGCCATCAGCCAGACCATGCCATCTCCTCGACCATCAGCACGACCCTGCCATCATCTCGACCATCGCTACGACCATCCGCACGACCATGCCATCAGCTCGACCATCGCCACGACCATCAGCACGACCATGCCATCAGCTCGACCATCGGCATAACCATCAGCACGACCATGCCATCAGCTCGACCATCAGCACGACCATGCCATCCGCTCGACCAGCACCACGACGCACACTCCCTTCTTTTTCACACACAGTGACACGCACGCATGCACAAACGCACCCCCAGGTGGGACACATCTGCCCTTAAAGTACGGGGGAAAGCTCGGGCGTCTCCCCTCTTTTTTGACCAAGGCCGAAAAACAATATGTTCGCAAAATCCTCAGGGAGCACGTTGCCGCGGCTACGCAGCCTCCAGCCTCACTTCCCACGACTACGCAGTCTTCATCCTCCATTCCCCCGTTTCCCAGCTTGAAAGCTGACTTTCCGGCTACATTCGATCACCCCAAAAAAACGAAATGTTGTGATTGCCCAAAGCTTTTAGAGTTTTCAAGTTGTTTCCCGCAAGACCACGCCGACTGGACGTCCTCAGTAAAGCGACCGGTTCGCTGCGGGGCCTGTTGGGACAAACATGTCCGAAACGAGGTCATGCCATTAATGGCTGAGAGGCAACAAAAAAGGCAGGAGCAAGAACAACAAAAGGCGAAGCAAAGGCAGGAGCAAGAACAGCAAAAACCCGCCAAAAAAAGGAAAAGTGAGAATGACGGCGATGGCGAAAAGCCAAAAAAGCGCCGCAAACGTCGCACCGAGTGCAAGGCGTGCGGAAGTAAGACGCATGTGACGACTCGTCACCTGGATTGTCCATTTAACAAACGGAACATGTGCAAGCAAGGTGTGTGCAACTCCGCCACCGGCCCAACCGCCAAGCCTGTCAATGCTTTCTGGGATGAGTATTACCAAGATGATGGGGCGTACGATAACTTGTGGAATGATGGCACTGTTGCAGGTGGGCCAGCTGTTCCGACGCCAACCACGACGGCTGCCCCGACGCCAACCACGGTCACTGCCCCGACGCCAACCACGACGGCTGCCCCGACGCCAACCACGGTCACTGCCCCGACGCCAACCACGACGGCTGCCCCGACGCCAAC
>NYZI01000047.1 GCA_002687115.1 Cyanobium sp. ARS6
CCCGGTCAGCACGGCCAAGCCCGTCGCAAGCGCTCTGAATACGCGATCCGTCTCGAAGAGAAGCAGAAGCTTCGCTTTAACTACGGCGTCTCCGAACGCCAACTCGTGCGCTATGTGAAAAAAGCGCGCGCTCAGGACGGTTCCACAGGAACCAACCTGCTCAAACTTCTCGAGAACCGTCTCGACAACGTCTGCTTCCGTCTCGGTTTCGGCCCCACAGTGCCTGGCGCTCGCCAGCTGGTGAATCATGGCCATATCACCGTGAACGGTCGCGTCACTGACATCGCCAGTTACCAGTGCAAGGCCGGTGATGTAATTGCCGTGCGTGAACGCAAAGGCAGCAAAAAGCTGGCCGAAGGCAACCTGGAATTCCCAGGCCTCGCCAATGTGCCACCCCACCTTGAGCTCGACAAGGCCAAACTCAGCGCCAAGGTGATCAACAAGTGCGAACGCGAATGGGTCGCTCTGGAGATCAATGAACTGCTGGTGGTGGAGTATTACTCGCGAAAAGTTTAAGTTCCTTCACTCAAGAGGGGGTCTGGTCCAGTATCAGACCCTCACTGAAGCAATGCTCAAACTTTTGCTGCCGTTATTTCATGCCTTGCAGGATGTTTCTGCCAGATATTTCGATGAAAGTAAAAGCACTCACCGGTAGCCGACGCCGCCTGAGGAGAGGGCGGATAGAGCAGGAGTTGAGATTGACTGAGCATCAATCAACATCTCCTCGTAATCGGAAAAATAGCATGGAATTTATACTTCATTGTTAACGGAGAATGCGTAATCCGGAAACGAACAATGGTGCTATGAACTTTGCCAGCAGCATAATTGAATTTCTTTTCAGAATGCTGTAAAAGCAATGTGAAAAGAAGTGGCTTAAGGAAGTTCATGATTCAGGGGACAGGAGTTTGCTAAAGGGCTTTGCCAGAAACTGTCGCATAAATCATCACATTGCTGAATTCAAAACATGAACAATCAATCTGCTGTCGAAGTTCGTTCTGCACATGATTCCGATTTAGAGACGATTGCTTTCTTATACTTCAAACAACTTGAATTTCATCTTGATTTAGACTCAAGATTCAATCCATCATGGGCGACTTCTCTTGAAGCAAAGGCTTTTCTTGTTGAGTACATTTCCGATGAAAATCGTTTGCTAGCGGTCGCAGAGATAGAGAGGCAAATTGTCGGCTATGCGTATGGAGCAGTTAAAAGAACGCCTCTTGACTGGAATTTCAGGAATATTGCTGAATTGGAGAGCTTACACGTATCCAAAAATTTTCGAGGGCTTGGCGTCGGTCAGGATTTAACAAAGCGTTTTGTCGAATTCAGCAAAGAAAGAAGAGCTACACGGCTGAAAATAGAATCTTTTTCTGGAAATCTAACGGCGATAAATTATTGGGAAAAACTTGGTTTCAAGCAATATTCCATCAATCTAGATATCGTGCTCTAGCTAGAGCACGCTTGTCTCTTGAGCACAACATAACATCTTGCCTGAGCAAACTGATAACTATAATGGGGAAATCAGCTTGCTCTGAACTTACATCTACTGCATATGAACTGAAGAAGGTTGCAGTGGAGGCAAAATCGCCGTAGGGTACCAATATACCTTTCAATAATTGAAGGCTCAGACATAACACCATCGACATTATTAAGCTGGTAAGAGTATTAGAAGAACAGCAGGTTGAAGCGGCACAAGCCCAAGGACCTGAGCGATAGTGATCGTCGAATTCAGCGTTGGCTAGGTACTGAAGCGTTGAATTCAACCAGATAAATAAGAGACGGAATACAAAACGTCATGAGGATGGATAGAAAGAGATTTCTGTAGTCAGTTCGATTGCCATTGAATTGAAAAAGAACCGCAATATGAATTAGCGGTCAGCCACAATGGCAAGCTATAAAACAATCAAGCGGATTAACAATCAGACAAGTAAACTTATCAAAAACCAGAGCACAGTCGTATTCATCAAGGAGACCTAGTGAAATTTATAATGAACAATTCGGAGCAGCAGATACCGCAACAAAACTGATCTTAAGCGACAGGATCCGACACATTATGATAAATCTGCCGAAGCAAGCCAGTGCAGAAAAACGACACAGCCAACCCAATGAAAATAATCAAGAACACTTTCTAAGTCGAACAACGATTCTGGAAGAAGTGAAGCGTTTAGACACTCAGAATACAAAGTTTTCTGGCAACGATGCTGACGTCAATCACTAGAAATAGCCACTTAACCAGATAGATACTTGTTATACATTTTAGATTTAGCAAATCAGGTGTCACGCCATTGCATTATGAATAGGGATGGTGTAAGACTATGAATGTCACTAGTCTTGCCTTAAGACTTAAGTTCTATGGAAAATAATAGAGAGTTTCGTTTTCCCGCAGAATTTGAGCAACATGCTGCAATTTGGATTGCTTGGCCAGTTTTTGAGTATAAGCGTGGATTGTCGGCTGTACCGATGTACATCGAAATAATTCGGACTCTGACACCTCATGTGAGAGTAAAAATTCAGGTTAACGACGCAGCAAGCAGAATCAATGTTGAGCGTTTGTTGATGGGCGCATCGATAAACATGAACCAAGTGACGTTTCATGATGTACCCCATGATGATATCTGGGTGCGTGATCCAGGCCCAATTTTTGTAGTTGATAATAATAAAAAAAAGAAAATGGTATTAATGGACTTCGATTGTTATGGCTATGAATCAGCTGATTCTCCACATTCAATGTTGGCCAAACATGCCAATGAGCTAATTGCCACCGAACTTCAGATTGACACAATTTCATCCGAGCTAATCGGCGAAGGAGGCGGAAGAGAATTCAATGGCAAAGGCTCCATGATTGCAGTGAAGTCCGTCGAGTGCCAGCGGAATCCAACGTGGTCAATTGAAGAAATGGAAGTTGAATTTGATCGTCTATTTCAAGTAAGTAATATTATTTGGCTTGAAGAAGGAATTGCTGAAGACGATTCAACCTGGACTGGTCCATTAGAGGGTCCTGATGGTAACCATGATATCTGGACTCCGAATACGACAGCAGGCGGACATGTTGATGAGGTAGCAAGATTTTCGTCTCCAAGTACTGTGTTGTTGGCCGAAGTATCTGAAGAAGAGGCTTCCAAGGATCCCATAGCTCGAGAAAATCGGCGGCGTCTAGAACGTAATTTTCAAATTCTCAATGCAGCAAAGGATCAGGATGGTAATCCATTTCGGATAGTCAGAATCCCACACACCGATCATCTCTATGCCAACATGACAAGAGGAGACGGTGGATATGACGCTCTAGATGTTAAATACGAATTTGGCTGTCCATTCCCAATGACTGACGAAATCAAAGTAATTGCCGTATCAAGTTACCTTAATTTTTTAGTAACTAATGGCGTAGTCCTCTTGCCACGATATTGGCAACCAGGCTTACCAACTTCCACCAGAGATAAGGATCAAAAAGTACTTGACACATTTAAAACTGAATTTCCCGGTCGAGAAATTGTTCAAATTGGATGTATATCCATTAATTTTGGTGGAGGTGGTATCCATTGCATGACACAGCAAGAACCACTATGAGCAACATTGCTGATCACAAAAAAACATTGATTCCCGATACATTTTAGAGCAATTTTAGACTAGTCAAAGCTTAGTTATCATAGCGAAGGGAAGCAATTATTATTTACTATTGATGCCGGACATCAATAGTAACGCCATCAGAAGTCACATCCTTTGAAAGAGCCTAAGATGAGCGGATTTTGCGCTCTGAGAAGAAGAGTGTCATGGCTGATATTTATCACTTGGGCAAAAATCCACCGACTGTCTACAAGGCCAAGATTTTAAAGGTTGATAAAGGCTTCAAATGGTATACGGATTCCCGGCACGTTATAAAGACGACACGAGTCTATAAAGGTTAATAAAGAATCAGTCCTGAGACTTGAAACAGCATAATTAATTTAGGAGTCAAGAATGCCAATGGCATAAACTCTTTCCCAACAAAACATAGTGTCCTGGACACGAAAATTAGCCCCTAAAGCCCACTTCGAGATCAATAATGCGCTGATGCAGATAAACGAACATGTACGACTTAATTTTTGTCGTTAGCCCCATTCATGTGTTTTTGTGTTGCAACTCATCGCCAAGAATATTCATACTGGTCGCTATTCTGATGATGAAACCGACGGCAAAAATTCTGCGCTGATAAAAAAGGGGAACAACAGCCATCAGTGTTAAAGCGTCCTCTGTGGCCAATCAGGACTCCAATCAAACAATTCAATATTTTGCTGATGAATGAGGTTTGACAGATGGCGCATCAGCAAACGGTAGTTGTAAGTGAAGCCAAGAAATTTGAGGAGCACATAGTGATTCATACCCAACCTTGGAAAGGAGCATAATCCCACTAATCTCAAGTTCATGCTCCAATAATCCCACAAAAGATCTGGGTGGGTCCTTTGCTGAGCATTCTTTGTGGAGCATGCCAACGCCGCTCCACTTGAATTGCCCTAAGTGTTCCAGAAAACCACACATCTAAAGCTGATGTCCCCAGGGCATCTCTAGCTTGAGGCTTCGCTTGCTTTAGAGATTCAAAAGTGTTGGGTCGAGCAAGGCAACAACGAGTGAGCCAGCCAGTCTTTCCACAGGAAAGGATGAGCTACAAAATTCACCTCAAATTCAGTCACAAGCACTAGTCGAACCTCAGAAGAAAGCCAGCACTACAGGACTGCAGATGAACTCAAGCACATGTCTGAAGATATCAGCCTGTGCTTTGCTGGGTTCTACCAAAATGAGCGGTTTACTTAATCCTCACTCAAGCTATAAAACTGGTTGAAAAGTTTTGCCCAGCATTGAAAGCTGTAGCGACTCATACGTTGACTAAAGCCTGCCTCGTACCCGTACAGCACGATTGTTATGCACGCCACGTACAGATCTACCGGAGAGAGTTTTTTATGTTTAGAGCCAAGGAATCGATGATGAGAGGATTCAATTGGCTTCCGCCAGAATTTTCCAGGAAATGTCTTCCATCAGGACGGATGGCTGCCCCTCAAGAGCAGCAGCCAGATCCGCTGGTTCGGAAAGATCCACCAGGATTTTTCCATCCCGGCAAAGGAACTGCATGTCGGATTGATCACGACTGACCACTCGAAAAGCAGCGACCTGCTCCTGAGACCACAGCGTTGCTTTCGCTCTGGCTTCAAGCAGGTTGAGGTTTTCGGCAATGCAAACCCAGCCTTTGTCTGAAAGACGTTGAATACAAAACACGGTCGCACCCTGTGATGAATGCACTATGCATCAACAGGGATTTTCAAGCCAGTAAGTAACAGACGAGCTTTGGGATCAGTCATCGCCTAACGACTGTGTGAACAAAAGCTTGCGGCTGAACTTTGAACAGACACAATCAATGCAATCGGGCACTGAGGCTGGAGTCATCCGGCCTCTTTTTTTGTCTCAAGGTTGATGCTCGCGGTCAGAGGAGATCGTTCGCCAGCATTCAGAGACTTGATTCACAACAATGTTTCGCTTCTGCACGCTTCTTTGCGCAACGCTTCTGATCACAGCTCCCGCTTTCGCAGGCTCAGGCGGCTGTCAACGCAGCACGAATTCGGCAGACGCCGAAACCACTGAGCAACGTCAGGACACAGAAGTTCAGTCCTGACAGATGAGGCTCCATTGATCTCAAGACGTTAAGCGCGAGCTTCGCAGAGCCTCTTCATTGCCAGCATCAGAAGACGCAGGTGGCAGGGGCCGGATTCATCCGGCCCCTTTTGTTTGGTTGCATCCAGCTAGTTCGTCACGATCAACAGCCCGATCCAAGCAATGCTGGCGCGCTCGCCTATGAAAACAAATGGCAAAAGCAACTATGCCCAAGTTAAATCGGATACAGCGATATTGAGTGTTAATAAGCGGCCATAACAGAGAAACTCCAACTCGAAACCCAAAGCTAAAGTTGAAAAATATGGTCGAAAAAGATGCCGGGTTGGATTTTGTTTTTACTGTTTGGCGATCAGATCTTTCCCGACGAAAAGATGCTTTTGATTCTTGGCCCAGTCCCCAGGGAAGGAAGGCGCGAAAGCCTTGAATGAAAAGTTCAATCTTGACAACACTGTCATTTGGCAATCTGGAGATCAGCGAGCTGAGCGCAGCGGTTCTGATCACTGTTTCGCTGGTCTTCCTGGTGAGCTTTGGGATTGTCTCCTTTAAAAACGACAGCAAGGGGATGATGAAGTGGATGTTTGATAACAAGATCAACGAGAAGCAGTGAATTCAGTGCAACTGATGTCTGCGTCAATCCGCTACCCCAAACTGTTCGAATAAGAGCAATAAAGCATTACCAGCGACGACCACTGGCTCATCACCAACGGTCGATCAGTTGTGGTCACAGAACTAACCCAGGCCAGGGATCTCGGGGGTTTTGAGCAGAATGTCCTGATCAGGCCATGAACCTTTACCAAACAGCGCATCACCGATGATTTGAAGGAGAGACTTTCCTTCAGTTAATTCCTGGCGGACACTGAATTCAATCTCCTCAAGCTCATTGTTCTCAAGCTGCAGGGAGTTGATCAGTTCCCGATAGGCCGAGCGCTCATCTGCGTTGATGTCTTGCTGATCATCAGGATTCCGCGAGACTCCTGCAACTAATCCTGCAATCCTCGCCGCAAGACAACGATCACCATGGCTGCTGAGCTGCTTTCCCAGGCTCGACAGTGAGGGCAAGCTTTCCTGGGTTAAGCGGGGCACAGCTTTTAAGCCGAGACGTTCGGGCAAACCCTGAATCATTCTTTCCTCTTCCTCAGAGATCGCCCCGTCACTCAGCGCGATCACCTGAGCAATCAGCAAAAGTGTGGAGTGGTCGGCCTCAAGGGTCATCTCTGCACGATGCCTGTATGAACTGTCCTCAGTCTGGTCAAGATCAGACAAAGTTCAAGACACTCAAAAAACCTGTCGCAGTTCAGGATCTGAAAGCGCACCATGAACAAAACGTCGCTTTCACCGGGTGAGTTGTTCTCATCAGAAAGAGAGGTAGACCAGCGAAGCTCTTCTCACTGAGCTCTCTCAATCAATTCACGTACCAGTTGTTGGCGGTGCTTGGCAATCTTTTGGCGACTTTGGCCTTCTCTGCCGCAGTCATTTCAGACCAAAGCTTGTATGTGCAATCCAAAGCACCACGATCCTTCAACGCTTCCTGGTAGCAGGCAGACAGCTCTGCAAACTCTTTGACGCGAACAACAGGAACGGTCATGCGGTTTACCCAGTGGTTGCTCATGCCCTAATCAATCAGCAGTGGAATCAGTTCTAGCAAGTCATGCTTGCATCAGTCATCAGGTCGGCCATCTGAAGCGACTCCACAGATCGATTGTTCATTGCCCTGCTCTAAGGCACGACCAACGGTTGGCTCTTGTCTGCGATGCGGTCGTGAATATGGGCTCAAGTGATGGCACTCAGTGACAAATCAGCGAATCCAAAACTTTGATCAATGTGTCGGTGGCGAGCTGATGGGAGATTCTTGTTGAGAATCTCCCAATAATCGGTTTCATTTGGATACGTCACAAAAAATTTATCAATGTAGCCAACAACTTGCTGAAAATCGAAATAGAGCTCAGGGTTACCCAGATCAGGCTTGTAGATGTACTCAAGGGTGACATCCAAAACAGCCCTTCCTTGATGCTCAATGCTGTAATCAGAGATGAAAAACTGAAAAGACTCTGTCGTAGAGACTGTCGAAACCATCATTGTCACAGGTCGTGGTTGGCCATATCCATCAATAGCAAATTTCACGGTTGCAAGATTTGATTTCCATGGTCTTAACCGTTACAAGACAATGGTTGATCAATCAATCGGATTCATACTTTTGTGCTTTGAAAGCAATCAACCCTGATGGCAAGTCAACTTGAGCCATCACTTTCAAGCAACCGCTCAACTGACCACTCAAGAGGTCTGGCCACAGACAGCGATGGAAAAACCCTTTGACAAATTCGCCAATACAAAAATATTTATCATCAAACCTTCCAAAAACAGTGTGCTCAATTAAGTTCATCTTCAACATTCAAAAAAGGTCGACACCCTGGCATTCTGTCTGTGCTTTATGGCGCTGTGAAGCTGTGATCGAAGGGCTTATAAGTTCAGACTTTCCGGCAGTGGATCAGAGTGAGCAGTTCGCATATCACGATCACTCCAGTTCCAGACCTGCTCGCTGTAGACCTCCTTCAAATGACTACCAGCCGGTAAAGCTTCCCACTCCTGATAGAACTTTTCATCTTGAGCAGCCAACCAAAGGGAGGCCGTCAAACAGTCATCCAACAGATTCTGATCGGCAGTGTGCAGTCTTTCTCCTTTTGAGAATGCCTCACTTTGCTGCCGCTTGCGTTCTTTCAGCAAGTAGGTGACAGCATTCGTCAAGGCATGATGCTCAGCCGGAGTCAGCGTGGTTGGCAAGTTATGCAGGCTCATGGTTTAGTCCATTGTTTTTTCGTTTCATGCAGCTCTTGTCGGTAATCAGTGACCACCATGTCCAGTGCCAAACCATTAATAATGCGTTTTTCAGGCTGAATGCTGTCCAGGCAACCATTATTGATCAGTTGTTCAAGCACTTGGTAGTCAAATTCATGGAACCTGGTTCATTCTGCGAGGTTTTGCACGTTCTTGAGCTGAGCAGAGTTCGAGCGAATCCTGAAGGACACCCGACCAGGTGTGCTCTTTCAGCGTCTCGGATCTGCCACGACCAGACAGATCCTCACAAGACTGGATGAACCGGACATTCTTTTGCCTCGAATCAAAGTCATACGAGACATCAAGCCCAACACGGCTTCAAGCTCGACAACAGTTTCGGCCCACTTGCGAAGCAACCCCTCGGTTGGCCATGACCTTTGAGTGAGCTCCTCAAGGAATGTCGTTCTCTGTCAGAGACAGTGGAAATTGTTGAGAGCCAGGGCTGAGTAGTGCTGACTGTTATCGATGTAACGATGGGTAAAGGGGTGATGTAAACGCCTCATCCGCAAAACCGATAAAAATTTTCCCGAGTAGCAAGCTTGATCAGACAAACCAGTTCGTTTCGGTCTTGGATGGAATTTGAAAGAGTGCTTTTGAATTCTCAGCGAATCGATGCCAATCAGCCACATGCTCTGCATAACCATCCCAAATGTTGTCTTCGATACGAAGACTGAAGACCACCTCTCCTGACTGCGATGTGGTTTTCAGTCTGATCCCACCGTCTCGACGAAGAACCCAGGCTCCATGTTCATTTCCTGGGTCAATCAGAGCATCATGCTCCTCTTTGCTGATCAACTCAGTCTTCAAATTGTATTTCGTGCAGTAATCAGCCAACGCCATGAGTTCTGAAATTCCATTCAGTCTGTGCATTTGCTGAATGGTTTGAAACCTCTCCTCTACGCAGTCAGCAGTTTGGTGCCACTCCATATCGCTCCAATGGCTTTTCTCCGGTTTAGCCATGACTGCTCCACCGGGTTGAACCAGCTGCTCCACCTGATCGCAGAACAACGTCAGCAGCGGCTGTGATCAAGCAACCACAGTGTTCTGAAACTGAACAAGGGTCACTCGTTCATCGCCATACAGCGAAGAGCAGTGCTGGCTGGTTGATCAAAGCCCAAACAGGGAAAGTCTGAAGTTTGCGAAACGAGATTCCAAACCAGCACGCCCAATGAGCTGGAAACGACTCTCAGCACTGACTGAGCTTGGACTGAGTGCTGCAAAAGCAGGTGAATCTGCTCCCGTGGAACCCGTCAGAAAAGGTCCTGAAACCGAACTTCCAGGGACGGTTGGCCCACTTCCATGCGTGATCCAGCGGGCATAGACC
>NYZI01000048.1 GCA_002687115.1 Cyanobium sp. ARS6
GCGCAGCATCGTCATCAGCAGGCCGGCTGGAACGCCCTTACCCATCACATCGCCCATCACCAGCGACCAGCGACCTCGCTCTCGCCGTCGACCGATCAACTCCGGACGCGTGGGGATGAAGTCGTAGTAATCGCCACCCACCTGAAAGGCAGGACGGCAACGGGCCGCGAGTTCGACACCCTCAATCACCGGACAATGATCCGGCAACAACTGGGCCTGAATCTCGGCACCGATGCTGAGCTGGCGATCCATTCGCTCATGCAGACGGGCCTCCTGGAGCATCTGATCGTTTTCGATCGCAACACCGGTGAGATCCGCCACGAGCTGCACATTGCGACGGTGAGAATCACTCCAGACCAGCGAGCCAGACGTGTTGAACACATAGAGACGTCCACGCTGGCGACCTCTGGCCACCAGTGACGTTGCGAACACACCAGCAGATCCGAGATGACTTTGCACCAGTCGATCAAGGCCGAGCACCGGAGCATCATCGGAACCGAACCCGGTGGAACGTCCAGGCTCATGGTTGATCACCGCCTGCAGCAACGTCTCCGATCGCAAGACGGAGAGCATCTGCAACTGGTCAGTCCACAGACGCCCGTCAGGGTGATAAGGGATGAGCAATGCACCATCAACCCCCACCAGACGAGCTGCCACCACTGGCACAAGCTCAAGAAACCGCTTGAGGTTGGTGAAACTGCGCAGAGCGAAGCCGATCGAAACCAGCAGCTCCTGATTGGCACGCTGTTCCTTGGAAAGACTGTCAAGCAACTGACGCAGCGACGTTGTCGCGGTCAGTGACTGAGGCCCCGAGCGAAGCGAAGAGGCCGGAAGGCGCCGGGATGGATTGCTGCTCATGGCAACCCTGGCAGTTTCCGCAAGGTAGCAACTCCGCGCTGAGAAAGCTGACTGCTTCAGATCCGCACAGCAGACAACCGTCAGCGACCCGCGAGCAGTGCTTCCACAAACTCGAAACTATTGAAGGGCCGCAGATCCCTGATTCCCTCGCCTGCACCAATAAAACGAATTGGTAAACCTGCCTCAGAAGCCACAGCCAGAGCCACTCCACCGCGTGCCGTTCCGTCGAGCTTGGTGATCACCACACCGGTGAGTCCAACGGTTTTGGCAAAGGCCATCGCCTGCTTGAGACCGTTCTGTCCCTGGCTGGCATCAAGCACGAGCAGGGATTCCACATGAGCTTCAGGAGCCAGACGATCCACAACGCGACGAATCTTCTCCAGTTCCTCCATCAGGTTGTGTTTTGTCTGAAGGCGACCGGCCGTGTCGACCAACACAAGATCCGTGCCCTTGGCTCGGGCTGCTCCAATCGCATCAAACACCACCGCCGCTGGGTCAGCATTGGAGGAAGGGTTGGCAATGACCTGCACATCACTGCGGTCTCCCCAGACCTGCACCTGCTGAACCGCAGCAGCCCTGAAGGTATCGGCTGCTGCGATCATCGCCGAATAACCACTACGAACGGCGAGGTTGGCAAGTTTGCCAAGGGTGGTGGTCTTGCCAACACCGTTCACACCGACCATCAGCCACACGTTGAGATGATCACGCTGCGGAGCAAGCAACTTCACGCCGCTGTCGCGCATAGGCTGGTCGAGCAGCTCACAAAGCTGTTCCTTGAGGAAGCGGATGCCTTCAGTGGGATCCACCACCTGTTCATTCATGCGCCTTCTCAAAGCATCGAGCACCTGATCTGTGGCCTGCACTCCAGCGTCTGCTCGCAGAAGCAACGACTCGAGATCGTCAAGCACCTCCGGAGTGAGCGGGTCATCGCCGAGGTTTTCCAGCAGACCTGTGACAAAACCCTGACGGGTCTTTTCAAGGCCCTGACGGAGACGGCCAAGCCAATCGATCTCTTCAAGGGTGATCTGATCAGCCCGAACACCCTGGGCGGCAAGAACCTCCGCTGACCAGGTGAACGTTTCGTCGAACTCGCCGAGACTGGGCTCATCGGACTGATCAGCGGTCTGCTGGGGCTCAACAGGCGCAGGCTTGACCTGCGCAGCAGCGACAGGGGTCGGAGCCTGTTCCAACTGCTGCTGTCGTTGCTGCCGCTGGGCCGCTGCCTGTTCAAGCAGAGACAGTCCTGGTGCCGGAGCATTACCAGGAACATCAACAGGTGCAGTCGGCTGCTGGGATAAAGACGGCTGTTGCTCTGCAGATGGCTGTGCTGAGTCTGGCTCTGATGCTGGGACCACAGAGTCAGGCGCAGATGGCTCGGGAGCCAACGCAATCGGTTCGGGAGTCAAAGGTTCAGCCGTCACGGACGCTTCCAGCGCCACTGACTGCGTGGTCTTCCCAAGCTCCTTCTGGGCTTTCAGGCGGGCATAGGCCTGCCGTGCCCACTCAAGCGGGTCATCCTCAGCAGAAGCATCGGAGGACTGATCCGTTGACTCCTGCAGGGATTGAGCAGCAGAAGGCTCGGATTCGGACTGCGCAGATTCCTGGACCGATGCGCTTTCTTCGGAACCGTCCTGAGCGGTTGCAGGATCGAGAGGCTGCTCAGACTTCGATGGCTGCTCAGGGGGTTGGGGTGCCTCGGAACTTCGATTGAACCAGTCGTAAACCATGCGGATAAAAGCAGCGCCTAGGCGGTGGCGTTCTGAAGACGCCGCAGAACCCCATTGATCATGCGACGTCCCTGTGCATCGCTGTAGCGATTGGCCAGCTCCACGGCTTCACTGCAGGCGACGGAAGCCGGCGTGTTCATCGAACGTAGATCAACCACTGCCAGTCGCAGGATGTCGCGATCAATGCGAGGCAGCCGGCTGAGCCTCCAACCCTCCATGACGCCGTCGAGTTCGTCGTCAATGTCCTGACGAGACTTCAGGACCAGCTGAATCCGACGCATGGCTTCCTGACGCACCTGTTCCTGATCAGCAAGCGCCAGAAGACGAGGCAACTCAAGACTGGCCGAAAGGCCGTTGAGCACCTGTTCCGCCCCTGTGAGCGTGTCGCGCAGATGGGTGCGTACAGAAGCCATATCAGTGGAGGCACTGCCCTCCTGCAACTCGCTGTCGAGCAGAGACTGCTGAGCTTTGTCCAGATCACCGGCGCAATGATCAAGCACCTCGCGCCAGTGCTGCATCAGGCTGTCGAGAGCTTTCTGAAGCAGTGTCTCGAGATTGTCCTGCGCCGCTGAGGAACGCTCCCGTTCAGCGCACTGACCGAGCACAAACAGCGCAAGCTCACGGGAGAGGGTTCGGGTCTGCATAAGCGGCGGGATGTATCGAACGAACGACTCAGGACGATGAGGGTGCCACAGAAGCTCTGAGCTGGGCGATCAGACTGGAAAAACTGCGATTCACTGGCGCTTCGCGTTCGTCAGGGTTAACAATCCCCGCGGAAATGATGGTTCTGAACGCATCTTCGACAGAAATATCGAGCTCTCTGACAGACGCCTCGGGAACCAGGGTGTACCAACCAGTTGTGGGATTGGGTGCCGTTGGAATGAACACGCTCAGCAGATCCTGACCGAGGTCGGACTGAAGTGAAGGTCCCACCTGCCCCGTGACGAAACCGACGCTGTAAAGACCTTCCCGCGGATATTCCACCAGCACAACCCGTCGGAATCGTCGAGAATTGTCGCGGAGAAAAGTCTCAAGAAGCTGCTTGAGAGTTTTGTAAACGGAACCGGCAAGAGGAATGCGCTGCAGCGTTCCCTCACCGAATTCCAGCAACCAGCGCCCGACAATGTTTCTTGCCATCAAACCGATCAACAGGATTCCCATCAGAGGAACCGTCAGACCGAGGGCCAGGTTGATCAGATCCTGAAGAAGAGGATTGAGATTGATGAATGGATTGAACTGTTTCGGTATCGATGTGACGAACGCCAGCACAAACCTGCTGACGATCGTGGAGAGCCAGATTGTGGTGGCGAGCGGAATGACCACAAGAAGACCTGCAATCAGGTCGTTCTTGAGGTCATTCTGAAGCCTGGCGCTAAGCGGCAGGTCAGGTCTTGGATTGGACTGAACCAAGGAACGCCCGGGGCCTGGAGCCTACGAATTAGACCAACTTAACCAGCGGTCAGAGGACAGCGCTGAGAGCGAGCAATACCAGCGCCACCGCCAACACGACCGCACTGACGGTGCCTCCGAAGAAACGCTGATTGATGGTCAGATCGCGTTGGCGTTCGGCCTGCTGAATCTGCTCGGTCATCTGTGACAACTGCTTGTCGATGAACGTCTGAGCAGCCTGAATCTTGTCCTCCTCGGTGGCATCAGCAGGAAGCTGACCTGCCTGAGCCAACTGTTCACCGAGAACCTTCACATTTTCAGGATTCGCCGACTGCTGACGGGCCATTTCCAGTTGGTTGCGCCTTTGCTCAAGGGTCTGATCAGCCTCACCCGTCAAGGATTGATTTCCTGAGATTCCAAGAGGAATCACAGCGATCATGGCCACAGCGAGAATCGCTGAGATGACACAAACGACCCAGCGAATCGGTGTGCGGTGCTGCTGCGGGTGATCCAGGCGGGACCCAATCAGCATGAGCAGCAAACCGACGAAACCCATCGGAGCCTGGCTCACAAGACGTTCAATCAGAAGCTGCTGAAAAACCCCATCGCTCCAATCGGCGGCACTGAGAACCACTCCAATCTGAATCGAGAGCAGGAGCACCAACGTGATTCCCAACCAGCGCAACAAAGGTGCTGCACGCAAAGAAGAGTCTTGGGAGGGAGATGACAAGGCACGATGCCAGAAGGGTGCCCAACTTTAAGGTCAGCTTTTTGAATGTTCCAGCCAACGTTGCAGAGCTGAGCCTGGCCCTCAAGCAACAGGCCAGGAACGAGGGTTTTGACCCCGTCGGCATCGCCTCCCTGCCAGGCAGTGAAAGATTGCAGATGCGGACCGCCGCGCTGCAGCGCTGGCTGGAGGCAGGCCATCAGGCCGACATGAACTGGATGGCGGCACCGCGTCGACTGTCAGCGGCACGCCTGCTGGAGGGTGCTGAAAGCATCCTGGCGGTGGGATTGAATTACCACGTTTCCGCAGACCGGCATCCGGGTCGTCTTGCAGTGGCCCGCTATGCGTGGGGGAGGGACTACCACAGGGTGGTGAATCAACGCTTGAGAAGGGTTGGCCGCTGGCTGCAAACGGTGCGGCCGCAATGCAACTGGCGGGTCTGCGTCGACGCAGAACCGCTGCTCGACAAAGCCTGGGCTGAGGAGGCTGGGCTGGGCTGGATCGGCAAACACAGCAACGTGATTCACAACAGGAGGGGTTCATGGATGGTGATCGGTCACCTGATCACGACCGAACCTCTTCAGGCCGATCAACCAGCCAAAGCGCGATGCGGGCAGTGTCGAGCCTGCATTGAGGCCTGTCCCACCTCTGCGATCACCGAACCCTTCGTGGTGGATGCAAGGCGCTGCATCGCTTTTCACACGATTGAAAACCGCAATCCTGAACTGCCTGAAGCGATGGCCGAAGCCATGGGACCCTGGGTCGCTGGATGTGACATCTGCCAGGACGTCTGTCCGTTCAATCACGGCTCCATTCCTTCCAGCGACGACCCGGATGTGCAGCCAAGGCCCTGGTTGCTGGATCTCAAAGCGGAGCATGTCCAGAACTGGACCGATGAAGACTGGGATGAACGGCTGCGCGGATCAGCTCTGCGCAGGATCAAACCCTGGATGTGGAGGCGCAATGCGGCAGCTGCCAGACCTGACAACCCCCCTAGTGTGGGTTGAGTGCTGGATCAGCGATGGGAGTTCGTGCTCGTAGACAACGGGGCAGGCATCGGGCTCTGGTGATACCAATGCTGACGGGAGCCCTTGCTGCCTTCGGCGCCGCACCGGTCAGGGCTCTGACCCCATACGTCTACACACCCAGCGCTCAGGAACTTGAAGGTGCCGGCGTCGGCATCGGCCGGACCGCTGCACAATTGCTGCGTCTGGGACAGCCGGAGGAAGCGGCAAGTCTCGCTGCACTGGCTGTAAGCCTTCAACCCAATGACGAACGACTGTGGTCGGTGCTGGCCGAAGCGCAACTGCGCAGCAATCAGCTCAAAGCGGCCGCTGGTTCACTGGCCAAAGCCAAGGCACTGAAACCGGGGAAAGCCGGACTCTGGTTCGCTGAGGCATCCATTGCACTGCGGGACGAGCGACCGGACGACGCCATCTCCCTTCTCGATGAAGGTCTGCGACTGGATCCCAAAAATGCCGGTGCATACTTCGATCTCGGCAATGCCCGCGTGATGCAGTCTGACCTGAGACAAGCTCTGAAGGCATTCGAACAGGCCACAACCATCAAACCCAGCTTCTGGGAAGCGCTGAACAATCAGGCACTGGTTCTGTTCGAAATGGGCAACACACCCGAAGCCATCAAACGCTGGCGTTCCGTCCTGTCGATCAAACGCAATCCTGAACCGATGCTGGCTTTGGCGGCTGCACTCAATCAACAGTCTCCGGGTGATGCTGAATCGCTTGAACTGGCTCGCAAAGCGCTCGCTGAAGATCCCAATTACGTGCTTCCAGGGCATCAGGAGAATCAACTCTGGGGCTCGAAACTTCGCCAGGCAACTGAAGTTCTGCTGACGACGCCCAGCCTCAGAGGTGCCGTTGAACGTGCTGAAGCAAACGCCGATCCCAAATCGGCTGAGTGATTCAGAAGGAAGATCTGTAGGCTAAGCGCCTTCTGCCTTCTTGATTCCGGAGCGGATGGCCGAGGAGCGCGTTCAACCGATCGCCCTGCA
>NYZI01000049.1 GCA_002687115.1 Cyanobium sp. ARS6
AACTACAGAACCACTGTTTGAAGGATGTGTGTGGAATCAATTTTCAAAAGATTTCATCAAACATCGCTACAATGCCAAAGAAATACATATTTTAAAATCTTCAAAGTAAGTTTTAAAATGAGGAGGCATAGTACGATGGTTGAAAAGTGAACGGTTACTTTTAAATCAAAGTTTGAAAGGTACTGAACTCCAGTACTTTCAATCATAATTTTTTCAAAAAATGAAAAAAGGAGTAGTTAACCGAATCACTTCTCAAAGCTTTCATGGTGTAAATACAAAAATAATCAAATATTGTAGGCCTACAAAAACAGCTTGGCATGAAATATTTCAAACCCTTCACATCAACGGAGCGCTTGATAATGTCATCATGTTGGCTATCCAACGAGGAATCTGGAACATGATAATTTTGCTGCCGCAAATCAATCAATTGAGAGCAACGGCTTTAGATGCATTAAGAAAAAATGCTATCCCGTTAATCATGATGCACTTTGAATACATCATGCTCAAAAAACATGGAGAAAAGACAAATCCAGATTCTCTTCTTCATCAAAATTTCATCAAGAAGCTAGCTGCTTGCACAACTAGTGATGATTTTGAAGCGTTGGCCAACGCAACAAAAGAGTTTTTACAACTACCAAAACAAGTAGTAATACTCATGAATAAAATCAAATTCTTCAACATTACAGTGGACCTAGCCAAACAATACACGGCGATGTTCAATTCTCAATTCACGGCCACGAGAATCAGACAATTGGCAAAATTTGGTGTAGATCTCATCAATAATGACCGATTTAAGAGACAAATGTATGAACATGCAGCTAGCATTTTTGCTCTTCTCGAGCAAGGAGCACCAGCAATTCTATGTCACTTCACATCCCTAATTTCATTGGGAACAACAACAGATAGTCTGGCCAGACAACATAATTGGGATTTGGAATACATCCAACGAGTAAGAAATCTCTACAAACTCGAAGAGACGGATGCTCAAAGATGGATGACTCCAGTTAACAAATATCTGGAAAAGAGAGCAGATTACAGAGGAGCTGCTCTGCTCTTGAAAGTGATTCTAGGTGATACGGTCAAGCCTGACCCAAAATTTGATTTGACAAAAATACAAATCAACAGAATGACATCTCAAGTGGAAATCACTCAAGAGGACCTTAAAATGATCACGCTAGCCACGGACATTCTAAACATGGAAGGATCTATCTATCAACTGGAAAGAACATTTTCAACATCCACAACGTTTGAAGAAAATGATCATATCTCAACAGTTGAAGAGGTATAAAATTAAAATAGAAGTGAACAAACACAATAATCTACTTTAAGATCCTCAGTCAAGTGTCGGCCGACACCAACAACATGTCTAGAGCAGTGTCCATCATCAATGATGAAGAACAACGGGGATGGAACTTATCCCTAATAGATCTTGATCGAACCATCGAAAATGACAACGAAATAGTCATTGAGGTAGTTTACAATAATAATATATTGCTCACAAATATATATATAAAAAATTATTAGATTTGTGAATATTATGATGGAGAAAATGAACGAATCTGTGGGGGTCCAGTAGAACCAGGGCAAAACAGATGTTCAATTCATCAACGACCGGAATTCAATCAAACAATGGAAATGATCCGTTTCATGAAAGACATTGATCCCGGCCGGGAATTCTCATTAATGAGAGGCTTAAAAGTGGAAGTTCCAAAACCAGTTCAAAATCTGCAAGCAGTATATGCAAACAGTCTGAACGGAGACACCAACTCTTTCATGAATTCATGGAAAACAACTCGACAACTGTTTCAACTAGCATATGAAGCATACCGAGGCCTCGGAGAATACTTAAATATTGAAAATTTCAATCCAACACCATTCGTGACAGCTTTTGAACAAGTAAGCTTCAGCAAGACGAAATGGTTTGCTATCTATAAATCCATAAAGGAGACGATACAAAGCAAACATCTCCCGTTGGACTTTTGCTGGACACAATACGCCCATTCGCTTGCTAGCAAACAGGGCAGAAATCAAGGCTGGATTACTCTAGATCAAACAATTGATAGAGCAATGGCAGCGGAAGACAATGTGTCCAGATGGGCAGAACCTTTTTCAAGATCAATACTTGATCACACAATCTTCAGGCCTGAAGTAAAAGAAAAAGCGCCAGCCCTCTACCTTGTGAACAACAAGAATCTTCTAAAACCCTATCTAAACCATCAGATGGACGGTTATCACAGTCAAACTGGAAAATATGAGACTGGCAGTCACCAATCGGAAAACTCTCAACCCATATTTGGAACTTTTCACAATCAGCGGCCGCTGCAATATGAAAATCCAGATTCAGATACAGTCATTCAAAAGAAAGGACTGATTATCATTCAGGTGGAGATGGAAACCCTCACATTGGCTGACAGAAACAAAGGACAATTCCATAACAAATTATGCGATGTCGCTAGTGATCGAGTCGAAAAAATCAAGGTCCAGCTCAAATCAATTGAAGCTAAAATTGGGATCGAGACTCAGGAAGGTTTTATATAAAAATAAAAATCATCCAAAAACTATGATCATAATTTTTCTTTATATAATAGCATATAAAAACCATATTCAGTCATTTAATGATGTGGATACTCTGGCCAGAGAAATCGATGAACCAGGATTGACTCAGCATAAAATTGAAGAAATGCTGAAACAGATTGATGGGTCGATACTGACAGAAAACAAATATATTGGACACTCCCAATATACTGATTTCAAGAGAGCAATCAAAGGAAATCACAAAAATCATACAAAGGCCCACAGAAATGCCAAAGCAAGAGCAGATCAAAGGGACATGGATGAAACTGATACAAAATTCATAGCAGCATGTCATTTTCATTATGAAATGTATCAGGTGTCGGTTTGACATATTAATAAACAAGTAACAAGGTATCAAAAATTTTGGCCAAAATACTATATTAATTGATAGTAAACCGATAAAAGGCACCTAAAAATGCACTAATGTTGATCAAAATCGCAAAATATTGCAATGACAACAATGTTCATGTATTATTCGTCTCTGCGGCAGCAATAACATGGAGTCGAATGGTTCGCTCATGGAGGGGCGGTTTTCTCCAAATCAGATCGGAAATCATGAAAAATGAAAAACTGGAAGACTTCAGACAAGACTTTGGGCTGGACAACCCTGACTTATCTGATAATCCAACGATAATGGAGATTCTGGGACCCTATAAATTATTTCTAGGGACCTTTAGATACACACCTGGAAAAGATGGTGCCATTTGTATTCAAAATCCGAAACGACCAAATATAACTACGGCCGTAGAAGAAAAAATTCATGAAACTTTCTTCAAACAAATAGATCATCAAGTGGATACAATGAGTTTGATTGTTCTACAAAATGATGACCGAGAACCAGTATTAGAATTATTGGTTCAGCTAGAAGGTAAAGATCATAGGATCATCCTCAACAAATAATTTTCCTAAAAAATTCAGGAAATACAATGCAAGCGGATATGCAATGTGCACTTGGTCAAGTGCTTCCAAATTGGTATACCAACCGAACAAAATATACATTGGATGGGTCAACAATACCAAAGAGATAGGGATAACCAACCAATGAGGGATCAACCCCAATTTGCTCAGCTGGGAACCCCAAAAATATCCACCAACATTTATTCAGCGCACGAAAGAGTGCACTGGATTAACGTTATATCTCACACTGAAACGACGGAAGATAATAAATCAGAAGTCAAAGTAAGAATACTTCAAAGAAATGCTGGCCAGCAAACCAAAAAATGGGAAATCAGAAAAAACCAACTTCTGAAACATTTAGTGGACCAGCAAGAAGTAAATGATCAACTTGCAATAGAAAAAGCAACGTATATGGATCCACTTCAAACCCAAAGATCAAATGGATCATGGGGAAGTCCACTATATGCTAACCTAATGCCATCAGAATATAAAAGATGGATAACTGAAAGAAAATCCAGTATGGATTTCAGGAAAGATAAATAATTGATTACAGCAGGCATGCGAAAAAAATATCAATAATTTACAAAATAGACTTGTTTATCACTATACAAAGAATGCAAGAACAAGCAAAAACCTTTGAAGCCAATGTCAAACAGGTCTTTAAAGATCTGGAAGATAAAATGAAGTATGGAACAATTCCGACTTCCAAAGGTGTCAAATATCATACTGGGCTGGCAAAAGAAATTTTTGAACAAAATGAAGAGCCTGGCCGGGCTACGATGCACAAAGCCAATTATGATAGGTTCATGAGAATAATGACTCAACTAGAACCATACGGTGATTACACTGAAGAAGAAGAAGACCAATTTGATGAAGATGAAAATCTCCATCTGGTCACAACAGAAATCGGAAATCCAGTTAGAATGAACGATGGCCATCGTATCAGCCGACATGTTAGACGATTTCGAAGAGATCCTGATAATAGCTCTGAAGGGACAGTCATTGCAAAAACAATCACTGCACCAGAAGGATCGAATGTAACTCGACCAATGAGCGAACGATCAGCATTCACGGAACTTGGAACAGACAATTTGTCTCAAGACAGTGATTCATATACAGAATCCTATAGTGGATCCGGACCCACAGAAACAATCAGTGAATATGGTCCATCTACAGTGAGTGATACCACCGATCAAACAGAAATGACATTTGAATACGAGTCAGATACATCGGACGATACAGTCGGTCAATTGGAAGGTCTGGCAAGACCAAAAGCAGGGTGGAACACTTCCTCGTTTCCATCTTTCGGAAATCTAATTCCAGTGGCAAACAACACAAAATTATTGCCAAAAGCACCCAATACATCTCGATTGATGTGGATGGTGGCCACCAATAGCATACATGGCAGAAGTTCTGGAACACCAGATCAAGTGTATCTGGACAGAATCGAACAGGTTATGCGACCAAGAATAAGAAGTCGACAGACTTCAGAACGCCTTCGTACGATCTTATCAAGAAGATCGGAGTTAATGCCACCAAATTCACAGTGGGGAAAATTGACAGCCGAAATCTGGAATGAAAAATTCCCTGAATCAACCATTCATCCGGATATTGCATATGAACTACAGTTCAATGAAAATAACCGAGATTTGCCTTTTGATCAATTTTCGTCGTGGGATTTCGAATACATCCGTGACAACCCAGTTGATGAGAACATTGAGTATAATCGATCTCAACAAGCGGTCACTAAACAAGCTAATACAGCAGAAAATCAATGGTCCAGAAATGATCAAGAACGCGTTCAAAATCAAGCTCACATTACCAGAGCTCAAGAACAACTTCAAAATATCCTGCCGGATAACAAAATCATCAACACGCTCTTGGACTTTGATGAGTATGTCAATGAATTCTTGACAAAAGGTGACAAATGGTGCAAGCCGGCCGGCTTATCTGCATTGATCACAAAGGCAAAAAATGTGACGGAACAAACAGCATTTGAAAAAGCTATGTTCCTAAACATGAATAATCAAGTAAGATTGTAAAACATCGAATTACAACTATAACAGATAATTCAGGGACCGATGCCCTTCTATCATCCAAAATGGATTCAAGAAGCCTTTACAGACAATAAAGGAAACTTTCTTTATCAACTCAACTCGGCAGAGATCACAGAACTTCATGAGGCTCTCATGAACTTTCTATCCATTGATAGAATTGCAGAAAACTGGGATAGACTGGTTAAAATGCTAAGGTAGGTTTACACCCTTAATATTTAGAACATCGTACATAAATGTTGAGTTATAAACCTATTCAGAAAAATCAAAATGGATAATTTTGATAAACGACCGGCCAGTCAAATCAAATCCTGGTCAGAACTGATAGTTCAATTGGTAAGAATCGTATCTGAACACAACGATTTGGACCCAGCTAAGGTGCAATAAGCCAAAAAATCAACCTTCACGCGCTTGTATATAAAACAGCTGCTATCACATAAACTGTTACAAATATGTGGCCACATAATACATGTACTGTAATAAAATGTGTACATCAAAATCATGAAATTATTATTTATCTATAAAATAACCAATTTCAGATAAAATAGGGAATGAATCCCATATTATCAATATAAAGCTAATAAAACTTTATCTAGATTTATGTCGGTCACAGATCAGCTCAGTGAGATGCCAGATATGGATAGGATTGCGGCCGCAAGAATCGACTGGAAAGTAGCTACACAAGAAGGAAATAAATTGTGTAGTAAAATCCAGAAAATGATGAAAAATGTGAAAGACACAGATGCCTTCAAAACCGAGATCATTCTAGCAATGACTGAATTCTTGGATACGGTATTTGATATCATCAACAATAAAGTTCCGAGTCTAGGTGAATTTCTAGAACTGAAGGGTCTAGAACAAATTCACAGACCAGATTGGGGAAGAGCATTCCTAACTAATGATGAACTCAGGCATGAGATATAATAATTGAAACGTCCAAATTTCAAAAGATAGAAAAACGGAGACGCACATACAATACGATAAGTATTATATCTGATCATCAGACAACCCATTAGACCGCCGGACATGATTAATAATCAGCTCACGGAAATGGAAACCAAAATGCAATTAATTCTGGCAAGAATTCCAAAAACGGAGGACTTCGTTCAAGAACTAAAACAGGAATATCAAAATGGCACGATGAAATCCAGTGATGAATTCCTGCGAGTGCAAGACGGATTACGTCACGTCACACACAGAATGGACGAAATTGAAGATTTTAGAACCCTCTGGAAACTTCATAAAGATCCGCTAGCAACTATGGTAAAAAAGAAAAACGTGCCATTCAATGCTAGACCAAATGACATCGCCGGAATTAAACTGTATCAGTTTATTAATACACCACTGGGCACCCCTTGTTATCAGCTGATAACTCTCAATGGTTGGCCAACCACAGAGGAATGGAAAAGCTGGGAGGCGTGGTGGAATATCCAAATGCAAAGAATTGCAGATCATGAAGATCAAATTGGTATCAAAGGTGTAACATCAGCCTGGCCAATGCAAGTAGCACATACAACCGCAATGATAATGAAATCAATATACGAAATTCATACTGCGGCAGCAGAAAATATGGCTCAACTACAAATTGAACCACTGATCTGGAAAATAGCATTTATACAAAATGCATTGACAGAAATATTCATTGTACCAAAGTCAAATGAAAAAGGATGGTTTGCTAACCTATGGAAAGCAAATGAAAAACTCTTGGCCAAGAAAATTACCATAAAAGATATTCAAGCCATCCTAACATCTATAATGCCAGCAAGACTTCCGGAAGAACATATTTTACATGTATCAACACCGGCAAAAGATCTACTACCACTCAAAGATCATGAACTGGTAGTGGCCACTACAGATGTACCAGTGCCAAAAATAAGATCTATTCCAACCAATTATAGACTACAATTTGACAAAACGGACAATAAAGAAAATATCCCACCGGGATCCTCTGAGCCAGCTCCCAAAAAGGGAAAAACTTCCAAAAAGGAAAAATCAAAGGAGGTCCTCCAAACTCAAAAACAGAGAAAATATAGAAATCCGCCTACGCTCAAAAGGAAAAAGGAGTCCTCTTCAGAAACTTCGGCCGAAGAAGGGGAAAATTCATCAGAAGATGATATAGAGAAAAATAGAATTGAAATCGGATCATCATCTTCAGAGGATGAAGATTTCAATGTATATATGTAACATTGTTTATGAATATATGTGAATACTGTAAATACTGTATTACTGTAAATCTACACGGACAAGTTAACATAGACAGGCATGTCTCGACGTTAAAATAATTAATTCCTATTTTTAGATAATAGAGAAAGACTAAAAATCGTCGGACTAACGAGGTGATATAAGAACAATACTCTCAAAAATTGCTGAGAATGAAAAGTTCTAGAATGCTATAACCGTATAATACGGGGACAGTATAATTGTAACGAAAAATCACCAGGCCTGGTCAACTGATACGGAGTACATCAGACAATTCGAACTTACGGAGGTAAGACCAGTCAGTTAATGATGCCATGGTCATGGACAAATATGACCTTCTGAGGGTGGTCTAGAGGGGAGTTCAAATCAGAACGTGAAGCTCAATTCTCTGTGATGAGATTGAGATTTCAAGATGACTCATATATAGTTTGACTCAACATTGAGGAAAGATGACGTCATTCAAAATTTGAGTCGAGCGATGTCGAATCCGTCTCTCTCAGAAATTGATTTCAAAAGAGAAACAGATACCCCTCTGAACTACCCTCAAGAGAAACATACTTATATGACCAATGGTGATATCATTTATACGACTACGTAAACTAGTGCCATAAAGTTATTGAAGAAAAAGATATCTCTCAATAATATTGTCTTTATTTCAGGCATGAAAATGATGCTCACTAGACAAATAAATCAGCCGATAGTGAATGTGCTAAAACCTCAAAACAGAGAAAATGCGATTTCAAAACTCAGGCCTGAGTCATCAAATGAACTTCAAAAATGAATGAAGTTTCAAAAGAGCAAAAAATGCCGAGTATTAAACTGATGATCAGAGAAAGCAGTTTAAAACACTACATCAAAACGAGACATGATGTAGAAAAAGTCATATTATGAAAAGACAGGCCTGACTAAAACACGGGCACAGACTTCTTTTTCAGTTGATACAAAATCATTTGAATTCCAAAAACCATTTATCCTTTAGATGGAAAAAATGAACACAAAACAAGTGTTGATACTAAAAAATCATCAATTTAGGATGATTGTTCACACATTTCAATATTGCCATCTAGGCCTAGAGAATTTGTTAAACACAAGGCTCAAATATTTCAAGGTACAAATGACAAGTCTACGTCATCCCTATAAAAACTAATTTGATGGGCAAGGATATGCCTAAGAGATAAAGAGAATTATAGAGTTCAAAGAACAAGTACATATTCTTTTTCACTCTCTGTAAAATCTGTTGGCCGACAGTATAACAGTTGTAATGCATCATATAACATATATATTATTTCAGAATGAATAATAGAATGCACCCAGGAGATTTCATCTTGGATGAAGC
>NYZI01000050.1 GCA_002687115.1 Cyanobium sp. ARS6
CTGTTGCACACTGGCATCACCCTTCACCGCCCATCGGAACGCCATCGTGATCGGTTACATCTCCGACAATCTGCTGCTGCCGATCCTGGATTTCTTCTACGGATTGGTGCCCAGCTATGGCCTCGCGATCGTGGCTCTCACGGTGGTGATTCGCCTGGCTCTGTTCCCGCTCAGCGCAGGATCGATCCGCAGTGCACGGCGCATGCGTATTGCCCAGCCCGTGATGCAGAAGCGGCAGGCTGAAATCAAGTCCCGCTATGCCAGCAACCCTCAGAAGCAGCAGGAAGAACTCGGCAAGTTGATGAAGGAGTTCGGCAGCCCTCTGGCCGGGTGCCTGCCGCTGCTGGTGCAGATGCCGATTCTGTTTGCGTTGTTCGCCACCCTGCGTGGGTCACCGTTCGCGGACGTTCCTTACACCCTCAATCTCAAGGTGCTGCCAGCGGAACAGATCGCGGCGGTTGAGCCCAAACCGTTCACGACGGCGAGTCACTCGATTTTTGTGACGGAAACCGATCACGTTCCAGTGATCGCAAGCCTCCCCGGTGGAACCAAGATCGGTACCGGTGAGAACGTTCAGATCCAGCTCCAGACCAAGAGCGGGGAGCCCTTCACAGACGTTCTCGACGATGTTGAGAACGGACGCTCCTTCCTGCCGGCCTGGACGGTCACCAAAGGCGAATCGATTGTTTCCGTCTCGGAAACAGGAGAGATCACAGCGCTCGCTCCCGGTGATGCCACCGTTGAAGGAAAGATCCCAGGCCTGGCAGCCCGCAGTGGCTTCCTGTTCATCAAGGCTCTCGGCCAGGTGGGCTTCTACACCGACGGGGCTGTCAACTGGGACATCGCGATCCTTGTTGGCTCCTTCGGACTGAGCCTGTTCATCTCCCAGCTGCTGTCGGGCATGGGCATGCCCGCCAATCCTCAGCAGTCCACTGCCAACAAAATCACCCCGGTGATGATCACAGGAATGTTCCTGTTCTTCCCACTGCCGGCCGGCGTTCTGCTCTACATGGTGATCGCCAACATCTTCCAGGCCGTGCAGACCTTCCTGCTGACTCGTGAGGCTCTGCCTGACAATCTGCAGGCCATCCTGGACGAACAGCTCAAGCAGCAACCCGAACCAGCTGCAGCCAGTGGAGTTGCTGGAAGCCGTTTGCCTTTCGAGCCAAAGGGCGGCAACAAATGATTCCCGGCCTTGAGCCGGTACCGCTCAGGGAGCTACAAGCTCTGGGAAGCCCCAGGGTCTGGTCAGTGGAGGGTCAACTCGACGAGATGCCAAGCCTCACCCCTGTGCGAGGCACCATCAGGGCTGAACATCTCGGCAATCTCCTGGAGGTTGAAGGGTCTGTGCAGACCATCATCTGCCTCCGCTGCGACCGCTGCCTCGGTCACTTCAACCAACAGCTCAGCGCTGTCTCCAGGGAACTGATCTGGCTGGGCACGGAACCCAGCGATGATCATCTCGCCCAAACAGGTCTTGATCCGACCTCACCCGAGGGGCTGATGGAGTGCCTGGACCCACGTGGTGACTTCGAACCGGAACGCTGGATTTACGAACAGCTGAGTCTGCAGATGTCAGTCGTCAATCGCTGTGGGGAGCATTGTCCTGGGATGCCGCAACAACCAGCGGATGGTGCTGCATCCCACGGAGAGAAAAGCCCTGACCCTCGCTGGCAGGCCCTGAAGGATCTGCAGTCGTCGATGCAACGCAACGGGACACACCATGACTGACAACTGGATCGCACAGCTGGATCTGCTGATCCGATCAGGCACACCGTTGATCTGGATCCGCAGCCATGAGGAGGAGCGCGTTGAAACGCTGCTGCGTCAGACCTCGGAGCGACTGCCCGATCGCACCCTGACCTGCTGGGATTTCGTGGGCGGCCTCAGCGGTGCTCTTGGCCAGGAACAGCTGGGTGCCCGTCAGCCCATGGCGGTGCTGCAGTGGCTGCAGGAACGCTCCCCGTCCAGTCCGACCCTTCTGCTGCTCAAGGATGTGCACCGGTTCTGTGAGGACCCGGGCATTGCCCGCATGCTTCGCAACCTTGCCAGCCAGCTGCGAACCACACCACACACCCTGATCGTGACCTGCGGGCAGTGGACACCACCGGCGGACCTTGACGAGGCCCTCACGCTGATGGACCTGCCCTTGCCCCAGGAGCAGGAGCTCAGAACACTGCTCGCCAACATCGCCAGGGCAAGCGGTCGAGCTCTGGAGGCTGATGTGCTCGAGGAACTCACCCATGCCTGCTGTGGTCTCAGTGAAGCCAGGGTGAGGCATGTGGCTGCTAAGGCGCTCGCACAACGTGGATCGCTGAGCCGCGAGGACCTGGTGGATGTGCTGGAGGAGAAACGACTGTCCCTGGCCCGCAGTGAAGTGCTGGAGTTCTGCCGGACGGATGCGACACCTGGCGACATCGGTGGGCTCGAAACCCTCAAGCACTGGCTTGACCAGCGACACCGAGCCTTCAATGACGATGCACGCCGTTTCGGACTTCCTCTCCCGAGAGGAGTGCTGCTCGTGGGTCCGCAGGGCACCGGCAAATCACTGACCGCCAGAGCCATTGCCCACAGCTGGTCGATGCCTCTGTTGCGACTTGATGTGGGACGCCTCTTCTCCGGGCTGGTTGGAGCCAGCGAAGCCAGAACCCGCGACATGATTCAGCGGGCGGAAGCGATGGCACCCTGCGTTCTCTGGATTGATGAGATCGACAAAGGCTTCGGCAATGACAGCCGCAGTGACGGCGGCACCAGTCAGCGGGTTCTGGCCACCGTTCTCACCTGGATGGCAGAGAAACGCTCTGCCGTGTTTGTGGTGGCGACGGCGAACGGCGTGGAGCGTTTACCGGCGGAACTTCTGCGCAAGGGCCGTTTCGATGAGATTTTCCTGCTGGATCTGCCTTCCAGGGATGAACGTCTGAGCATCCTCAGCCTTCACCTGCAACGCCGCCGCCCCGGCCTCAATCTGCCGCTGTCAACGGTGGTCGATCGCACGGACGGCTACTCCGGCGCCGAGTTGGAGCAGGTGGTGATTGAGGCGATGCACCTGGCGTTCGCCGAAATCCGTGAACTCACTGAAAGCGACATGATCCTGGCGGCTTCACAGCTTGTACCGCTTTCACGCACGGCAAGGGAACAGATGGAGAGCCTCAAGCAATGGGCCAGTGCCGGGCGGGCCAGGCCAGCATCATTGCGGGCCGTAACGAACCCTGACGCGGCGTAACAATCCATCCCCTCAACCCGAGACAGCCCCAGTCAGCCTCCGTAGGTTCCAGGAACCGCCGAAACACCGGACTTGAACCGTACCTCCGATATCACCACCCAGTTGGCAGCAGCCTGCCTTGGAGCCGGGGTGATCACCACGGTGGCCGTCGCTCAGGGTCAGAACCCTGTCACAGCCTTGGGAATCACTTTGTTCTCAGCTGTGGCTGCAGTGATGGTGGGCCAGGTTTTCTGAGACAGGACAGAGCTCTGACAGCGGACGCCTAGGCTGCCGGCGCGATCATTCGAATCCCTGTGCTCGATCAGCGTCTGGTGCGAGATAACCCTGAGCTGATTGCCACACAGCTGGGACGCAGAGGCCTGAATGTCGATCTCAGCCCCCTTCAACAGATCGCTCAGCATCAAAGGGATCTTGAACAGCGGCGCAGCACCCTTCAGGCTGAGGGCAACCGCATCGGCAAGGACGTGGGCCAGAAGATCAAAGCCGGAGCTGACCCGAAAGGGGCCGAGGTCTCTGAACTGCGTCAACAGGGCAATTCCATCAAGCAGAAGGTGTCCGTCCTCGAGGACGAGGAAAAGGAACTGTCCTCCAGGTTGAAGACAGAGCTGCTCACCTTTCCGAACCTGCCTTCTGCGGACAGTCCTGATGGCAGGGATGAAACCGAGAACATCGAATTGCGCAGCTGGGGCGTCCCGCGGCAACAGGAAGGTCTCGAAGAACACTGGGCGATCGCAGACCGTCTCGGCCTCCTGGACAGCGAACGCTCAGTGCGCATAGCGCAGAGCCGGTTTGTGACTTTGTTTGGACAGGCCGCACGACTGGAGCGAGCTCTGGTCAACTTCATGCTCGATCTGCACGGCAACAAGGGATATCAGGAGGTGCTGCCACCGGTGCTGGTGAACAGTGCCAGTCTCACCGGATCAGGTCAGCTCCCGAAATTTGCCGAGGAGAGCTTCCGTTGCGCAGACGACGATCTCTGGCTGACGCCCACCGCGGAAGTTCCTGTCACCTCGCTGCATCGCGATGAAATCATTCCGATCGATCAGCTTCCTCTGAAGTATGTGGCTTACAGCCCATGCTTCCGCAGGGAAGCTGGAAGCTATGGCAGAGACACCCGTGGCCTGATTCGGTTGCACCAGTTCAACAAAGTCGAGTTGTACTGGTTCGTGCACCCTGACCACTCCACTGAAGCTCACGAGCAGATCACAGCTGATGCTGAAGCGGTGCTTCAGGCCCTTGAACTCCCCTACCGGGTGCTCGAACTCTGCACAGGTGATCTGGGATTCTCGGCTTCACGCACTTACGACCTGGAGGTCTGGCTCGCAGGAGCCGGAGCGTACAGAGAGATTTCCAGCTGCAGCGTCTGCGGTGATTTCCAGGCGCGACGCTCCTCAATCCGAACCAAGGAAGGGAAAGTGACCAAGTTGGTTCACACGCTGAACGGCAGCGGTCTGGCGATCGGCCGCACCATGGCGGCATTGCTGGAAAACGGTCAGCAGTCGGACGGCAGTGTGTTGCTGCCCCAGGCGCTGGTGCCTTACTTCGGTGGAGACAGAATCCAGCCAGAATGAACGGATTGAAACGGTTTCCATGAACGTTCTGGCCTCACTGCTGGCTCTGGGGCTGCTGATCGTCATTCATGAAGCCGGGCATTTCTTCGCGGCCCGACTCCAGGGCATTCGTGTCAACGGTTTTTCAGTGGGATTTGGGCCTGCTCTGCTCAAAACCGAGCAGGGTGGCGTGACCTACGCGCTGCGGGCACTGCCTCTCGGTGGATTCGTTTCATTCCCCGAAGACGACGACGAAAGCGACATTCCCAAAGACGATCCGGATCTGCTGCGCAACAGACCGATCCCCCAGCAGATGCTCGTGATCAGCGCTGGCGTGCTGGCCAATCTGCTGCTGGCCTGGTTGGTTCTTGTCGGGCACACAGCCACCACCGGAGTTCCCGGGGAGCCAGGACCTGGTGTGATGGTGATGAGCGTGCAGGGAGGGGAACCGGCAGCTCTGTCGGGGCTCAAACCCGGCGATCGCATTCTGTCGATCGATGCGGTGGATCTTGGCCGTGGCGAGCCCGCCGTGCAGGCTGCGGTTGATCCCATCCGCAACAGCCCCGGCCAGCCACTCACAATTCAGGTGATTCGTGATGGTGTGCTGACGCCGCTTCAGCTCACACCTGCCGATCAACAGGGTGTGGGTCGTATCGGCGCTCAACTTCAGGAGGTGGTCAGCGGCTCCACCCGTCCTGTGCGCTCGCCGCTGGAGGCAGTCAGTGTGTCGAGCCAGCAGTTCAGCGGACTGTTCAGCAGAACGGTCTCCGGCTACGCGGGATTGTTCACCAATTTCGGCGCCACCGCCCAGCAGGTTTCAGGCCCTGTGAAGATTGTGGAGATGGGCGCGCAACTCTCGAGTCAGGGAGGCTCGGGTCTCGCCCTCTTTCTGGCCTTGATCTCCATCAATCTGGCAGTCCTCAACGCCCTGCCGCTGCCCCTGCTCGATGGCGGACAGCTGGTGTTTCTGCTGCTTGAGGGGCTGCGCGGACGTCCGCTGCCGGAACGGTTTCAGCTGGCTGTGATGCAGTCCAGTCTGCTGTTGGTGCTGGGCCTCAGTGTGCTGCTGATCGTGCGTGACACCAGCCAGCTCCCCGTGGTGCGTCAATTGATCGGCCAGTGAAACTGTATGGTTGCTGATTGAACTGCTCCTTTTCAACCGCTGCATGGCCAAGAAGTCGATGATCGCCCGTGACGCGAAGCGCAAGAAGATGGTTGAGCGCTTCTCAGCCAAGCGCAATGCCCTGATGGCCGCCTTCAATGCAGCGGAAGACCCCATGAAGCGCCTCGAGATCCACCGCAAGATCCAGGCATTGCCCCGCAACAGTGCGCCTACCCGCATGCGTAACCGCTGCTGGGCCACAGGCAAGCCCAGAGGGGTCTATCGCGACTTCGGTCTCTGCCGTAATCAGCTTCGCGAGCGTGCCCACAAGGGTGAACTTCCCGGCGTCGTGAAATCAAGCTGGTGATTCACCGAGTCCCGAATCAAAAGTGATGCAGTCAAGGAGGTGTTTGAACACCTCCTTTTTTGATGGATGTCACAGGCCGAATCAAATTGGATTCAGTGGGATTGACGTTCCAATCCTGTGAAGTGCCAGAATCAACCTTGATAGAAAGACATAAACAACAGTGCAAGGTCAGACACAGTCGATCTCCTTTGACGGTCGGGAGATTCGGTTGACCACGGGGCGGTACGCCCCACAGGCCGGTGGCTCGGTGATGATCGAATGCGGTGACACTTCGGTACTGGTCACAGCCACCCAGTCCAAAGGACGGGAAGGCATCGATTTCCTTCCTCTCATCTGCGACTACGAAGAGCGTCTCTACGCAGCAGGGCGCATTCCGGGAAGTTTCATGCGCCGTGAGGGGAGACCTCCCGAGCGCGCCACACTGATCTGCCGCCTGATCGACAGGCCGATGCGGCCTCTCTTTCCCAGCTGGATGAGAGACGACATCCAGATCGTGGCCACCTGCATGTCTCTCGACGAACGTGTCCCTGCGGATGTCTTGTCGGTGACAGGCGCTTCCATGGCAACCCTGCTTGCTGGCATTCCTTTCCAGGGGCCGATGGCCGCGGTGCGGGTTGGCCTGCTGGGTGATGACTTCGTGCTCAACCCCAGCTTCCGTGAGATCGAACGCGGAGACCTCGATCTGGTCGTGGCCGGCACACCTGAAGGTGTGGTGATGGTTGAGGCTGGCGCCAATCAGCTGCCGGAAGGCGATGTGATTGAAGCGATCGACTTCGGATACGAAGCGGTCTGTGAACTGATCAAGGCACAGGAAACCATCCTCAAGGAGGCTGGAATTGAGCAGGTGAAACCGGAGGCTCCCAGCGAAGACACAACCCTTCCGGTGTATCTGGAGAAGGCTTGCAGCAAATCGATTGGTGAAGTGCTCAGCCACTTCGACCAGAGCAAGGCCGAGCGCGACGAAAAGCTCGATGCCATCCGTGAGCAAACCGCTGAAACCATCGAGGGCCTCAAAGAGAGCGACCCGGTGCGCCAGCTTGTTTCAGGGAACGGCAAAGCACTGCCGACCAGCTTCAAAGCCCTGACCAAGAAGCTGATGCGTCAGCAGATAGTGAAGGACGGCAAGAGGGTCGACGGAAGAAGCCTGGATCAGGTGCGTCCGATCAGTGCAGCCGCCGGTGTTCTGCCCAAGCGGGTGCATGGTTCCGGTCTGTTCCAGCGCGGTCTCACTCAGGTGCTGTCGACCGCAACCCTTGGCACACCGAGTGATGCCCAGGAGATGGACGACCTCAACCCCAACACCGAGAAGACCTACCTTCACCACTACAACTTCCCTCCCTACTCGGTGGGTGAGACCAAGCCGATGCGCTCCCCCGGTCGGCGCGAAATCGGGCACGGTGCGCTGGCGGAGCGCGCCATCCTGCCCGTGCTGCCTGCGAAGGACACCTTCCCTTATGTGGTGAGGGTGGTGAGCGAGGTTCTCAGTTCCAACGGCTCCACCTCAATGGGTTCGGTGTGCGGCAGCACCCTGGCCCTGATGGATGCGGGCGTGCCTCTGAAAGCACCCGTCAGCGGTGCCGCCATGGGTCTGATCAAGGAGGGCAAGGAGGTCCGCATCCTCACCGACATCCAGGGCATCGAGGACTTCCTCGGCGACATGGACTTCAAGGTGGCGGGCACGGACAAGGGGATCACTGCCTTGCAGATGGACATGAAGATCACCGGCCTGGCGATCAACACGGTCGCAGAAGCAATCAATCAGGCACGTCCTGCCCGTCTCCACATCCTCGAGAAGATGCTCGAGGCGATTGACACCCCACGCGATGGCATGTCCCCCCATGCCCCTCGCCTGCTCAGCTTCCGAATTGATCCGGAACTGATCGGCACGGTGATCGGCCCTGGTGGACGCACCATCAAGGGGATCACCGAACGCACCAACACCAAGATCGACATCGAGGACAGCGGCATCGTCACCATTGCCTCCCATGACGGGGCGGCGGCTGATGAAGCTCAGAAAATCATCGAAGGGCTGACCCGCAAGGTGAACGAAGGCGAGGTGTTCAGTGGCTCCATCACCCGGATCATTCCGATCGGCGCCTTCGTGGAGATCCTGCCTGGCAAGGAGGGCATGATCCACATCTCCCAGCTTTCAGAGGCTCGTGTCGAGAAGGTGGAAGACGTGGTGAAGGTGGGCGATGAGGTCACCGTTCGCGTCCGCGAAATCGACAACCGCGGCCGCATCAACCTGACGCTGCGCGGTGTGCCTCAGAACGGCGAAGACGCTGAGCCCGAACCTGCTCCCACACCCGTTGCGCCCCTCTCCTGAGGGGTCGCCTCAGACCTGAAAACCAGGATCGATTGTCTCCATGGCCTGTGCCGCTCTCCGTTCGAGATCGGCATGGGCTTTTCCATGGCTGGCAATCAGACAACCGGCCTGACGCACATCGCCTGTGTTGTACGTGAGTGGACGACCGTCCGCATGGGTGAAAGCACCACCAGCTGCCAGCAACACGGCTTCTGGAGCCGCCATATCCCAGTCTTTCGGGGCACTCTTGCCTGATAGCGAGATGTAGAGATCAGTCTCCCCCCGAAGGATGGTGGCCACCTTGCATCCCACACTGCCGACAGCCTTGGAGCCGGCGAGGGGGAGAGCGGCGATCAGCCGCTCCAGGCGATCATCGCGATGACTGCGGCTCGCCACCATGATCAGTTCGCCCTCAGCGGAGCGGTGGCTGAAACCCACGGGGCTGCGAGTGCCGGTGCGGTTTTCACACCAGCTGCCATCACCCACCAGGCCGAACCAGAGTTCATCAGCCTCGGGAAGCAACACCACACCCAACACCGGACGCTGCCCCCTCACCAGCGCCAGATGGACCGCATATTCACCAGTGCCTTGCAGGAAGTCCTTGGTGCCATCGAGAGGATCAAGAATCCACAGCCATTCGGCCGGCAACGGTTCGCCTGCGGTGAGCTGTTCCTTGGCTGTCTCCTCACTGAGCAAGGTCCAGCCTGCATCGGGGAATGCTGAACGCAGACCATCCAGAAGCCAGTGATTCACGGCCAGATCCGCTGCAGACACCGGTCCCTCTCCACCATCGTCAACACTGAGAGCACGGGAAAAGCCATGGGGCGGCTGCTCCCCGCGGGCATAGGCCCGCAGAATGTCTGCGGCTCCCCAGCACAGAGGACGCAAGGCTTCAAGAAGGCGGTCCTGACTTATGCCGGCAGGCAGGCTCATCGAAGTCGGCATCATGGAGAAGGTCTTGGCGGAGCCATTGTGAAGCAACGCGCCGAACCGGAAGGTGGTGTTCTCTATCTGGTGGGCACACCGATCGGCCATCTGGGCGATCTTTCTCCGCGGGCACGGGCCCTGCTGATCGCCGTGGACACCATCGCCTGCGAAGACCCCCGCCACAGCGGCCAGTTACTCACAGCCCTTGGCTCCACAGCGCGTCGCTGCAGCTTTCATCAACACAACACCCAGGGAAGGATTCCTCAGTTTCTGGAGGAACTCGGCAATGGCCACAGCATCGCCGTGATCAGTGATGCAGGGCTGCCGGGCATCAGCGATCCAGGCGAAGATCTGGTGGCTGCCGCACGTCAGGCAGGCCATGCCGTGATCTGCATCCCAGGGCCGTGCGCAGCCACCACGGCACTGGTCAGCAGTGGCCTTCCCAGCGGCCGCTTTTGTTTTGAAGGATTTCTGCCGACCAAGGGGCGCGAACGCCGCGAACGACTGACAGCGGTGGTTGAGGAACAACGCACCACGGTGCTTTATGAGGCTCCGCACAGACTGGTGAAACTGCTGGAAGAGCTCCAGCAACTCTGCGGTGATCAGCGAGCCCTGCAGGTGACCCGCGAACTGACCAAGCGTCATGAACAACAGATAGGCCCCACGGTGATCGCGGCCCTGGAGCATTTTCAGAGGCATTCCCCTCAGGGTGAGTTCACCCTGGTGCTGGGCGGTGCATCCGAGCAGGAGCAGACCTGCCTGAGTGATGAGCAATGCCTTGAGCAACTGTCAGCACGAATCGAACAGGGCATGAAACCAGCCGATGCGGCCAAGGATCTGGCCAGGATCGCCGGCCGATCACGACGTGAGCTCTACGCACTGCTGCATGCACAGCAGAACCAGGCAGACTGAGGGAAGATTCAAGGAATTCGCGGCATGTTGCTGCGCCTCAGGTTGCTGTTGATCACCCTTGGCGCTGGTTCAGCCTTGCTGGTGGTGCTTTGCCTTGGAGCACAGAACCTCAGCGACCGCTACAGGCTGAACCTGGGTGTGGGCAGAACAGCCCCTCTTCCTGCAGGGTTCATTGTTGGCGTCAGCACGGTGCTGGGGGTGATCAGCGGCGGCAGCCTCGCGGCGGTGCTGATGCCACAGTCCCAACGGTGAATCAGCTGTCGAGTGAATACAAGGCGCCTTCGAGCACGAGGCGCGTGATTCCCCTGGCGAGCAGATGCCGTGATGTGCGCTCAAACACCTGGGTGTCGGGAACCTTGATCACACGCTGGCTGCGGCCGCACTGTCGCTTGGCAGAACGGGGACTGGAGTAAAGACACAGCGCCTGACGAGTGAGCTCCTCAGAATTGAGAACACCGAGTTCAGGGAACTCACTGAGCGGTTTTGGATCCAGTTCAACCGTTTTGTCGACGAGCATGTAGACGCTGTCAGGGAGGACACCGGAAGCGAAGGGAAGGCAGCTGACCTGCTCACGGCTCACCTGCGGCAGATCAACGGGCAGAACAGCGATTTCCTGGAACACATTGTCCGCTGAACCGTCAAAGCCGTCGTCATCGCTCACCTCATCAGCGTCGTCATCACCGAAGTCATCGGCATCTTCAAGCGCCAGGTTCGAAGGTCCTTCGTCCTCGACCGGCTGAGCGTCAGTGCTGATGGAAGCGCTTTCAGAGCCCGAACGACTTGCGCTGGAGGCATCCCCATCAACAGAGGACTCAGGAGATGACGGCACAGAACCGGAACGGGCACGCGCTGACTTGAGTGCGTCGTAATCCTCCTGACTGAGAAGGGTGCGAACCGTGCGGCTGACGGTGTTCGGGCTGATGGCGTAGAAAGCAGCCAAAGCCGAACTGGACTCGCCGGCGCGGTAACGAGCCAAAAGCTCCTGCTTCTGACTGTCGGTAAGCCGGCTGGGTGCCATCGCAGGATTTACGCAGCCGCCAACTTTAAGCGCTGCAAGGAGGATTGGCTGCAACAATGGCGCCATTGCTCCCTTAGCTCAGCTGGATAGAGCAACTGCCTTCTAAGCAGTCGGTCGATGGTTCGAATCCATCAGGGGGCGTC
>NYZI01000051.1 GCA_002687115.1 Cyanobium sp. ARS6
GCGCCGATGATGGCGCCCCGCGCGATGGCGCCCCCGTCTCTTGACGCTCCGCGGTGGGCAAATCGCAGGGTGAGTCTTAGTTTCTGTCAGAAAGCACATCGCAGTTAAATCGCTGCCAAGGCGTACCGTAGTTAGTCTCGATCCTCTTTGTGGCACTTCAGCATCGTCGGTATATGGTGTAGCAACACTTGCGCCATGAAATGTTTGCGTTCTTAGCGCTGGTCCAGGAGTCCGACCGAGAATTTCATTGTGACAGTCTGGAAAAACGTAGCGCAGGAACCGAGGTGCACATCCATGCACCTCGCACTACCCTTGAAAATGGAATAATTAACAGTTACGATACCCTAACAGTACCATAATGCAGTAATTTTGGGGTCAGTGACACGTTACTGTTCATCAGACTTGCAAGAGCAGGACAGAAACATTCTCGCTTTAGATTCCGCACGACTCTCGACTGTTCAAATTCTTAAATCTCACGCGGACCTCGCCATCGCACAGGGGCTTGCCGATGGGTGCGTACGAGGGCCCGAACCGGCACGAGGAGATGCAGCGTGCGAACGACCTCGTGCAGGAGCTGAACGCGTGCGACGTGGCCAACCCGATGACCGAGTCGGCTTTGAAGGCCATCGGTCCGGCGCGCAGCACGGCAACCCCAAGTTTACGGCTTGGGCTGCCTTGTGTGCGATCTTCGTTGACAGCAGTAAGGGTAATGTTTAGTTACCAACGGTGTTGCAAGCGGTCGAGGCATCGCCTCACTCGCGCGGATCCAATGCAATAGATTAAGGACATATACGTCGAAAATCGTTGTGGTCTCTATCGTCACAGAGCCGCATTCCCGTGTTGCAGGGACCGGTGTAATTTGTAGCCTGGGGAGTACCTCAGGGTGAATTCGCGCAGTGCCACGCCGTTGAGGCGGGCCGGTACCGCGTAGATCAGCGTCTGACATCAATATCGCGAAGAAGTATCTCAAATTGAATCATCCCGAGCATTCGCGTTCTGGGGGACGAAGTGCACGTGCGCCGCTCGGCACCGTGGCCAAGTATCCTTCGGCGCCGAGGTCTCCAGGACCTGAACGGTGACTTCCTGCCGCCGGCGGAGACGGCCGTCCACATCCAGGGCATGGTGGATCGTGGTCGCAAGCGCTCCCCCCACTGGCCCCATGAAGCGATCAGTAAGTCATTTGCGTTGTCCTGGGGGCCGACCACGGTCCAGGACGGCCTGAACAATTTCGGGTCTGTGTATGGCTTTTTGGCCGCGTGGTTTCGGTGGGGCATTATGAGCTTGTGCCTCGAGCGCGACTCCGATGGTACGCGGTTCTGGTCGCTCGGGCAGTTCATGTCGTACTTTTTCTTGCTGCTCAAGGTCGGTCACGAGGCGACGAAGGATCCGGATTTGCAGGGTTTTCTCATCGTGACTTTTGTGCAGCGCTACGATATTGCCATGCGGTCGCACTTTCACCACGTGGTTTCGAATCGCCAGGCCTTTGACTTGAACGATTTTCTCAAGGACACGCGTGAGAAAACGTACAAGGAAGTGAAGATCGCGTTCCTTCGCTTGGAGTCTGAGAAGAAGCAGCAGAAGCGCAGCAGCGAGGCTATTTCTCGCCAGTCGGGCGGTTCGCAGTCTGTTTCCAAGTCTACGACCGTTTTCCGCGGTGGTCAGTCGCGCGGCTTTCAGCCGCCCGCCAAGCAGGAGGCGAGCGCGGCCATTTCCGCGTCGCGCAAGCCGCGGCCGACGCCGCACTCGGTTCCGACTTTGTGCCGCAACTGGGAGGCCAACGGCACTTGCGACTACGGTGACCAGTGCATTTTTCAGCACTCCCAGGAGAAGCGCGGCGTGAAGCGCTCGCGTGACGAGCACGAGCCGGCGCGCCTTGCTAAGCGCGAGCCGGTGCCGCGCTGACTTTCTCGTCAGCAGGAGGCGGCGCTTTTCGATTCGACGTCTGTAGTCGTTGACAGCCGTAGCGGTGATGCGAGTGTTGATTTGTTTGAGGCCCCGTTTCCCGAGGCTTTGCGCACTTCGTGCTTCGTTGACGCAGCATCGCTGCCCGGTGTGTCTTTTGCAATTGACCAAGGTAGAGGGATTTCGGAGCCGCTACCGTCGGGTCTTGGAATCGAAGAGCATGTTCGCCGAGCGCAGCGCTTGCCAGCGCCTTTCCCTCCTTCCGCGGCGCTTTCTGCAGGGTTGCAGGGAGCTGTTGTCGCTTTGTCACAGCACGAATCTTCTATCGAAGAGATCTGGGCAGAGCGCTTAGACGAAATGCGGGATTGCATTGCAGCACACGCAGCAGCGGAGAGGCACCTTAATAATTCAGTACATCCGCAGATGCGCGCTCACGTAGCACGTTTTCCTTCGCTGGCTTTTGAAGAACTACTTCGTAAGTATGGTTATGACGATCCATCCGCCGCGCGCCTTCTGAAGGGATGTACTTTGACGGGACATCTCGCCGGTCGCCCTTCGTGGCCGAAGAATGAGGACACGGAGCCTCGCGCATCTGCTCGCGCGCTTTTGGCGCGCAACGGTGCCCGCGAGCGTAAAGCCGTTTGGAATTCAGTTCGCCCGAGTGAAGAGGACGCCGCCTTGTTGGAGGCTGCTCAGTCCGATGTCGAGAGCGGAAAGATGTTAGGCCCCTTTTTTGCTGATCACGAGGTGCAGACTGCGCTCGGTGTAGAAAATTATACGCTAAGCAAGCGATTTGGCGTGGCGCAGTCGGACAAAGTACGGCCATGCGATGACTTTACGAAGAGCGGCGTAAATGACTGCTGTCGAGGAGATAGGAACTTGACATTATCGACATTAGACCACTTCTTTGCGTTGGTTTGTTCTGTTGCGGTCGCTTTTCCTACGTCGCAGGTCCAGTTTGCTAAGCGAGATCATCGATCAGCTTACCGCCAGCTGGCGTTGGATGCGAGTGCCCTGCAATACGCCTGCGTGGTCTTCTGGCACCCCATCCTGAAGCGCGCCGTCGCATATGTGCATCTCGCTCTCCCATTTGGCCCACGTGCGGCAGTCATTAATTATAATCGCGTCGCACAGGCGGTGACAGGACTCTTGCAGTTGATGTTCTTTTTACCTGCGGATAATTTTTTCGACGATTTCTGGACGGTCGGGCCGACACATTTAATTCAGCGCATTTTCGACATGTTTGGAGCGGTGCACGAGTTGCTTAACTTAGAGATCAAGACCGAAAAGATTTGCCACCGACTTTCGTCGGCGAGTTGCTAGGCCACGTGGTAGATCTGTCGGCACTGCCTTACACGCTTTCCAACTCTGTTCGCAGGAAGGCCGGTGTTCTCGCGATGGTAGAGGATGCGCTTAGCTCGGGTCGCCTTCGACCGCGGGTAGCGGGGGAACTAGCTGGCAAATTCGCATTTGCGTGTACGGCATTATATGGCAGAGTTGGACGTGCCGCCCTTAAGCCTGTCTATGAGCGACAGCACTCGTCCGCTTTTGCGAAGAAATTGAGTCCGCAGCTACGTGCAGCGTTGCTTTGCATTCACGACATCGTACATAATGCGCCGTCTCGTGTCGTCTTGCCTAGTTACTTTGGGTCCAGGCCGACGACGCTTGCATACACGGACGGGCAAGGTGAAGGTTGGATCGCTGCGGTCATTTTTCCGCGTCCTCCGTTTCAGCCTGCATACACTGCCATGCAGCTTCCGGAGGACCTTTGTCGGTCGTTTGCGCCACGGAATCCGATTGAACAAATAGAAACTGCAGCGGTTTTGCTTTTGCTGGAAGTATTTAACGATGAATTAATAGATACCGACGTTCGATTATTTGTGGACAATATTGCCGCCCAGGGCTCACTCATCCGAGGATTCAGTCGCTCGCTTTCGCAAGCACTTTTGTGCGGAGCTGTTTGGGGACGCGTAGCGAGCGCACGCGTGGGTCTCTGGGTGGACCGCGTGGAGAGCGAAGCGAATATCGCGGACGTGCCCACGAGGCCTGACAAGGTTGCGCGTTTCGCGCTTTTGCGCTCTCTCGGCGTGCGTTGCCGCCACGTTGAGAGTGCGAGATTCGTTGACCAAATTCGTCGAGAGCTATCAGCTCTGTCTGCGTCCCCGAGGCTCGCTCAAGACGTAGCGCAATTGATTCCTCAGCGATTACTTTTCGCAACAGAAATACCGCGTAAATGTGTGTGAACATTAATTAAGGGTGGATCTCACGTTCCATATGGTGTCGGTTCGTGCCGTCACTGCAGGTTGACCAGTTCCGTTTCACTGGTATGTGTCGTACATGTGCGTACGTGTAGTGCGATAGGTTACGCATAGTATGTGTCATTGAAGGCTGCTGCGAGCTTGACATTCGTTGCCTGAATTACATATCTCTACATGCATTGCACATTGTCGATTTGGTAAATAATTAACAAATTTTGGTAAATATTTACCAAAATATTTCTGCGTAGAAAATGCGCAAAAAATCACGCTAAGCCTGTTCCGAATCGCATGCATATGGTCATTCGGATGCACGTTTGTTAGTTACGCACTAGGAGTCTGCTCGATATATACGGCTGCCTTGTCACCATCGCTCGCTACCGAGGTAACCAGCGCAAGGCGCGCGATGTGCTGATGAAGCGGACGGACGCTTTCGGATTGGAGACGATACGCAAATCCGTCAAGAGCTACGCCTCCATGCTGCGCTGCTTCATTACGTTTGCAGCTGTTGGATTGTTCACTGGCGGTGTGTTGTCCGCGAGCGCAGAAGACATGTTGCTATACGTTGGATTGTTTCGCAATGCTGACAGCGCAGCTCAGTATATCAAAGCGGTGCGTTGGATGTACACGTATCTGAATTGTGCAATCAATTGGGATTCCCTTAAGTTAAAGCAGACTCTCAGAGGCGGTCACAAGTTGCAGAAATCCATCAATGCCTCCAAGCCGCGGCCGGCGATCCGATGGGAATTGCTTGCGCGCATGGTCGATCATGCGTGGCGCCGGAGCATGTTCGCGTTTGCCGCGGCGTATGTGATCGCCGCCAACTTCCTCCTTCGTTGCCGCAGTGAGCTGGTGGACATGTCATTCGAACAGTTGAGTTTCAATACGCAAGTGCAGCCAGCAACTGTTACGCTTACACTCAAGTTTCGGAAAAATATGCAACACGGTGCGACTCTTACACGGAAGTGCATTTGCCGAACACATCCGAAATTGTGTCCTGTGCACATATTCTCTCGATTTGCAACGGCCACGCAGAGGACCATGGCAGGAAAGATTTTCCCTTTTTCTTATAGTTCTTTCCAGAATACCATGCGCGGGCACTTGAGTGATCTTGCAGTGGAAAACCACCAGGAATATTCTACGAAGGCGTTTCGGCGCGGCACTGCACAGGAAATGATTGCTACTGGCTCGACTCTGGCAGAGGTGTTGGCCGCCGGTCAGTGGCGTTCTGCGGCATTCCTGTATTACCTCCGTCAGGCAGATATCGAGGAGGACGCCGTCTTCGCTGCATTCGACCAGCTGAGCGACGATGAGGATCAAGGTGGTGCCTCCAAGCCCGCGCCTCCGCTGACGTTCCAGCCGCAGGGTGCAAAGCGAACGGGTGATTCGAACGTTGATTTTCAGTTCCCTTCTCGTAAGAAATTTGACGGTCAGGCTCCTAGCCTTTCTGATCCCGCCGTTTCCCCGTCTCCATCGAACGGGCCGGGTATCCAGGATGTGCCCCAGACGGAAAAAACGCACAAGAAAGACAAGAAGGATAAGAAGGATAAGAAAGATAAAAAGGAGAAAAAGATCAAAAAGAAAAAGAAAGACAGACACGACAAGGCCGACGCGGCAACAGTCCAGTCTCCGCTTGTGTCGCATTCTGATTCTCCGGCACTTGCAGTAAATTTTGCGGAGCACTCGGCGCAGCGTTTCCCTGAGTCAGACCCTGATCTCTGGGTTGAGCTTTTAGATCAGCTCGAGTGATCGTTGCAAAGAGATCACGGAAGGCATAATTGCTGATCCCCACGAAATTGTCTGCCATTTCGTTCGCCTGGTAGCGTGCGGAGGTCAGCGCAGAGTACATGGCCAGGGATGTGCACGAGAAGCAGCATTGGGCGTCCCATTGGGTGAGTTGTGGCCCAATGCTGGGAGCTTAGAAGTTGTGTGGTCTGAGAATTGTGGGAAATTTTTCAGATTTCATGCAGCTTTTCGCACCCGGCAGATGCCCAATGCTAACGCCACAATTTATCTGGGAAGGCGGATTACAAAATAGCTGCAATGATTCGTGCGCGTCCGTGAGTCCATACGCTTTGCATCGATCGCTACAGTCGAAGCTTGATATAGAGTTCACGACCTTTGAAGTTGGAGAGTCGATAGTCGATAGTCTAAGGTCCAGACAATCACCCCAAAAGCAGCCCTGGTGTCTGTTGTTTCGTGTTTGCGCCGTCGGCAGGTTGGCTCGCAGGAGTGTTTACGACAAAGAGCCACCGCACGTGCCAGTCTGCATTTCAGTAGCGGTTAAGCCGAGGTACGAGGTTTTACCGCAAGGAAATGCAGATGTGCCGAGCGAGACTGCCGGCGGCGGTTTTCCTTTTCATTAGTTTTTTGCCTTGGTTGCAGTTTGCATGGATCTGTCTATCTCGAGTTGTCCGCGTGTACATACGTTACCTTGCGCGCGTCAGGCACAGTGACTTGGTACGGCAGTACCGTTTAAGCTTTCTCTCCGAGCGTGATCGAAGTCGTTGGATCCCCATTTGTATTGCTCTCACCATTGTCACTTTGGTTGGCGTCACAGCTCAGCCTGCAATATGCTTGACATTGTTGCAGCTGAAATTTTCGCGCTTAGCTTGAGTGGGGCTCAAGCTCGGGCGCATCGTTCTAGGTCGTTGGAATTTTCGTGCGCCATGGCGTATGATGCGAACGTTGTCGCTGCTTTGGTTGACGTGGAGCTGTCCGACGAGATTGCTACCTCGCTTGCCACCAAGCTGAAGACCAAGGGCGTCACCTTGCAGCTCATCGCCGGGCTTTCGAACAACAACGTCACCGTGATCACCGATGTCATGCTTGAGCAGGCAGCCAGGCCTGCCTTACCAAAAGAAGGAATTTTGCTGCGCATTTCGTTGGCAATGCAACGAGGGCCATCGGTCCGTCTACCTGCTATCAGCAGACGCGCTTTGACAGAGAGAGCAAATAAAGAGGCACCGTTGGTGCACTGCTTCGGAGCCGTTGTGGACGCCCAGGCATCGCCTGGCGCCGAGGAAAGCACAACTCGTAGTCTTCCAAAATCGTTGGGATCACCGTGCCATCCCTCTCATTGAGAAGGCAAGGGCACAGTGATTGTCGTAGGCCGGTCTGCGCACGCTCATCCAGAA
>NYZI01000052.1 GCA_002687115.1 Cyanobium sp. ARS6
GGGCAGCATTTCTGCTCTGAGTCCTGTGCCAAGGGGCATCCCAACATGGAGCCATGTGATGGCGAGCGGGATGGCTGTAACTGCGGAATTGCAGAGTTGGAGCTGCTTTTGGCGGCTACTGATTAGTTCAGTAACCGCTGGATCAGATCGCAGCAATGAAGACAAGCGATCTCGTTCTCATGCGGGAAGTGGTGCTGAGCCTCTGAAGCCCCGCTAGCAGCAGCTGGTGTTGAGGTTTCGCCAACGTGGCGTCATGCCAAACAAGGACAGACCGCTTGTTGACCTCCATCCACCGAAGAACGGTGTCGGCTGGTTGATGAACACTCAGGAACAGAAGGTCTGCCGCTTCCAGAACGACATGCCAACGCAGCACGCTCAGTGGGTCGTTGTTGAAACCAGACCATTACGCGGCAGTGGTCAGCCGGTGATCAGACGCATGCTCAGGCACAACGCCATCGAGGCATGGGAGACCATGCTGAAGTCAGGTGGCTGGAAGCGGTGCCCACCTAAGTGGTGACCCCGTTTGATCCGGTTTGGATCAAGGCTTGTAGAACTCGCAAAAATCATCGAGTGATTCGGCAGCATTCAGGTGGTGCTGTTTTTTAAGGGGATCCCCTTCGATTGGTGAGGGGTAGTTTTTTTCAATTCCAAGTGCTTTCCATGCCTGCTTCGCTTGCTCGATGAAAGCCTCGTTTTCGTATCTAGCAACGGACCATTGAGCGCAAATCTCCCCCTTTCGAGCCGCCTCTGACTGGCAGCTCGCCATCAGCAGGGAGCCAACAGCAACGGCGGCGATGGGTGCAAAGCGTTTCATTCGTCCATCATCGCTGTACGGGATGGTGCAGTTTGCATTGGTCGCTGCTTACATCATCGCCCGCGGTGCAGTCTCTGTATTTCTGTTAGTCGTAGGACACAGCAGCAATTGCAGCGGCTGAGACCAGTGCCAACAGAGTGGCGACAGCGATGCCACCAGCCCAAGAGTCTGTGTTTTTAGTTGGTTTGTCCATCGAGAATTTCCAACTCAAACCAACCTCTCCTGAATCATTCCGCTCCACATCCCCAATCGGGTGAACACAGCGTATCCACGTCCCTATGAATCCGTTTCATGGGAGGGACGCCAACAATCGATAAGAGGCAACGCTAATAGACATTCAACTAAACGATTTTGGTGGTCATTCATAGAAAACACGCATGTTTCTCTCACCAAGCACAACTCAGCCTTCAATAAGGTCACTCAATCGTTTGATTTCCTTATGTTTAAGCGACTGTTAGTCACCCTGTTTGGCCTGGCAATTACTTCGCCCACCAAAGCCAACCAGCTCGTTTAAGAGACGGATGGCACCGATTGCGTTTGATTCACATCCAGCGGCGGCTGCATCAGTTGCCATCTGCTCAACCATCAAGACTTAGCTGGCAAGCTTGTCAACGAAATCGATGTCGCTTAGGTCAGTCTGAACGACGTCCCTCGATTTGTGAAGATATCCGGATGCCTGAAGAAAGCCCCCATGCATCGGTCAAAAGATACATGGACTTATTTTGAGATAAACCCTTACGCAATCAGCGTTACCAGCTTGGATGAACTATTAAAAGATCAAAATTGATGAATAGCTTGCACTGAAAATGCAAATCAATAGCTCTACCTTAAGTTGAAATAAGCCACTTTGGAACTGTAAGCCTTTCTTCGATTGCTATGCATCTAATTGCAAAAATCAATACCATGCAAAAAAGGCCGCTATACAAGCTATATCCGGGGGCGTAATTAAGAATGAAAGCATAGGCAACACAGCCTATCAAAATTGGTATGGCATATAATTCTTTTGATAGCAATAAATTAGATCTGCCTGCCATGACGTCTCTCATTATTCCTCCGCCAATAGCAGTTATAACGCCCAAAATGATTGGCCCCAAGGGAGTTCCATAATCTAAATTCCATACCTTTTCAAAGGCTTGAATAGCAAATACGGAAATGCCTACGGCATCCATATATAAAAGCAACTTATTGACTCTTTTTCGAATAAATATTTTTTTCCAGAAAAAGGCTATTACGGCGCACAGTATTGGGACCCAAATATAGAATTGACTTGTTGCCCAAAAGACAGGCTGGTTGATAATTACATCGCGAATCGTACCTCCGCCAACAGCTGTGACCAATGCAAAAACACACGCACTCAGCAAGTCAATCCTTTTTTCAGTACCAGCGAGAACAGCTGTAATCGCAAATGCAATAGTTCCTAGAAATTCTAATAAAATCGATGTTTGCTGCATAATTTGTTTATGTGAACGGGGCGTTGGATGATGGCTTCAATGCAGTGTTTAATTTGGGATGGGTGGGTTATTAGTTGAAGCTATGCTTTCCACAACTCACCTATATCGACTGCAGTCCAATCTATAAAATAGCTTGGTACTGGTATTTTCATCCATACCTTACGCTTTGCAATGTCGAAGACAGCCTGATAGTTTGTCAGGTCAACATCTTGCACTGTTGGCTTTGTTGGACCGCCGTTTTCATTAAAAGTGCCATCTTTATTAAAGAGAGTTAAATCAAAAATATTCCTCAATACTTGGTCATTAATCTTGCCTTTGTTTTTGTCAAGATGATATTTAATGTTTTTGTATCGCTTAAGAGAGTTGCTTAGTGTCTCTCTCACGCCTATTCCCCAATCAGGACTTAAAAAGGTATTCACTACGGCAATTGAGTCTCCATTTTCTGTTCGATATCGATTTCCTCCTAAAGATGACCGCTCAACAGAGGCTGCTCTTTTTTCGTCAGCAACAGTCATAATATGCGATACGCTTGCAACTGTTCCATTGACTTTTGCCAACAAGGTATCCAAAGAATCTGATTCGGAAATTAAATCTACAGTTACACCTAGTGTTGAAGGTCTGTTAATTGCGATTATCTGACCTCCCATGCTCGTACCATCGTGAAGATCAAAATAGACTCCATTTTCATTAATCGAAGTCCAGGCCGCAATCATTCCTGGCCAAGCAACTGATGCAGATTTAAAGTCACCTCCTTCTGGTTTTTTAACTAAAAGGGTAATCGGCAAAGGCAAAAAACTTTCAGCCCAATCCATATTCCGAGAAGTATACATATTCCCGTCTACAGAATCATTTCCCCAAGCCAAGCCTGAGGAGCATCCTGAAAAAGAGTGTAATTTTGACTCATACATTCCATACTCCATATATTGATCTAACAGGCAAATATTCTCTATTGAGATTCCTGACCCTTTCGCCATGCCATGGTAAAAATTTTTATTTCGATTTGACGCATATGAATACCCCCTATTGAACCAAGCCTTGAGATCTTCGTCTGTGATGCTTCCCTTCTTCCGACCTGGTTCTATTAATGTATCCCATGATTTTTTTATATAATCTTTCATCAGCTCACCGTATTGATAACCCATCTCTTGATCGCTGCCTGATACCTGGACGACCAAAAATCCGTTGATGTTGTATAGCTTTCCTTCTGATGAAGTGGCTATAATCTTTAGTTTTTCGTTTTCCATGGGTTCTTTAACGCCGCTAAATTAAATTAGCAATTCTGCAAAATTCGTCAAGTTTATTATGTTTTAGGGATTAATCTCTGCAAGTCATATTTGCGAACTAGTGGCTCTTCCCTGCCCTGAAGCCAACTAGCTCGATTAGCAGCCGAATTGTCCCAATCGCATTGTTCTCCCTGCCTGCGTTGGTTGTCACGCTGGATGATCAATGCCCTCTGCTTTTTCCAATCGGCAGAAACGATTTTCTGCTTGGCTTTTGGTGGCAGCTTCTGATAAGTGGGTTTCGTTGCGTCTAGCAAGCTTTGCCGAAAGTCCGAAATGTCCTGCCGCAGATCACACTTGCAGGCACAGTTTTCGCCAAAAGTGACCACGCGTGGTCACCTAGTCACGGACGCGCTGCAACTCTCTGCAGGACTCTGCATTTCTGTTCGCTTTTCGGCTGACTGAATGACATCAGCCATCTGCAAATGCTTGCTGGTCTGCGCCAGATGGGCCAGCGCCAGCCTGAATGCCAACGCGACCGATTCCGGATCCTTCGTTTGCATCAACTCAAGCCATGGCCCCTCCATTTGCTCCAGATCCGCCAAGGCTTTAAGAGCAATGAGCTCAACGCAGTGAATCTGGTCTGAAGGCATGGGCAGCATCCGCGCAAATCAGGTCCCAGTCTGCTGAGGACTGTCAAATCAGCTGCCGTGTCTCGGAGCATTTCGCCATGGGGTCGGGATGCCAAGCGTTGTCATCGGCGCAAAGCAAAGCTGGTAGTCAGTTCAGTCAAGATGCTGTGCGGAAAGCGCTGATTGACCACCTTGCCCCAACTGATTGAGCTGGCTAAAGCGAAAACAAGAAATCGCCCGTCCATGAAGAAGGCACTTTTTACCTTGCTGCCTCTAGCCATTGCATCAGTACCACCAGCAGCAATAGCTCAGAAGGAAATTCCCAAAGCTCCTGGTCATGAGCAATGTCCCCTTGGTTACGTCAACACACTCGGTACCACTTGTGTTTCGCCTATCTATTACGAGGTGGCACCCACATATGGCAAAGCTTGCAAGTCGGGATGGATGAATATCGGCGCTGGTTACTGCAAGAAAAAGACTCTTGGAATTTTCTAAGCAGGTCAACGTGGCGTCATGCCGAAAAAGGACAGACCACTTGTCGATAGGCACGCGCCAAAGAATGGCGTCGGCTGGTTGATGAACGACCAGGAAGGCAAGGTCTGCCGCTTCAAAAACGACATGCCGACGCAGCACGCTCAGTGGGTTGTCGTCGAGACCAGACCGCTGCGGGGTGGTGGTGAGCCAGTCATCAGAAGGATGCTCAGGCACAACGCAATTGAGGCATGGGAAACGATGCAGAAATCAGGGGGCTGGAAGCGTTGCCCACCGAGGTGGTGTTCATCTCGACATCGCTGATCACCACCAACGGATAACGCGACCAACGGACGGACGGCCCGGCTCACTGGGCACCGTCACCACCGACAGCCGCTGCAGATCTCGCCGGTAATCAAAGCGGCAGAAGCCAGCACCCGTGGCGGAACAGGTCGAAAGGCTTTCGAGCGGTACAGAGGCCAAGCGCCGCTCCTCCGGCGTTGGCGTTTTTTGCGGCGCAGGACGCCAGCCATTGGCGATCAGGTGGCGGTTCGCCTCCAAGATGGTTTGGCTATCACTGAGCTTCCGCTCATGCTTGAGGGTTTTGGCAGCGGTGTGGGCAGGTGCCGCTTCGGCTTGTTTCGGCAAAACCGCTTCAGTTGTGAAAAACGCCGCCGCACCCAGAAGACCGCCAACAGCAGGACCGATAACAACACGCCCGAAACCTTCCATTGACTGATTGCTCCTGTTGGCACAGTCGCCGAAAGGCTGGTGAAGGCGCATCCCCCACACGAGCGAATTCACTGTCCAGCTAGACCCGGAGAGCACATTCAACAAAAGCCGTTACGCATATTCGCCTTACATTCCGCAATGAACCGCTTAACATTTGTTCATCAGCAGAAAGCTCATGTTCGGCACCTCTGATCTCCTAGTTCTGATCCTCAGTTTCGGAGCTGCTTGCTTCACGCTCAGCCTCCTCAAAGCAGCTCGCCCGGCTCAGTAATTGGATGACTGTCCAAGTTGATGGACAGCTCGGATTAAAACTCTGAGAGAGTTTTTGCTCTGTAGCGGAAAAAGACCATCGACAGCTTTGTAATTCTGTCCATCAGCGGTGTTTTCCTGATGCTGATGGCGATCAGTTCGAAGCTCTACAGCCGCCAGCTGAAGGCTGAAACTTACCGCACGGCGGTATCACTGTGCTCACGTTCTGCAGGTGTGGCCACCCGGAGTGCGGCTCCCCGGTTCCAACAGGGCCACCATCAATAATTTGCCTGAACCGGGTGGCAGGCATGACGACTTACCCGGCGGTCTTCCAATGCCGGATTCGTCGTCGCGTGATCGCTAGTTCTCAGGGAGCGATCACATCCTGATGTTGATCATTGCGGCAGCGTCGTTTGGTGTTGTCGTTGACCTGATTGCCCTCTTGGTGTTGCTTGCGGACATCCACTCGACTTTTGATCCTGTTCACACACGTGGCTGACATGACGATCTGCCCGGCGGTGGTGGCGGTGTCACCGGGCTCGTCGTCACGCAGCTTCCCCTCACAAAGAGCCGCGCCGTGATGTTGGCTGTCTCACCAGTCCTGTTGTGGTCTCGATTGCTCTGACTTGATCGACATTTGATCCCGACCGATCGGGGAAAATCACTTCTGCTCGTAAAGCTCTATCCAGTCGACAGCATCAGCGCCGCCATCAATGAGCTGCCTGCTTTGTTGCCGTGCCGCCTTGTTTTCAGCCTGGGTGTGCAGTGATTCGTTGGCGGCTTCATCACTGCAGATGCAGCCAAAGACGAAATCAAGCAAGTTCCCATTGAGTCGCTGATACCGATCGAGGCTCCCCAAGCTCCGTAACGCCAATTACGACGACAACCGAAGGGGCCGCCGCTGGCCCTTTTCGGGTTTGCGTTTCTCCTGCTCAGCGAGCAGTCTCCGCATCACATCAACTTCCCAGCCCTAGCCGCTGCGGGTTGGCTTTTCAGATTGATCAGTCATCGGCTGGCACCCTTGGACTGCTTGCTGATCTTGGTGAACTCGGCCTCGGCGCGCCGTTGATTATCTAAAGAGTTGATCATTAGTTACTTGTGGGAGCGCGGTCGCTTTTAGATCAGTTCTTTCTTTCTTCCCCAAATTAGGGTCGCGTGAACATTGCGTTCCTACTTATACCTAGGCACTTGATTACATTATTGTTGTCAGAGTGTGCAAGGACAAAGCCAATATTACTTTCTCCAGGTTTGCTGTGGTCTCCGGCATAATCCACCTCCCACCTTCCACCTAACTTGTCAGTGACCATGAATGAATAAGTTCCATGCCCAGGCTTATCCCAGACGTATGACATTCGTGGGCTGTCATCCCATATCAGAGTGAAATCACCGTCACTTTGATTGGTGTAATGGACCTCGGTCCACTTGCCCCCGTTGTATTGGCAGCGAATGCGCCGATTGATGACCTCAGCCTTTACGGCCATGGCTCCGAGGGTTAGGGCTGCAGAGATAAGTGTGGTGCGGATCATTGCCTCGTTCCGAGGCATTTGATGGTGTTCCCGTTATCACGATTATCAAGGGTGAAACCGCCGGGGCCATGATTGGTGTAATCCCACCTTCCGCCAAGCATATCTTTGACATTAAAGTGTCCATCTTGTGCATCTGGATTTTGCCATCTGTACGTCATGCGGGGACCGTCGTCCCATTCGAGAGTGAATGTATTGTTTCTACCCAGGTTGTCGATGTAATGGACCTGGGTCCACTTACCACCATTGTATTGACAAGGTATTAATAGTCTCTCTCCAGCTACTACTGGTGAAACCACACTGCAAAGTGCAAGTGCTGCTGCGGTGAATGTGGTGCGGATCATTGTTGTTGTTGTTTGAGTGTCCTTTGCTCCTCTCTAGCCAGCAGCTTGGCTTTCAGCTTTGGGACGTCACCGGTAACCACAAGCACTGACAACTCATGTCATTCGCCTGGGCCGCGGATCTGCAAGTTGGCCCTGAGATCCCAGAAAACGCCGTGTGGAAGCTCACGCCAACGGAAAGGTTTAAGGTTCACCGAAAATAGTTAGCCAATACCTTGATCGTCATGGCCAATGAGGCTTTAATTCCAATTTCTGAGAGTCTCTTTGCGCAAGTCGCGCAACAAGACTGTCTTCAGAACGCCAAACAGTCAGGTGGCTATTAATGGACTCTCAACCTTCATCTTGTGACAATTAGATCACTCCAGCTATCTTCAGAAATGCATATATCAACACAGTCTAACCAAGTAAAAAGTTTATCCCATATCCAACTCTTTAACCGCGGCAAATATTTTTTGGATTTCACCCTTAATGTTTATGTCTTGAAAGCGTCATCTCCCACATTTGCTGAATAAAGTATTTGTTTGTACAATTCCCGTGCGAATTGCACAACATCCTGAAGTGTTTGTGAGATCATTAATTCAAGACAAACTGGTCTAGACTCTTTCACCGAGTGCGTCTTAGAATACTTTCATAACATCTACCATGGATCTGCATTGCTTTTTGAAGTCATGAGATTTGTCTTTTGAATTTCATGCTTTCATTAAGTTTTTTATTTTTGTAAATGGCCCATCTACTTCAACGTGAATTCTCAATATCATATTCGTATCAAACCAGAGATTCAATTAATGCGAACTCAGTTCCTTGATCAATTACGCACTATCCTCATGTTGCTAGTGATTTTGCATCACTCAATGATTACTTATGCAAAAAACACCTGTTGTTGGTTCATCCAACAGAACTCAATTGGCCCCCCGATTTCAGATCTATTAGGTCTAGTAGTTAGCTTTAATCAGTCATTCTTTATGGGAATGTTCTTTCTTATTTCGGGTTATTTTGTACCAATTTCTGTCGAAAAGAAAGGCTCTTTGAAGTTCATGAAAGACAGAATGCGGCGGCTCGGCATACCCTTACTGGTCACATGGTTTATTCTTTCACCCCTCATCATAGCAATCTCTGAGTCTTCGCGGGGGGAGAGGATAGGTGATACATTTGCTAAATTTTTTAGCTTGGACGGTTTTTATCTGATTTCTGGACCAATGTGGTTCGTAATTACTCTTATGGTTTTTAATGTTGCTTATTTAATTTGGAAAAAATGCAGTAATTATCATTTTATTAGAAATTCTCAACGACAGCTACCTGGGACGAGTCATTTGGCTGCTGTTGCCATAGGTGCCGCTATAAGTAGTCTGATTGTTGCTTATTTTGCACCACTTGGTGTGCCGATCTCAGGATCTAAATTCTTGCTTCGAATTGGCCTAGACTATTGGATTGGTAATCTTAGCTTTCTACCTGCCTATATTATTCTTTTTGCTATAGGATGTGTTTCTGCCGAAGGATGTTGGTTAGAGAGAGTCCCGGCTGATAAGGCAAAAACCTGGGGACTGATTGGACTTGTTGCAGCAACAATCTGGGTGGTCTGCTATGCCTCTCAGATGGTGGACAAAACAGGAGATAGCTCTACGTTTTTAGAACTTTATGGTAAAACAATATACCTTATTATTTCTCCGTTTGTTGCTTGGGGGGTGATTTCCTGGCTTCTTTGGTGGTTTAGAACTCATGTCATTCCATTCGGCAAGCAGATTGCAGATTCTGGCAATGATTCTTACGGAGCATATATTCTTCATCCAATTATTCTTGTGAGTCTGACTTACTTATTTACTTTGACTAAGCTCCCTGCAGTAATTAGTTTAACACTTCTCATTATCGCTGGAAGTATCCTGTCTTTCATGTTGGCTCATTTTCTACGGGCCCTTCCAATCAGTCGTGGAATTCTCTAGATATTCAGCAGGTGGCATTCATATCAATCATTGTTCAATGGGCGCAGCCAACAACATCTCAAGCCGAAAGCAATCGCCAATTAAGCAACTAAAAATAATTGGATTCATTGATATAGGTTGCTCCATACACTTTTCCCAAGGCATCAGTTACGAACACTTTGCTTCGTGAAAAATCTGTAGCTTCCGGCAGAGGCATTGTGTGATCATTCTTCTCCACAACAGTTGACACCTCTTCACCCGCGCCAACCCTCACTGGAGCCCCCCGGTGACCATCAAAGAATCGCTCTCCGCAGATTTTTCCCGCAAAAACGACTCTGACTTTACTGATTGTCATGGGTTTTCTGCTGTTGTTTTGAACAGTTACCCTCAGAAAAGCCTGACTTCCCCAGCGTCGCCCCGGATTGAAATTAAACCTGGAAATAACTCGTAATCTGTGTCGGTCACGACCGGATACATACCAGCTGAACGCAAGACAAAGAGCAGTAAAAGCCAGAGCAAAAAGGGCAATCCAGAGAAATTGCTCTGTTCGCAAATCAATCAGCTGACGGCTGAACTAAATCTATTCAATTCTCGTAACAGGCTGGGCTCGCTCCGACACGCTGCACTGCATGAATTGGTGTGCACAGCCCAGGCCACGAAAAGAGTGAAGCCTGGGAGACCATGCAGAAGTCAGGCGGGTGCAAGCGTTGCCCGCCCAGGTGGTGACCCGTTTGATCCGGGCTAGAGATCAATCAATGAGGCATGGCTTGTTTTTGCTCGGGTAGAGGTTCCACAAGGTCGAATCACATCTGATCAATGCGATGAAACCCACGAGCACCGCCAACGCAGCTAGCGCAGAGGGGATCAGCAGAAGAGTTGCAGTGCGCTGCTTCATCAATTTCCAGCGATCAAAGTCGGACCCGAGGATTCTGTCCCAGTTTGATCCGGGTGGTCAGACAGCAAAAACCCCGCTCGTGGTGGGGTTAGCTGGGTAAACCGAACTCAGAAAACATTTTTGTTCTGGGTCTCATTGAATGTCACAGCATCAAAGAGACCATCGGCAACGAGTCTATCCATTCCTGATTCATCAAGTTTGATGGCTTCAGTTAGAGATGCTTCTTTTGAATTTCTTTCAACGTAATGAGAGAACTTTTTCATACAGCTCTGGAGGAGTGATGTTGGGTTGCAAATCGCCACGCGCATCCAACATTTCAAGATTTGGATAATTCCCGAGGAATTGCGCTGGTACACGATCGCCAAGCAGCAACGCCACCGAAGCACTGCCATGGTCTGTTCCACGAGACCCATTCTCCTTCAATCGTCGACCGAACTCACTAACTGCCAAAATTGTGACATCAGGTCGGTTTGTTAGTTGTTGTAAACCCGCTTCAAAAGCTGTTAGTCCAGCAGCAAGCTGACTCAGTTGCCTGTTGTGCCGATTTTTCTGATTGGCGTGTGTGTCGTAACCCTTGTGGGCCAAGGTTAGTACCGGTGGACAAACACCACTTCCGATCAATCGTAGAGCTAGCTTCACCTGCTGCCCAAGGCTACTTCGTGGCAAATCCAATCCAACGGGTAGCGATGGTAGAGCTTGCTTTAGACGGTCTAATTCTTGGGCGCCTGCTAATTCCAATTCGATTAATCTTTTAAGGACAGGGCTTGTTGTGGTGTTAATGAGATTATTCATCTGTCTAAATCTGGAATTACCACGCATCTGTGCAGGCCCCAGCTGTAACGCTAGAAGCGATCCACCTTCGATAGGTGCGATGCTTGAAGGGTCCAAGGCTACAAGTGAATTGAATTTGGCCCGATGGGCATAAGCGCGCGCCAACCAACCAGCCCCTTCACCGGAGTTAGTGCCTGTAGCCCACTGATCTTGCGCCTTGAAGTGGCTCCGCTGTGGTTGTGCCCAACCCACCCCTAATGCAAACGCAAGCCGCTTTTCCTTCCAAAGTTTTGCCAGCGGGGCTAGTGCGGGATGAAGAGCAAGGCCTCGATCAAGTTCGATTGTTTCAGACCCAAGCGCCAGATTAGGACGGGCACGGCGATAAATAGGATCATCAATCGGCGCCAGTGTGTTGAGTCCATCGTTACCACCTTGCAGTTGCAAGAGCACCAAGATGTGATTGTGTTGATTCTGAGCGGTGTCGAGATTACTTCCAAAGCATCTTGGAACTGTTATCGCTGCTGCTGCTGATGTTGCAATACCGCTGAGAAAAGTGCGGCGGCTGATATTTGTGTATGACATTATCGTAGTACTGGCGAAAGTCCTATCTGCCATCAAGGATCAGCAAAAAGATCTCCAACAGTTTCTCGCGTAGCAGTGGTTGGTAGCTGAAGGCTGAGCGGAGGGAAGCTTGTATTGGAGACTTGAAGTGTTGAGGGCAGTTGACTGCTATCCCAAATTTCCTCATCAGCAAGCAACTTCTGAAGAGTAAGTCGTCGTGCCTGAAGCCAACGCAGCTTAAGCCATTCTTCATTTACAGGCCAACCCTTCACCGAAGGAGGCGCAAACAGTTCTTGGCCCATGGATTTCAGTCCACGTAGGGAGATTTCAACAGCATCGGGATGGTCACTTCCAAGAAGCTGCAGACTTCGCACTACCAATTCAATTGGATCTAGTAATCTCAATCCATCACTGCGGCTATTTAGTGCTTCTGGTGACTCTTGCAATTGAGTCATTAGCCAAGGAATTGAAAGTTGTTTCTTGAGCCATGTATTTGAAAGCTCTTCTAAGCGATTTTGCGAAGGCACTACTCCTGTGCAGCTCCTCCAGACTCGTTTGACTACGTGACGGGCAGTTGAAGGTTGCTGGCCAAGCCAGGAGGCAAGGCTAATTGCATCAAAAGATTCCGTTCTTCCAAAAATTGTGTGCGGCCCTGGATCATGATGTCTTGGCACCATCTCAATTCTTCCTCCATCCTTGAGGCGATAGCCTGTAAGAGCGCGTGCAGCTTCCTGCACGTCTGACTCGCTGTAGTTACCAATACCCAGGGAGAACAGCTCTAAAAGCTCTCTTGCAAGATTCTCATTTGGTTTACGCCAATGATTTGCAAGGCCATTGAGCGAGATCTGTAAAGCAGGGTCCAGCAACATCGCCTGCAAAAGATCGACATAACTGTTTCTAAGCTGAGCTTGGATTGTGGAGATTGTCTTGTACAAAAGCGCTGTGCGATTCCCAAGCTGTCTCCAGCTGATAGGAAATATGCCTAGCCAAAGTTGAACTTGCCAAGCTTCGCGGCCTGGTGTGTCTGGATTCAGTAGCTCCTGAATCCAATATCTCTGTAGTTTTTTTCCTTTCCTTGCCACGGCAATTACTCCTTTCCCGACGCGGTAACTCTTTGCAATCAGTTGGCTAGATATCCAAGGATTTGGATTTTATAGATGCTTTACTATACAATGAAAGTCTTGAAAATAGCAAATTGTCTCAGTCAGATCTTGTCACAGTTTTTTTGTGGGCAGATTCGATGCTGTCGAGGTTTGATGTTGTGGGTAGCGTTTGTAAAAGTGCTTCGAAAAAGAAGATTTGCTTACGACAAGGTGGTCGCTTCGCTTGAGAGTACCCTTATTACCTGTTTTGGCGAAGGTGAGGCATTGTTTTGAAATTAATGAGGACTAGCGCTTGCTCTTGGGATGATTGTTAGCTCCATGTGTATGACTTGTGATCTTAGTAATTTGGCGGCCATTGACGACACTGGATGCTTGCCTATTCAATTTTAAAGCATTAATTCGTTTTTAATATTGCAAGTTGCCTTGACACTTCGCTTTGCGGGGTTGGCTGGATAAACCGAACTTAGAAAACATGTTGTTCTGGGTCTCATTAAGTGTCGTAGCTTCAAAAGGACCAGCCTCCACCGGTTGATCCATTCCTGAAGGATCTGCGCCTGCTGCAGGTTTGATGCCCCCAGTCCTGCATTGCAGTCAGTCTCGCCCGGCCTAGTGGTGATTGGCTGAAAAGCCGTGTTGTGATTGACGCCCCCTGATGGATTCGAACCATCGACCGACTGCTTAGAAGGCAGTTGCTCTATCCAGCTGAGCTAAGGGAGCAATGGCGCCATTGTTGCAGCCA
>NYZI01000053.1 GCA_002687115.1 Cyanobium sp. ARS6
CCACCAGATCGGGCAGATAGGTGGCGGTCTTGGCGACCTGAATCGCGCTGCTGCTCATGCGGAGACCTGCAGGTATCGGAGGGGACAGTGGGGCCTGAAGGAGGCAGCTGGTACAACCATGAAATGAGCTTTCAGCCAAAACAGCGGCGGCCACCCCTTGGAAAGGGACAACCTCCGCGATCACTGGCTTTAAAAGACTCGGGTCAGGACAGCTGACGTCGTCAATGCACCGGACGGTAATGGACGCTTCGGGAGTCCAAGCACAGAAAACCGTGCCTGGCCAGGCCAATAAGTCATCTTACACTTTCATGTTGCAACGGTCTGCAAGATCAGGGAAGCCTGAACAGACGCCTGGCATTGGCGGTGCTGTCCTGAGCAACCTGCTCGAGCGACTGGTCACGGAGTTCTGCGACACGCGTTGCAACCGAAGCCACGAATGCAGGCTCATTGCGTTTGCCCCGGCGTGGGACCGGCGCCAGGAAAGGACAATCGGTCTCCACAAGAAATCGATCCTGCGGAACCTCCCTGGCACAGGCATGGGTGGGCACCGCCTTGGGGAACGTCACGGTGCCGCTGAAGCTGATGTAGAAGCCCAGCTCAAGAAATTGATGCATCTCCTCAGGCGTCCCCCCCCAGCAATGCATCACACCGGCGGGACAGCGGCCCTCACGTTGTCGCGCACGCAGTTCGACCAACATCGGCTCTGCCGCATCGCGGCAATGAACGATCACGGGAAGGTTGAGCTCCACGGCGAGGTCGAGCTGGGGACGCAGGATCGCAAGCTGCTCATCCAGATTCTTGTCACGGAACAGATCAAGACCGAGCTCGCCGATGGCCACGACCCGGCTGTCATCCAGCGCAGCAATGCGCAACACTTCAGGTGTGTCATCACCCCAGTGCTTGGTGTCAAGGGGATGAACACCCACGGAATAACGCATTTCGGGGAAGCGATCCGCCAGGGAGCGGATGGCGGGAATCTCACTGGGTTCGACACAGGCGTGCAGCAGCGACTTCACCCCAGCGATCCGCCATCGCTCAGCAACCGCCTCAAGATCCTCCTCAAAGGTCTGAAAAACGATGTGACAGTGACTGTCGATTAACACTGGAACAGCCATCGGACCCTGAAACGCGCCTTCAGGATCCATTCTGCAGGGCTTGTGGCCATCATCCTGGCCCAGAGATCAGCAATCAGCTTGCAGCGGGAGCGGGATCAATCGCCTTTTTCACAGCGACGGTGAGTCGGGCTTTCTGATGAGCTCCGGTGTTGCGGTGCAAAACGCCTCGCTTGACAGCCTTGTCAATTTTGCTGAATGCAGCATTCATGCTGGATTGAACACCGGCTTTCGCCTCATCACCGGGCGCTGCTGTGTAGGCATCACAGGCACTGATACAGCGCTTCATGAGAGTGCGCATGGCCGACTTGTAAGCCTTGTTCTGAAGGCGATTGCGCTCAGCGATCTCGACGCGTTTCTTCGAAGATTTGTTATTGGCCACAGAGCCGGAATTCTCATCGACAGCCCACAACGTTAACCCAGGACCCTTCGGCTTCCATCGAGGTGATGCGGGTGGACCTAGCTTGACTGAACCTTATGGCCAGCGTTGATGACCACCCTGAGCACAGAGCCGGCGACAAGCGGTCTGCCCAGGTGCCTCGACAGCGCAGCCGGGGCAGAGCAACAACTCGATCGAATTTCAACACGCACCACCGGACAGACGCAGAAAGAAGCCACAGCCACTGTCGAAACCATCATCGAACGCGTGCGCACTGAAGGTGACAGCGCTGTGATGGCACTCACCGAACAGTTCGACGGTTTCCTTCCCGAACCGCTGAGGGTTCCAGCGGCTGAGCTGCATCAAGCCTGGGAGAGCAGCCCAGCGAACCTGCGGGACGCCCTGGAACTCGCCCACCGTCGGGTCCAGGACTTTCACATGCGCCAGAAACCACAGGACATCGACGTTCAAGGCATCCACGGAGAACGCCTCGGGCGTCGATGGAGACCGGTGCAGGCTGCAGGTCTTTATGTTCCGGGTGGTCGGGCTTCATACCCCAGCACGGTGTTGATGAATGCCGTTCCTGCAAGGGTTGCGGGGGTGGAGAGGCTGGTGATGGTCACCCCTGCAGCAGCCAATGGCCAGGTGAACCGGACCGTGCTTGCAGCTGCACACATGGCGGGAGTGCAGGAGGTCTATCGGATCGGGGGCGCCCAGGCGGTTGCGGCTCTTGCTCTGGGCACGGAAACAATCCCTCGCGTTGATGTCATCAGCGGCCCGGGAAATCTCTATGTCACTCTCGCCAAAAAGCTGGTCTATGGACAGGTTGGCATCGACTCCCTGGCTGGTCCCAGTGAAGTTCTGGTGATTGCCGATGGCTCAGCCTGCGTTGGTCAGGTCGCTTCTGATCTTCTGGCCCAGGCGGAACACGATCCACTGGCTGCAGCCATTCTTCTCACCACATCCCAGTCCCTGGCCGATTCGCTGCCGGCGGAGCTTGAAACTCAGCTGAGCAGCCATCCCCGTGAAGCCATCTGCAGGCAATCGCTGGGGCAATGGGGGCTGGTCGTGGTCTGCGACAACCTTGAAACCTGTGCACGCCTGAGCGATCGTTTTGCGCCGGAACACCTGGAGCTGCTCGTGGAGCGGCCACGGATGCTGGCGGATCGCATCCAACAGGCAGGCGCAATTTTCATCGGTCCATGGAGTCCGGAAGCAGTGGGTGATTACCTGGCCGGTCCGAATCACACCCTGCCCACCTGTGGTTCCGCGCGTTACAGCGGCGCACTGAGCGTGGAAACCTTCATGCGCCATACCTCGATGATCGAATTCAGCAGGGAAGCGCTCGAAGCCACTGGCGGAGCAGTGGTGGAACTGGCCAGCAGCGAAGGACTGCACAGCCATGCGAACTCAGTGAAGGTCAGGCTTGACTGAGATCAGCCGACCTTGTCCAGTCGACGAACCCCTGCCACACCGTCATTCACTTCACCCACCAACACCTCGTGGGCGAGATTCACAAACAGACCGTTCTCCAGCACACCGGGAATGTTGTTGATGGTTCTCTCCAGATCCAGGGGGTTAGCAATTCCCCCGTCGAAACGAACATCCAGAACGAGGTTGCCCTGATCGGTCACCACAGGACCGGCCTTGCGATTCGCCATGCGCAGTTCGGCTTTTCCGCTCATCGCCGACAACCGCTGCTGAACCTGACGCCAGGCTCCGGGCAGAACCTCCACCGGCAGAAGAAAGTCAAGATTCAGCCGTTCCACCAGCTTGGTGGAATCCACCACCACGACGAAGCGTTCTGCGCGAGCGGCGACAAGTTTCTCCTGAACGTGGCATGCACCGCCGCCCTTGATCAGCTGGAAAGAAGGATCCACCTCATCAGCACCGTCAATGGCCAGGTCAATCCTGCTCACAGCGTTGAGACTGAGCAGAGGGATGCCCAGCTCAGCAGCTAGCACTTCACCCTGGAACGATGTGGTGACACCGACGATGTCCTTGAGCTGACCGGAGGCGAGACGCTGGCCGAGTCCCTGAATCATCAGAGCTGCCGTGGAACCTGATCCAAGCCCCACAATCATTCCGTCGCGGAACTGTTCGACTGCCGCTTGAGCGACGGCCTGTTTCATCTGGTTCTGAAGATCTGACATCGCTCAGGTTTGATCCGCGGCGCGACCGTAGCAAGAGTGTCAGCCGAAACCTGGCAAGGGTTCAGGTTTGACCGACAGCTGCAGATCTTTTTCACCACGGATGATCTGAAGAGCCAGGGGTTGATGAATCTCTGCCTGATCGACCTGCTGAAGAAGTGTCTGGGGATCATCAACGGGAACATCACCCGCCTTGACCACGAGATCACCGCGACGCAGGCCAGCTCTCTGTGCAGGGCTGTCTGGAAGAACAGACTGAACAAGGGCGCCTGACCGTTCCGGCAGCTCGACGAGAGCGTTGGGATCACGGTTGTGCTCTCTGGCGATTCTGGCCGTCAGCGGAATCAACTGAAGCCCCAGATAGGGATGAACAACTTCCCCGGCCTGTTGCAGCTGCTGGGCGACGCGGCTCGCGAGATTGATGGGGATGGCGAAACCAAGTCCAGCCCCGGGACCCGATCTGACAAGGGTGTTGATGCCGATCACGCGACCATCGGCGTTCACAAGCGGGCCGCCCGAATTTCCGGGATTGATGGCTGCATCGGTCTGAATCAGATCAAGGCGCTTGTCGTTGAAACCGAGACTGCTGATGTTGCGATGCAGGCTGCTGACAATGCCCAGGGTGACGGTCCGCTCAAGGCCGTAGGGCGTGCCCAGAGCGATGGCCCAGTCCCCAACATCCAGAGCATCGGAGTCCCCGAGCCTGGCCGGCTTGGGAGGCTCACCACCCTCCAGCCGGACCAGTGCCAGATCCGTGACTGGGTCGCGGCCGATGACGACACCATCTCTTTGATCACCGTCGGCGAGGGTCACATTGACCTCATCGACCTGCTCAACAACATGGGCATTGGTGAGCACCAGGCCCTCTCGGTCGATCACTACCCCGGACCCCTGCCCGCGTTGACGCTCGGGGCCGTAGCCGGGCTCGCCGAGCAGGTCCCTGAGCAGAGGATCGATCAGATTTGGGTCAAAGGGCTGACGCTCCACAATCCGCTCCGTGTCGATTCTGACCACTGCCGGAGCGACGTTGCGCACAGCGTCGGCAACGAAGCTGTGCGTGCCAGGGAAACCATTCGCGGCTGCCCATGCTCTGACCGGCAGAACCGTGAACGACAGAATCAGCAAAAGGGTCCCCAGCCAGCCGAGGACCACCTGCTTGGTTATCCGACCAGGAACCACAGACGTGAGCGTCAGAACTGCGCTCACGCTAGAGGGGCCCATCAGAACATTTGGCTGGAATCAACAACCGTCGAAAAAGCGTGTGCACTGAACAGATCGGGATCAGCACTGATCACGCCTTGACTGGAAGCGACTGTCGGCGACTCGACGAAATCGTCGAGACCGAAATGACCATCACCGCCAATAACAGAATCGAACGGTTCGCTTCTCGAAATCACCTCATCGAAGCTGGCACCGCCAAGAAGCAGGTCAGACGCCGACGCGATCAGACTCTGATCACCACTGCTGTCGTTGGAAAGAGCCCAGAACATCATGCCCCCCAGTCCCATTTCGTCGACGTAAGCCGTTTTGCCGGCGATGGTGGCTGGAGTTTCAATCGAACTCCAGACCTGAGTGTCTTCGTTGTAAACGAAAGCTGCCTTGGAATCGTCATCCCAGATCAATTCATAACGTCCGTCGGTGACACCAGTGATCAGATCCTTCTGGTCGTAATTCCCCGATTCATAAGAGCCAGGAGCCTGTCGTGCATCACCGGAGTTTCCCAAACCGAATGTGTCTCCAGCCTGCACATTCCCCCAGGCTCGTGTGTAGGCAGGAGCTCCAAGCACCACCTTATTCAGATCAACACCATTGACTTCGAATTGTTCAATTGCCGTAGCGATGTCATAGCCACCAGGATCATTGACCATGGCTGCCTGATGACCAGTCACTGACTCCCAGCCTCCATGGAAGTCGTAGGTCATCACATTGTAAAAATCAACATAGGGATCAATCCCTGGAAGATTCAGATTGGCAAGCTTGTCTGCCCCCCCAGCAGTGGCAATCGAAACCTCATAATTTTCACCTGTTGACTGCTCAAGTTCGTCAAGCTTGCCCTTCAAAAGCTCAAGAGTTAACGCAAAGTTTGCACCATCTTCAGAACTGGAGGCATTTCCCGAATCACCCCCACCACCGGGGTATTCCCAGTCAAAGTCAACAGTATTGAAAAAATCATATTGCTTGAAAATGTCAACAACATTGTCAGTGAAGCCATCTCGGCCAGAGGCAGAATCAACTGCCAGACTGAATTCATCCGACAGGGTCCAGCCACCGAGAGCAAATCCCAGATTAATATCAGGATAAAGCTGTTTAACGAGGTCGAACTGGCGCAGATTACCCACATATTCAACAGGCGTGCTCCAGCCCACCGGAACACCCGTCACGGTCACAGATCCATCAGAATTAGTGATGGACGTGAACTCACCGCCATCAACATATGCATTACGCCGTTCCAAATCCAGGTCCTGCCATTCAGCCGCTGAGAATGTTCGATTAACCTGCTCATCTGCTGTGAATCTCTTGTCCTCAGCCGCCCATGGATCGAACAGATTCACATCACCGTTGGCTTTCACATCAAAGAAGCTATAATTGATATGGGTGAGTTGCTCGACATTGATGTCTTGCACAAGAAAATCACGTTCGTAAATCCCCCATTCCTCGAAATAAGCAACGACTTTCTTCTCTGGACTGTTGATCTCCTGGCTGGACGGACTCAGTGAATTGGAAGAATCAACTTGATCTGCAACCTGCAGGTTTGCTGAAATCTCACCAGATCCGGCAGAGAGAAGGTCTGACCTTGACGTTACAGCCACATCAGTTTGAGAACGTTCTGCGGCATCCGCCGAACCCCCATTGAGCAGAAGTTCAGCCGACGCTTCTTTGGCAACGGTGTTTAATGAATTGGAATAATCAAGTTGATCTGCAACCTGCAGATTTGCTGAAATCTCATCAGGGTCTGCAGACAAAAATTCTGACGTTATTGTTGCATTTGCATCGGCTTCAGGAACTTCTTGAGTCTCTGCCGTGCCTCCAATCGGCAGAACTTCACCTGACGTTTCGTTGGCAACGATGGTTGCTGAACGAGAAACATTCTCTGCCCTGAAAAACAGATCGCTGGTGAGTTCTCCGCTGTTTGGAAGTCCCTCGCTGACCGCATTGAAACTCACATCGATGCTTTGACCGGCGGCGATCTCGCTGTTCCAGGAAGCAGGGGTGAGGGTCACCTGGCTGCCGCCGTCTGGCAATACATCGATGTCAGCACCACCAGCCCAGCTCTGAAAATCACTGTGGGGGGTCTCGAAACTGACAGACCAATTATCGATTGCGCGCTCTGAAGTGTTTGTGA
>NYZI01000054.1 GCA_002687115.1 Cyanobium sp. ARS6
CAGGAAGCCCTGCCGAGAACGATTGTAAAGCAACATTGCGCAAGATGTCGCCTGCTTTATGAAGCCGACATGAAGAACCATTGAGACCTCGCTCAGGCGTTCTCAGAGGCGTGGTTGTTAGCGTCCAGCCCATGCAAGGCCTTTTGCAACCGCCTGAGCTCCTGCCTCAGCCAAAGCTTTCCGGCGAAAGGGTGCTGCTGGTTCGGTTGCCTTGCAATCCGATTTTTCCGATTGGCCCCATCTACCTGGCCGATCATCTGCACAAATGCTTCCCCGGGGTACCGCAGCGAATCCTTGATCTGGCTGCGCTTCCGGTTCTGGACGTGCACAGGGTTCTGCGGATCACGATTGATCAGTTCCGCCCCACTCTGCTGGTGTTCTCCTGGCGTGACATTCAGATTTATGCCCCTGTTGATGGTCGGGGCGGCAACCCTCTGCAGAATTCATTTGAAGTCTTCTATGCACGCAATCCGCTGAAGCGATTGCACGGTGCCCTCGGTGGACTTCGCCTGATGACCAGTCATTACGGAGAACTGTCCCGTAATCAGGCGCTGGTACGCAGAGGGCTCCGTCGAGCCAGGCGCCATCGCCCTGAAGCCAGAGCCGTGCTTGGTGGAGGCGCAGTCAGTGTTTTCTACGAACAGCTCGGCCGTTCTCTTCCCAAAGGAACAATCGTTTCCGTGGGAGAGGGCGAGCCTCTTCTGGAAAAACTGCTGCTCGGTCATTCACTGGACGGAGAGCGTTGCTTCGTGGTCGGAGAACCCCCTCGGCCGGGGTTGATCCATGAGCAACCGGAGAGTCGACCGAAAACGGCATGCGACTACGACTACATCGCTTCGATCTGGCCTCAGCTCGATTGGTACCTCGAGGGCGGGGACTTCTATGTCGGAGTCCAGACGAAGCGTGGTTGTCCCCATAACTGTTGTTACTGCGTCTACACGGCTGTGGAGGGTAAGCAGGTGCGTCTGAACCCTGTTGAAGCAGTGGTTTCGGAGATGCGCCAGCTCTATGACAGGGGTGTTCGAGGTTTCTGGTTCACCGACGCTCAATTCATTCCAGCCAAGCGCTACATCGAGGATGCCAAGGAGCTGCTGCGGGCCATCAAGGCTGAGGGTCTCACCGACATCCGCTGGGCTGCCTACATCCGGGCTGACAATCTTGACCCCGAGCTGGCTCAGCTGATGGTGGAGACCGGAATGAGCTATTTCGAAATCGGCATCACCTCAGGCTCCCAGGAGCTCGTGCGCAAAATGCGCATGGGCTACAACCTGCGCACCGTGCTGGACAGCTGCAGGATGTTGGCGGACGCCGGCTTTCGTGACCACGTTTCGGTGAATTATTCGTTCAACGTGATCGACGAGCGTCCGGAGACGATTCGTCAGACGGTTGCTTATCACCGTGAGCTGGAGCGCATCTTCGGTGCAGATCTTGTTGAGCCCGCGATCTTCTTCATCGGTTTGCAGCCTCATACCCATCTGGAGCAATACGGGTTTGACCAGGGCCTGATCAAACCCGGTTACAACCCAATGAGCATGATGCCCTGGACGGCGCGCAAGTTGCTCTGGAACCCGGAACCCATGGGAAGCACGTTCGGCAGGATCTGTCTGGAGGCCTTTGATCTTGATCCTTCCGATTTCGGCCGGACCGTGATGTCACTGCTCGAGAGAGATTACGGAGTGGCACCCCTGCAGGAGGCACTCCGCGCACCGCTTCAGGGGCGAGCCGCGCTTGCCAAGGCCGTGAGCTGACGCCAGAGCAGAATGCTCAGGGCGATGATTCCCACCAGCCCACCCAGAGGATTGGCATGGGCTGCACCGGGACCGACCAGCCATTGCGGAGCACTGGGTGACATCTGCAGCAACCCGGATCGAAGCGCAAACCAACCGCCGACCAGCCCGCCATGCAAGCCGACGCAGCCCCAGAGCGAGCCACCATCCAGTCGCCTCTGCACTGCGAGGATCAGACCAAGCAGCAATAAACCCGTCAGCAGACCGAGCATCGGCAGGACGCCCTGATCAAAACGGGTGTGCGCGAGGCTGAAGATCACTGCCTGACCGATCACCGCTTCGCGCGGGCCCATGAGTGCGTTGAGCTCTCCCCAAAGCCAGCCTCTGAAAACCAGTTCTTCGGCGAGCCCGAGCCCGAAACAGAGCAACAAGGCATTGAGCGCATCCGCTGCAGTGAGTTCCCCGAGCCAGCGTCCCCAGGATCCCAGCAGTAAGGGCAGACAGATCAGGGCCAGCAGGCCTGCGGAACGCAGCAGACCCTCGATCAGGCAGGCAGTGGGTGATGCCTCGCCACGACGGCTGCGAATCCCCAGAGTCAGCCACGGATGGCGACTGCGCCAGCGTTCACGCACCCAGCTGGGCATCACCAGAAGGAACAGTATGAAGGTGATGACGGTGCCGATCAGCGACAGCCGGGAAGCTGAGGCACCAGGCATCACATAGGCGATGGGTTGTGCCATCAACCATCCCAGCCCGTACAGCGCTGGTATCAGGGCTATCGCCGCTACCCAGCGAGGTTGAAAGCCGAGCAGCCCACCCCAGGCCTCGGCAATGGGTTTAACGATTACTCCTCCGGCTCAATGGTGCTGGTGAGCCCTTTGCCCTTGAGCGTTTCGCAGTAAAACTCGGCCGGTTCCAGGTCGCAGACGATCACAAGCCCCACGCCTGTGTTGTGTGCCTCGAGCATCACGGCCATGCAGTCCTGTTCACTGAGCTGGGGTACCACCTGGCGAAGGGTGGTGACCACATACTCCATGGAATTGACCGGGTCGTTGTGAAGCAGCACTTTGTACCGGGGCGAGCGCTTGCGGACCTGTTCCGGAGCCTTGTCCAGAACGGCTGCTCCTCCTGGGCTACGGCTGGGGGTTTCCACCGCCATGACCATGCTTCTCGGATGTAGGGAATTTAAAGGGACTTCGCACACAGCGGATGATTTCAGAGGGCTTTGATCCGCGCCATCGCGGTGTCAACGTTGCTGCGACTGTTGAATGCCGAGAGCCGGAAGTAACCCTCTCCGGCAGCGCCGAAGCCGCTTCCCGGAGTCCCCACCACGTTCGCCTTGTTGAGCAGGTGGTCGAAGAAGCCCCAGGAATCCATGCCCTCGGGAGTCTTGATCCACACATAGGGAGCGTGCTCCCCTCCATAAACAGTGAGGCCCGCTGTGCTCAGTTCGCGGCGGATGATCGCGGCGTTCTCCATATAGAAGGCCACCAGGTCCTTCACTTCTTTCTGGCCGGCATCGGAGTAGACGGCTTCTGCCCCACGCTGGATGATGTAGCTCACACCATTGAACTTGGTGCTCTGGCGCCGGTTCCACAGGCCCCAGAGTTCAACGGATTCTCCATTTGCAGTTTTGCCCCGGAGTCCCTTGGGAACAACGGTGAGCGCGCAGCGGGTGCCTGTGAAGCCGGCGTTCTTGGAGAATGAACGGAATTCGATGGCGCAGTCACGCGCTCCCTCGATCTCAAAGATCGAGTGGGGAAGGCTGGGATCCTGGATGAAGGCCTCATAGGCGGCATCGAACAGGATCAGAGAGCCGTTGGCGCGGGCATAGTCCACCCAATGTTTCAGCTGATCCTTCGTGGCCACGGCACCTGTCGGGTTGTTGGGGAAGCACAGGTAGATGAGATCCACAGGTTCGCTGGGGATCTCAGCCGCGAAACTGTTGTCGGCACTGATGGGCAGGTAGGTCAGACCCGCATAGCGACCTTCATCTCCGGCTTCACCGGTGCGACCGGCCATCACATTGCTGTCCACATACACCGGGTAAACAGGGTCTGTGACGGCGATCTTGTTCCCAGCTCCAAGGATATCCAGGATGTTGCTGCTGTCGCACTTGGATCCGTCTGAAACGAAGATCTCCTCGGCGCTGATGTCACATCCGCGAGCCTGGAAGTCGTGCCTGGCGATGGCATCCCGCAGCCAGCCGTAACCCTGTTCGGGGCCGTAGCCATGAAAACCTTCAGCGGTGCCCATCTCATCGATGGCTGTTTTCATCGCTTCGCGACAGGCCTCGGGGAGCGGTTCCGTGACGTCGCCAATGCCAAGGCGAATCAAAGCTGCGTCTGGGTTGGCGGCAGCGAATGTCTTCACACGGCGTCCGATCTCCGGGAAGAGATATCCCGCTTTGAGTTTGAGGTAATTGCCGTTGACCTGAACCACAGAAAGACTGATTTCTGCGGGCATCCTGCTACATAACATGAAGAAAGTCGGGTCGTAAGACCGTGACCGTCGCGTTGAATACACCCACCGCTCCTGTTGCGTTTGACGAGCTGGTGGACGCCGGCATCAACAGGCCCGCTCGCTACATGGGCCATGAGCTCGGTGTGGAGCCGAAAGACTGGAATGGTGCCCGGGTTCGCTGGGCCCTCACCTATCCCGAGCTTTACGAGGTGGGTTCCAGCAATCTGGGGCACATCATTCTCTATTCGATCCTCAACGCACTGCCTGGACAGGCGTGTGATCGGGCCTACCTCCCTGCCGCCGATCTGGCTGACCGACTCAAGCAGCAAAAGCAGGCGCTGTTCGGAGTGGAGAGCCGCTGGCCCCTCAACGCCTTCGACATTCTTGGTTTCAGCCTGAGTTACGAGCTGGGAGCCACCAACATTCTGGAAATGTTGGATCTCTGCAGGGTTCCGATCCGTGCCGAAGACCGCGGAGACCTTCCGCTCAGTGACCCGCAGGCTCCGCCACTGATTTTTGCCGGAGGACCAACGGCCACCAGCAATCCAGAGCCCTATGCCGCCTTCTTCGACTTCATTGCCCTAGGCGATGGTGAGGAGCTGTTGCCGGAGATCGGCCTGGTGCTCGCCGAGGGCAAGCAGGCAGGCCTGACGCGCTCGGCTCTGTTACTGGATCTGGCATTGGTGCCAGGGGTTTATGTGCCATCTCTGTATGCCACTGGCCAGGACGGAGTGAGCCTTGAACCGCAGATGCCAGGACTGCCTGAACGGGTGCTGAGGCGGGTCGCCACGCCGATGCCCCATTACGCGATGGGTCTGGTCCCACACGTGGAAACGGTCCATGACCGTCTGACCGTGGAAATCCGCAGGGGCTGCACACGTGGCTGCCGTTTCTGCCAGCCGGGCATGCTCACGCGTCCGGCGCGAGATGTGGAGCCCGAGGCCGTGATCGAAGCGGTTGAAACGGGTATGCGAAAGACGGGCTACAGCGATTTCTCACTGCTGTCGCTCAGCTGCAGTGACTATCTCGCGCTTCCTGCCGTGGGCGTGGAGCTGCGCAATCGTCTGGCTGATCGCAACGTCACGCTTCAACTGCCCAGCCAGAGGGTGGATCGTTTCGATCAGAACATCGCCCACATTCTTGGAGGGGCACGCAAGGCCGGGCTCACTTTTGCTCCGGAAGCCGGTACTCAGCGTCTGCGTGACATCGTCAACAAGGGGCTGACAGACGATGACCTCCTGCAGGGCATCCGCACTGCGATGCAGAACGGGTATCGCAAGGTCAAGCTCTATTTCATGATCGGTCTTCCGGGAGAGACCGATGCCGATGTGCTCGGCATCGCCGAAACCTGCCGGATGCTTCAGGAATGTTGCCGAGATCTGGGCCGACTCAGCCTCAACACCACCATCAGCAACTTCACACCGAAGCCCCACACCCCCTTCCAGTGGCACAGCGTGTCCACAACCGAGTTCCTGCGGCGTCAGCAGCTTCTGCGTGATGCAGGTCGACGCCTTCGAGGTGTGCGCTTCAACTTCACGGATGTGCGTCTATCGGCGATGGAGGATTTTGTGGGTCGAGGAGACCGGCGGCTGGCGTCTGTGATTGAAGCGGCCTGGCGCTCCGGCGCTGGTATGGATGCCTGGTTCGAGGCCCTGGATCGCACCTACAACGCATGGACCACGGCCATTGCCCAGGCCGGGCTTGAGGGGAGTTACCGGCAGATGGAGCTTGGTGGCTGGAGTGCGGTGTCGGCGCTCGATCGTGATGATCTTGAAGCTTTTTGCCGGCAACCCCTGCCCTGGGATCACATCGACAGCGGCATCGACAAGGACTGGCTTGCAAAGGATCTGCAACACGCCCTTGCCTCAAGCGTGGTTCCCGACTGTTCTTTTGAGGCCTGCAGCAGCTGCGGTGTCTGCGGCCCTGATCTGGGCCACAACGTTGTGGTGGCGCCACCGGACGTTCCTGTGGCCAGACCTCAGCAGGCGCCTCCGAGTCTCCGTGCCTGTCGCCTGCGCTTTCGTTTCAGCAAGACCGGTGCAATGGCGCTGCTCAGCCATCTGGATCTTGTGCGTCTTCTCGAGCGGGCACTGCGCAGAACCGAGCTGCCCGTGAGCTTCACAGGAGGATTTCATCCCCTGCCTCGACTTCAGCTGGCGCTCGCTCTCCCCCTGGGAGTGGAAGGGCATGGAGAGTGGATGGACCTGGAGTTTGTGGAGACAGTGGACGCGTTGATGGTGAAGGAACGGTGGCAGCAGACCTTGCCTCCTGGATTGCACCTGATCACGGCTCAAGAGGTGGCCGTTTCCTCTCCCAGCCTTGCTCAGCAAGTGCGAACCAGCCGCTGGCATTTTGTTCTCAGTGGCTCTGAGCTGCTGTCGCAGAGTGAATCCGTCGACTGGTCGCAGGCCATCGCGGCTCTGCTTGCGCAGAACGAACTGATCTGGGAAGACACCGATAAAAAGGGTCGTCCGCGGCGCCGGGATGTCCGTGACTTGCTCCTGGATCTTCGTCTGCAGAAGAAGCCTGAGCCCTGTCCGGGGGAGATCGTTTCCGGGGCGGAGCTTGAGCTGCTCGCTGCTGTTGATCCTCAGGGTCGCAGTCTCAAGCCTGCCCAGTTGCAGTTCTGGCTTTCGCATCATCTGGGGTTCGACTTGTCGCTCTCGCGTGTTCGACGGCAGGAGCTGACTCTGGTGCAGTGCTAAATTCACTTCAGGACTTCAATCCAGAGGCTTCAGTCACGGATTCGTCCCGGTCTTCTTGTCCCAATCACGATTTGGAACGGGAGGCCCAGGCCTCTCGTTCCTGCCAGCGCCTCCTCGCTGTTGTGGATCGGCCGTAGGAGTGCTCCACTCCGCTCCATCCGACCCCAGGGTCATCTCAAAGCAATTCCAATTCACCCCCGATCCCCGAGCCCGGCGGCTCGCAGATCGGTCTCTGCCCTGACGGGCGACGTCAGTTCCTGTTTATGCCCCAGCAAATCGTCATCGCCGAGCAGCTGCGCATCGCGGCGGTTCTGACCGATGACCGTGTTGATGAGCTGATCGTGGCGCAAGGCCGCTACCAGATCGGCGACGTTTACCTCGGAACGGTCGAAAACGTACTTCCGGGAATTGACGCCGCCTTTGTGAACATCGGTGAGAGTGAGAAAAACGGTTTCATCCATGTGAGCGACCTGGGTCCGCTGCGCCTCAAAAAAGGTGCCGCCGGGATCACTGAGCTGCTCGAACCGCGCCAGAAGGTGCTCGTTCAGGTGATGAAAGAGCCCACCGGAACAAAGGGTCCTCGCCTCACCGGCAATCTGGCTCTGCCAGGCCGTTACCTGGTGTTGCAGCCCAGCGGCCAGGGTGTGAACATCTCCCGACGCATCAGTGCCGAAGGTGAGCGCAATCGCCTCCGAGCCCTTGGGGTGCTGGTGAAGCCGCCTGGTGCCGGTCTGCTTGTCCGCACGGAAGCAGAGGGAGTTGGTGAAGACCAGCTCATTGACGATCTCGAGTCTTTGATGCGTCAGTGGGAGGCGATTCAGAAAGCAGCTGAAACCGCTTCACCGCCGGTTCTGCTTAACCGGGATGAGGATTTCATCAATCGGATACTCAGAGACCACACCGGCCCTGATCTTGCCCGTGTTGTGCTCGATGATGCCGCCGCCGTTGATCGAGTGACCAGCTTCCTGGGCCAGGAAGGGGGAAACGTTTCGGTGGAAGCACACAACGAATCCGACGAGCTGCTGGAGCACTTCAAAGTGAATGCGGCCATCCGTGATGCTCTGAAACCGCGGGTCGATCTTCCCTCCGGCGGCTACGTGATCATCGAGCCCACCGAGGCCCTCACAGTGATCGATGTGAACTCAGGCTCGTTCACGCGTTCCGCCAACGCGCGAGAGACGGTTCTCTGGACCAACTGCGAAGCCGCTGTTGAGATTGGACGGCAGTTGAAGCTCCGCAACATCGGGGGGGTGATCGTCGTCGACTTCATCGACATGGATTCCCGCCGTGATCAGCTGCAGCTGCTGGAGCATTTCATGATGGCGATGCGCGATGACACGGCGCGCCCTCAGATCGCCCAGCTCACCGAGCTCGGCTTGGTTGAGATGACGCGCAAGCGTCAGGGCCAGAATATTTATGAGTTGTTCGGTCGAGTTTCACCTGGTTACGAGGCAGTTCTGCCTGGTAAGGATCTGCCTCAGCCTCAAGCTGCCGCTACGGGCCTGGTGAGATCGGCCACATCGGCGCGTGCGGAAGTCGTGGCACCTGCTGACTCAGGAGGCGGCCGCCGCCGACGGGGTGGCCGCGGACGGGTCAATGGATCCACCGAGAACAAGGTGGTGGATCCGAGTCAGGAGGCGACTGTTGCCGGTGAATCCACATCGGATGCCACCGAGCCCGCAGGCGCCAACCGCCGTCAGGATCCTGAACTGGTCGCTGTGCCGATGGATGATGACCAGGAAAGGGTCTTTGGTTGGCTGGGACTGAATCCTGTGCTTCTTCTGGATCCACTTCCTGAGAGTGACAATCTGCTCGTAAGGGTGGTGCGGCCTGGCGAAGATGCCGAATCTGTTCTGGAAGACGCACGCCAGCAGCTCGCCGCCAGTTCAGGTCGCCGCCGTCGCCGCGGCTCGCGTGGTGGTCGAGGTGGCGCTCGCAATGGATCTACCTCTCCAGCGCCTTCACCCGTGCATGCAGCAGAACCCACTGAAGATTCACCGCTGCTGGTGGAGATCACCCCACTGGAGGCGAATCCCGTCAACGATGTACAGACATCATCACAAACAGTTTCCCGATCTGCGTCACAGCCGCCTGAGCCTGCAGAAGCCGTAGTTGCCGAGCCAGAGAAGCCCGCTGAAGAGGCCCGCCCCGGTCGTCGTCGTCGTCGTTCTTCCGCGACCGCCGAGTGATTGCCGGAGTCGATGAGGTTGGCCGTGGATGCTGGTTCGGGCCTGTCTTCGCCGCCGCGGTCTGCCTCACTGATGCCGCTGCGAATGAACTCTCCGATCTCGGCCTGACCGACAGCAAAGCCCTTTCTCCCAAGCGCAGAGCTGCGCTGGTTCCCGAAATTGAGGCTCGAGCCACCAGCTGGGCTCTCGGCCAAGCGGCTGCGAGGGATGTGGATGCGAAGGGGATCAGGGTGGCGACGGAATACGCCATGCTCCGTGCGCTTCAAAAACTCCCGCAGGTTCCAGAGTTGGTGCTTGTGGATGGGGTCCTTCCCCTGCGCCCGTGGACAGGCCCTCAGCGCACGATCGTGCGTGGTGACAGCAGCGAAGCCTCAATCGCTGCTGCCAGCGTGCTGGCAAAGCAAGCGCGCGATGCCTTGATCCGCCGCCTGGCAGAACGTTTCCCTGGCTATGCACTTGAACGCCATGCCGGATACGGCACCGCTCAACATCGGGCGGCACTGCTGGCATCAGGTGCCACTTCGATGCATCGCCACTCCTTCCTCACCAAGGTGTTTGCCGGTGTCTGAGGGCTGTTCTGAACCTGTCGTCTCTTCAGCTGAGGCCTGCAGTGACCAGTCTTCAAAATCTCGCACCAGCTGCCTCCCGACCCGACCTTTGATCGTCATCAGGATGCCGTTCAGGATCGACTCGCCGGTGCTTTCCAGCACCCGTCTGGGAATCAGTTTCAGCAACGGTGGCTGACTGACATTCACCCCCAGTTTGGCTTCTCCCTGCAAGCCTTGATCGGTCACTTCCAGGAGCGCTTCCAGGCTCAGCTGGAAGTCATCCACAAGCCCAAGTCCCTCCAGTGTGGCGTCGGTGGCCTGAATGGAGATCGTTCCATCGCCAGGCTCGATCTTCAGTGAAACAACAGGACAGACCTGGAGCTGAAACACCTGCAGCGTTGTGACGGTGTATCGGTAACGTCCCGGACCGATTCTGTCGAGCTGATGTGCATCCAGAAGAGCTTTGATGACCCGGTCTTCCTGTTGCAGGTAGCTGCGCAGGTGCCCGGTCTGGTTGGCGACCGGCAGATCGAGATGCTGACTGGCGCGGAAGGCAAGGGTCATGCCCCTTGTGCTGACGCGGCATGATCCTATCGATGCAA
>NYZI01000055.1 GCA_002687115.1 Cyanobium sp. ARS6
ACCGCATCACCATGGATCTCAGTGGGCCAGGCGCCATCGATGAGGCGATCAATGCAGGGATCGATCTGGATGGATCACCACTGCCTACTCAAATGCTGACTCTTTACAGGGAAGTGATGACCCTTGAAAGCCAGCGCAAGCGCAGCGGGGTACGCAAGTCGATGCGCAATCGTGTGGTCAAGACCGGCGCCAAACATTTTGACCAGGAAACACTGAATCAGCGCCTGATCGATGCTGGATGGGAGGGTCTGAAGGCTAAGGAGATCAGCTTCTTCTACGGCTGACCCAAACCGCTGATGGAGCTCTGCAGATCATTCCTGGCAGAGCTTCTCCATCGTGTCGATCACTTCTTGTTGAAATTCCTCGAGGGCGCTGGATTCGCTGAGGTCGATCCCCTCTCCAGCAGCATTCTGAGACAGGTCCTGAAAGTGGAATGCACCCTCACCATTGGCGAGGAACTCAATCGCCGAGGATTCCCCGCTTTCGCGGAAGGCGTCGCAGAGTGCGAGGAACGCTGCGTCTTCAGTGAACTCCCAATCCATCGAGGAGGCATAACTGATTGACCTTTAACGCCTCGCCCCCGGGATCCGTCAACCATCTTGTCGCGCAATGTGCCACTCCTTCGGCAGACTCCTCATGGATTCAATGGGGTCATGAGCTCTGAACCATTCCCTGAAAACGTAGGCCAGGCGACCGATCTGAACGTTCTGGGTAAGCCGTTGGAAGTGTGCAGCTGTCAGCCGATGACGGGTTGGTTCAGAGATGGACACTGTCGGACCGATGTGGGCGACATCGGACGTCACAGTGTCTGCTGTGTGATGACGGAAAGTTTCCTCAGCTACAGCAGGGCTCAGGGCAATGATCTGAGCACTCCGAAGCCTGAGTTCGGTTTCCCTGGTCTTCAGGCCGGAGATCACTGGTGTGTGTGTGCACCACGCTGGAAGGAGGCTCAGGAGGATGGGGTGGCTCCGCCGGTAGTGCTCAACTCCACTGAGAGCACCACGGTTGAGATCATTCCACTGCACATCCTGAAAGCACATGCTCACCAGGGGATGTCCTGACCATCCCAGGCGATGAATCGGCCGCTGTCGGATGGCGTCTGATGCAGCAACACATCCAGGAGATGCCCTGCCGCTCTTTCAGGGCTGAACAGCTTCTCCCTGGGTACAAAGCTCTGAAAAGGCTTCGAGAGTGCTGTGTCTGTCGTTCCAGGGTGCAGAAGGGTCACGGTGGCCAGCGGCAGGCGACGAGCCCACTCAAGACTCAGACAGCGCAGCATCATGTTCTGTGCAGCCTTGGCACCTCGATAGGCGTACCAACCTCCGCTCTGGTTGTCGCCGATGCTGCCGACCCGTGCACTCAGGCTGGCGAAATGAAAAGGCGTGTTTCTGCTCAGCACCGGTTCGACCGACTTGGCGAGCAGCAAAGGTCCGGCCGCGTTGATGGCGAATGAGTCAAGCAACGAAGATTGCTCAGCCTGCTGCAGACGTTTTTCTGGTTGATAGGAGGGACCGTGAAGACGTCCGGTGGCATTGATCACCACTCTCAGAGGATGCGAGTCGGCACGCAGCTGTTCGGTGAGTTGAGCGAGGCTTTCAGGGTTCTCAAGATCAACGGTCCACTCCGCATCCGACAGTGGATGACGCGTGGCAAGCGTCACAAACAGTGATGGACAGCGGCGTGCAAGTTCAGCACTCAAAGCCCGCCCGATTCCACCACCACCAACCACCAGCGCACGTCCCTGCCAGCCGTTTGTGCTCGTTTCAGGCATGATTCCATCTCCGCCTCAGCGGGTATGCGTCTTGTTCGACCACTGTTGCTGACTCTCACGGCGAGTGCGGGGCTCGCTGCACTGGTCATCTGGTCCACCAGTGGGGGGAGATCCAACACAGCCAGCCAGGACACGGAGGCCCTGATCAGCGCACTGTTTGAAGCTGATGACAATCACAGAGGCTCTGATCAGGCGCCTTCATCAGCCGGAAAGCGGCAGAGAGAGCAGCGAAGCACTGATCCTTCAGCTGCAGCTGTCCCCCCGGTGCCTGCACCGACTGAGACGTTGAATCCCCAGGTGCGCATAGCCCTGCTGAGTCAGCGTCCTCTTCGGCAGGTCAGCACCAGGAATGGTGCGGGGTGCAGACATCAGGGTGGAATCCGCGTTCTTCCAGAGGTTGTGAACGGAATGCTTGCCAAAACCTCCCCAGGCCTGGTGAGCTGCGGAGGAAACGGTGGATCAGTGCTCGTGAACGGTCGTGCCTACGAAGGGACGATTCATCTGCTCAACAGGGGGCAGGGATGGCTCGCCATCAACCAGATCAATCTGGAAAGCTACGTGGCTTCGGTTGTGGGAGCTGAAATGCCCAGCCACTGGGATCATGAAGCTCTCAAGGCCCAGGCTGTCGCTGCCCGCTCCTACGGTCTTGTTCATATGCTCCGCCCAGCCACCAGCGACTGGAACCTTGGCGACACCACCCGCTGGCAGGCTTATGCGGGAAGAACCAGCAGCACCGATTCAACGATTCAGGCCACTGAGGCAACGCGAGGACTGGTGCTGAGTTTCAAGGGAGGTCTGGTTGAGTCGCTGTATGCGGCGACTCAGGACATCTCCGATGAGGCTCACGGACATCTCGGTGCAAGCATGAGTCAGCACGGGGCTCAGAACCTGGCACTTCAGGGGCTTCGATTCAACGAGATCCTCGGCAGGTACTACGCCGGTGCGTCGCTGGCGAGGATCAAAACCGATGGCTGAGAAGCAATTCTGGTCGAAGGCTCTGGAACGTTCTGATCAGGCCTGGAAAAGCGGTGCTTTGATCCCTCTCAGCACATCGAACATCAAGCTCTCAGGCACCGGTGCCGAGCATTTCGAACTACGTCAGCTGAACGCGGCTCTCCCCAGGCATCATCGACCTGAAGGGCCCAAGCCCAATCCCTTCCTTCCCTGGGATCCGAGGCTTGAGGTGGAGCGTATCCATCACAGTCACGTTCTGATTCTCAACAAGTACCCCGTTCAGCGTGCGCACATGCTGCTGATCACCCGATGCTGGGCTTCCCAGGTCCACTGGCTGAGTGCCGAGGACTGGCGTGCCCTGGCGCATGTCGACAGCGACTGCACAGGTCTGTGGTTCTTCAACAGCGGTCCCAGAGCCGGAGCGAGTCAGCCACATCGTCATCTCCAACTGCTTCCTCGTCATCGCGGAGAACGCATCTGTCCGCGACAGTCATGGTTCACTGAGCAGCTGCAGATGACAGCAGCGCTCACCTGCGAGGGGCAGACCATCGATCCGCTCCATCAAAGCTGTGTCATCGCTGAACGTCCTCTGTCAAAGAACCCAGACGAGGAAGCAACCCTCCTCCACGATCTGTATCGCTCCCTGTCGTCGCGTCTGGGGCTCGGAGATGCCCTCTCTCAAGAGCCGCCAGCCTTTCCCTACAACCTGTTGATGACTGAATCGTGGATGGCACTGATCAGTCGCAGTCAGGAGCACGTCATGGGGTTCAGCATCAATGCGCTGGGGTTTGCCGGTTATCTGCTGGCAACGCAACGCTCGGATCTCTCCTGGCTGCAGAGCCATGGAGGCGAGCAGCTGCTCAGACGAGTTGTTCCGGGTTCCAGTGATTCCACGGAGGAACTGAACTGATCAGTGGTGTCTGGCTGAAGGAGCCCATCAGCTCCACTGAAGCAATCCATGAACAGACAGCAGACAAGACGCAATGCAAGGGTCGAACGCCATATGAGACTTGTGGATCCATTGGCCAGGCGCTACGCAGCCAACAGCGGTCTGGACCCAGACGATCTCAAGCAGGTGGGATTGCTGGGTTTACTGAAAGCTGCTGAACGCTACGAGGATCAAAGGGAAGTGCCGTTTCCGGCCTTCGCCCGTCCTCATATCCGGGGCGCCATCCTTCATTATCTGAGAGACAAAGCGGCGATCATTCGGCTCCCAAGGGCTGCGCAGGAGAGTGATCTGGACACCGGAGCAGGATTTAATGCGGCCACTCAGCGACGTCTGATGCTGCCATTGGGAGATGACCTGAGCAGCCAGGACGCAGATCTGTGCAGCGACCTGGATCAGGATCAGAATCGACGCGAGATTGCTCTGGCTTTGCAGGAACTTCCCGGACAGGAGCGAAACGCTCTGGTGGAAGTGATCCTCAAAGGGCAAAGTCTCAGGGACGTGGGTCGCCGGACAGGCGTCAGTGCGATGACCGTTCAGCGACGTGTCAAACGTGGACTTGCCCAGCTGCGCGAGCAGCTCAACGTTCAGCTGGAGCTGGCCTGATCCCGTTCGATCTGCTGCTCAAGGGTGCTGATTGCTGCGTTCACAGCTGCGATCTGGCGCTCAAGTCCATCGCGCCAGCTGCGCATCATGCGCAGTTTGCGCTCCTGGTGATGACGCTGCCAGTCACCGTCTGAGCAGGGTGAGCAGCCAAAAGGAGGGAACATTCGGGGAATGGTTGGTTTCGAACATCCTGGCGAGAACAAGCCGTTCACGCGTCATCCAGATTGCTTGGCGGTTTTTACTCTGGCGATTAAGTTTGGAACTTCAGGCGACCCAGGGTCGCAGCCAGTCAGTCGCGAGTGTCTCACCGAATCCCAGCACTGGTCCTGATCGGCGTCTCGGCTGGGACGGTTGCGACTGAATGGGTGAGGCCTGCTCAGGCCTATGTGCCGTTGATGGCTGGTCAGAGGGCCAGGCCCCTGAACGGCAGTTTCAACAATGTGCCTGTTCTGCACTCCAATCAACCGGAGATCGTCAAAGGGCCTGGAATCCTGGTTGATACATCCCCTGGCAGTTCAATCGCGGCCGAAACAAATCAACCGCTTCAGAACTCAAATTTCACTTTCAACGGTGATTTTGGAGTTCATATGCATCATAAATATTATCCCCAGGACACCAGCAAACTAGGAGGTCGAAGAGCCAGAGGTCTTCTGACCGTTGCGGCAATTGCCATCAACCCTGGTTCAAAACCAGTCACTCTGAGCTTTAAAAGAGGCTCCGTAAAAAATAGCTTCGAAGCCCCTTATCGATCCAACAAATTAATGGGGGTGAAGCCACTTGGACCAAGACCCTGGAATACAGGACCGGGTGACGCAACTGCTGTTCAGATTCTTCGTGGAGAACTTGATCGAAAACTTCCCAGAAAAATCGTCATCCCTCCAAACAGTCGCAAAGTCATTGTGAGCACTGTTCTTCCAGCGCGTGGAATCATGAATGGTCTTCTTCGAGGCAGCAGTGATCGGCCGTTTCAGATGGCTGTGATCGCTGCGGAAGAGACCCAGGATGAACGTGAACTCATAGCAGTACTTGATCGTGGAAGACTTGCACCAGGCAGAATTTATCTCAATCGCATTCGAGAAATTCAGTCAGGTCAGGTGTTCTCTCGTGTTGCAGGTGTTGCAGTGGGCGATGAGTACAAAGCATCGATTCAACACGATCTCTCACAAGGCTCATTGCATGTTCCCTTGACCAGCACGCGAAAGCATCACTTCGGAACCCGAGATATTCAGGTCAATGAATTGAGCACACGAATGATTGATTCAGCCGTCAACAACGTAGGTACTTACGGAGTGCGCTTTGACATTGATCTGAATCTTTCAGGCGAGGGTGCACATGAGCTGGTTCTCAGTCATCCGGTTGCCTCCGGTCGTTCACCATTCACCGCTTTCCGAGGATCAATCGGCATCAAATCCAACAAGGGCTATCAGGAGGTCCATGTCGGTATGCGATCCGGACAGAGCCTTTCCATTGCAGACCTTGATCTCAAGAGTGGAGTCAACAACCCTGTCACTGTCAGTGTTGTTTACCCGGCCGATGCAACGCCGGGTCACCTGCTCAGCGTAGTCCCCGTCACTCAGCTCGCCATGCTGCGTCGGCGTGAGCAGATGCTGGAGGCGGCACGCAAGGCGCATGCTGAAGCGAAGTCCCGCAAGGTCAAGCCTGATGTGGCTCCCCCGGCGGTCAATGCGCAGCCGGTTCCCGAGCAAAAGCCTGCCGTGCCTGTCGCCAAGCCCGTCTTGGAACCTGTTGTCCGGCCGGCTCAGCAGCCCGTCAGAACAACCCCTCCACCCCCTCCTCTGATCGTGGCTCCGGGAGGTGGCACCAACTCCAAGCCTCCTGCAATGATCATGCCGTCAAGAGTGAACAGCAGCCTCGAGCAGCGTTACCGTGACGCCATCCGTGCTCAACAGGAATGGTTGCAACGCCTGAAGAGTCGATAATCAACCTGCTTGACGGTCTGAACGACACAGCCCTATGAGCGGCAAGCGCATCAGCCTGGAATTACCTGAGGAGCTCGTTGACCAGATTGATCAGCTTCGCAAGGACTGGAAGATCCGTTCAAGAGGGGAATGCCTGAGTCGACTGCTGGAGGAAATTTTCCAGACCGACCTTGATGCTGAGAAGCCAGAACCTGAACACAGTGATCCAACATCCTCTGGTTCAACGGAATCAAGGTCATCAGACACTGATGTCAGTGCCGGGACTCTCTTCATCAGTGAACCGACCCTGCAACCTCGATACGACGAAGATCGAGCGATTGTTCTGGTGGACTCAGGTGGCGAATTGGATACGACCGAGCAGAGTGGAGACCCGTCGGTCTCACCCCGTCCAAAGAAACGCAATCAAACATCCACTGTTGGCATTGACCTGCCCGGATTTGTTCGCAAGCGCGGATCCGCGATTCGAGAAAGCCTGACAGCCAGCACTCCACCTCGCACTGAGATTCCTTTGGTGCCGGTGATCAGTGATCAACAGATCAAGGACTGGTCTGAAGTGGCTCTGAACCACTGGCTCAATCTGTATGGCTCTCACCCAGGTCCCACGGTGATGGAGGCTGTGATGCTCTGGATGGCTCGTGACATCTGGCCCCATATCGATGGATCCGAAGGGCGCACATTCACCTGGAGCCAGGTCAATCATTCCATGACGGAGTTCTGCAAAGGCTGGATGGTTCCCTCTCCAGACTTTGCACAGGTGATTGTTGCTGCGGCAGTTCTTGAGGATCCTTTTGCCAGCGCTTCCGTACTGGATCGCATTCCAACCCTGATCCGTCGTTTTGTCAGTCGCTTCAAACGCAGCCGCAAGGTCACATCATTCGAGACGCTGGAGTCGACGATGACTCTGCATGGAGCTCTCAAGCAACTCGAGTTGCCTACGCAGGCTGGCCAGTCACTGACCTTGCGCGCCATCCGTGATGCCTATAAACGCAAAGCAGTCGAGGTTCATCCTGACTCCGGAGGTTCAACAGATGCCATGCGCCGTTTGAATGAGGCTTATCAGATGCTCAAAGAGCTCTATCGACAGAAAGAAGAGTCTCGCTAGTCACTGCCTGGCCCCGAAATTGGACTCGTATTGGGTCTTAATTGTGATCAGCAAGATTTTCTTGTTGCGCCTTGTTGTTGGTTCTTGAGTTGAGCTTCGGTGCCTGATTTCCATCAACATCGAATTTTTCCATTGTTTTATTTGCGTCTAACGCAATGACCCCAGGAGCGATCTCCTGGCGTTCAGCATTTGCCAGCCCCCTGGCTCCCTATGAATCCGGTCTGATCAGGTGGTGTCGATACCCAGAAGTCGTGTCCAGTCTTCTGTGAGTCTTGTCCAACGGCTGTCCCGACCCGTCTTTAAGTCAGTCAGGCACAGGATTCATCAATCTGCGTCTCTGCTGTTGACACAGTGACGCAGAGCTTCCGGGCCAGACAGAGGAGTCTTCGCGAGCGACATGATTCATTGATTCGGCCTGTTGCGCTCGTCAACAAAAATCCAAGCAAAAACTGACAAGCATCTCAATTGTCTCGAGTCGAATCGGAATGCAACCCATTTTGCGACTTGCCCGAGACTCAAGAGAGCGACGCACGTATTAGCTGTCCAAGCTAAGACTCGGTACTGGTCTTTTTTGGTGTCTCATTCGAGAGCGGTGGACAATAAAAAAGGCCCGCCTGGGGCCATAAAAAATTCTCATCAAAAAGCCAATCAGGTGCTGGTCTGCATGCCCTTGATCAGGTAATCGAAATAAGGCCCAGCAAGTTTCTGTTGCTCTTCGGATAGCAACACTAGGGAGGCCTCTCTCATGCAACGCATGGCATCCACCATCCCTGGCATGGGAACACCGAGACTGTTGTACATCTCGCGGGCACCGATCAGACCGATCTGCTCGATCATCTCGGTGCTGCCAGCGAGAACTCCATAGGTAACCAACCTCAGGTACCAGCTGTAATCACGCAGACACTGGGCCCTTTGCTTCTGACCATAGGCATTGCCACCTGGCGCCACATATTCAGGACGCAAACGGAACAACTGCCTTGCTGACTCATCAACAATCTTCTTTTCGCTGTCCGTGAGAATCCTGACAACGGCCAGACGAACGGCGCCCTGGCTGAGATACTCGACCATCGAGCGCAGTTCACCACTGCTGGGGTAACGCAGATCGTCATCCGCCTGGAGGATCAGATCCCTTACAACGCTCATGGCAGCTGACATGCTTAGAACAGTTTAAGGGGCATGAACGCCAGTCATGGGTAGGAGCTGAGGGGTGTTACGCCATTGCAATGACAGCGATGCATGAAACGCCGCATCCAGGACTCACCATCAATGTTGTCGGTGAGGATCTTGACCAGCAGGGGCGTGGACTGGCCCGCTGGAACGGCTGGGTGATCACCGTGCCTGAACTGCTGCCAGGAGAAGAGGCCAGGGTCAAGGTTCAGCAGCGTCAGAGACGGATGTGGATGGCACGGAGGGTGGAGATCATCTCCACCTCGCCCCATGCACGTCGCCCACCCTGCATTCTTGCCCGCGACTGCGGCGGTTGCTCAATGCAGCACCTTTCCGTCGAAGCTCAGAACACCTGGAAGCAGGAGCGACTGACCAGCACGCTCAATCGCATCGGCCAGCTCGATCCTGATGTGAATGCTCTGGTGAGTCCTGATCAAGAGTCGCTGGGCTACAGAAACCGCGCCTTGATCCCGGTCCGTCGCAATGGCCTGAAAGTGCGACTGGGCTATTACAAACGTGGCAGTCATCGCATCGTCAACCTCAATCACTGCCCTGTTCTTGATCCACGCCTGGATGCCCTGATTGCGCCAATCAAACAGGATCTTGAATCAACCTCCTGGCCTATGGATTCAGACCTGCAGGGCGAGCCCGGTCTGCGCCACCTGGGATTGAGAATCGGCGTCAGGACCGGTGAAGTGCTCATCACCCTGATTTCCGCCACCCGTACACTGGATGGAGTTGAAGCGCTGAGCGCAGTCTGGATGCGACGTTGGCCACAGCTGAAGGGTGTGACGCTCAATCTGCAGCCGAAACGCAGCAATGCCGTCTTCGGGGAACAGACCATCCGTCTACAGGGTAGGGATGGCATCGAGGAACGCTTTTGTGATCTCTCTCTTGAGCTCGGGACCACCACTTTTTTTCAGGTCAACACACCAAGAGCTGAGCGCGTTGTTGAACAAATCCGCTGCTGGTTAACCCAGGCGCAGGTGAATCAACGGGTGATTGATGCTTACTGCGGGATCGGCACGATTGCCTTGCCGCTGGCGGCAGCCGGTCACAGCGTCACGGGCCTTGAGATCAGCGCTGCATCCGTGAGGCACGCCAATCGCAATGCAGCGCGCAACGGGCTTGCAAGAACACGGTTCCTCGATGGTGATGTGGCTCGGCATCTGCGCGAGTTGTTGCCTTTGCACGATGCTCTGGTGGTTGACCCGCCCCGTAAGGGCCTCGACACGACAGTGCTGGCCATGATCCTCAACCATCCACCGCAGCGGCTTGTTTATCTGAGTTGTGATCCGGCCACCCTGGCGAGGGATCTCAGACAACTTGCAGGGGATTCAGGTCCTTACCGGATTGAACGCGTGCAGCCGATGGATTTCTTCCCACAGACGTCTCACCTTGAATGTCTGGTGTTGATGACGAGGTTCAGCTGCGTAACTCCACCTGGAACTGCTTGACCAGTGCCTTGCGCACCTTGTCGTGGACCGGCTGAATCATCTCGTCGGTCAATGTGGAGTCTTTGCCGCGATAACGCAGGCGAAACGCCTGACTGCACTGATCTGAGCCGAGCTGACCACCTTCAAAACGATCGATCAGTTCCACCGACTCAAGCAGTGGTTTACCGGCTTTGCGGATGGCCTGCAGAAGCTCTCCAGCCGCAAGGCTCTTGGGCACGACCATGGCCAGATCCCTCTCCGAGAACGGCAGGGTGGAGTAGGTCTTGAACTGAGGACTCCAGCGATTGCTGCGGGTCGCCGCTTCAAGGAGACGTGCAAGCTGCAGATCAAAGAGATAAGTGTCCGCGGGCAGCTCATGGCTTGCGCACAGTGAAGGATGCAGCTGGCCGAAGCAGCCGAGAGGGCGCCCTTCAACCACCACGCTCGCCGCTCGACCTGGATGGAGGCGGACGTCATCGCTGAGACGACGATCCTGGGCCTCGATGCCGAATGCATCCAGAACGGTGGTGATCACACCACGGGCTTCGTAGTAATCGAGCTGGCGCGTCTTGCCGCTGGATTGCCATTTGGACAGACGACGTTCTCCGCAAATCACACCTGACAGACGAGCCTCCTGATCGATCCCTGCTCCATCGGAGCTGAACACATGCCCGATTTCAAACACCCAGCAACCAGGCTGTGAGGCCTGCAGGTTGCGCTGACACACCTGAAGATGCTCCTGCCACAGGGCGGTTCGCAGATGACTGGTTTCGGCCAGCAGAGGATTGCTGATCGCGATGCGACTGGGTTCGGATTCGTTCGCGCCAGTGAGTGAGAGGGTGCTGATTTCCTGAAGTCCTGAGGCAGTCAGACGCTGGCGCAAGCGTCGTTCCGCCTGCTGAGTGAGGGTCAGCTGACCGGGTTCCAGTGGCTCTGGAAGATGGGACTGGAAGCGATCAAATCCAACCAGTCGCGCCACCTCCTCAATCAGATCAACCTCACGCAACAGGTCCATCCGCCTTGACGGCGGAACGATCACACTCCATCTTTCGGCATCAGAGGAGAGGTCACAGCCCAGTGCCGTCAGACAGGCCTCGACCTGTGCATCGTCGATTGGTTCGTGCTGACCATCGCCGTTGGTGGATTCAAGGGGACCAAGCAGACGGTGCAGAGCACTGCGGCGCAGAATCACCACCGGATCGGCTTCCTGTTCAGCAGCGCAGACCCAGGTTGTGCCGATTTCAGCATCAAGCATCTCCCCCAGCAGAGTCAGCGCACGGCCTGCAGCGGGCAGTGTGATTTGCCTCGGAAGGCCCTTTTCATAACGCGTGCTGGCATCTGTGCGTTGTCCTGTGGCCCGACTGCTGTTCCGAACGGAACTGGGGCTGAACAAAGCTGATTCCAGCCAGATCCTGCGAGTGTTGACGGTGACGCCGCTCTCGGCACTGCCCATCACACCGGCCACTGCGACGGCGCGATCACGACAGGTCACCACCTGAACACGCGGATCCAGTTCGATGTCGCGTCCGTCCAGGCCTGTGAAGGATTCATGGTCGCGTGCCTGACGCAGTCCGAAATCCTCTGCCTTGATTGCCGTTCCGCAGATTGATTCCAGTGCGTCTGCATCGAAGGCATGCAGAGGTTGACCTTGTTCAAGCATCACCAGATTGGTGATGTCGACAACGGCGTTCACGGGATTCACACCAGCACGCATCAGCCGTTGCTGAAGCCATCGCGGTGAGCGTGATCTGCCATCGATGCCCTTGACTTCGGTCAGGCCATACAGCCCTCCTGCCTGCATCGCTGTTGAGGAATCCTGATCGCTTGCCAGTGATTGAGGATCTGACGGAGTCGTTGTCTGAGGCAGTGACAGCGGAGCTCCGGTGAGTGCAGCCACCTCCCTGGCAATCCCTGTCATGGAGAGGCCATCAGGCCTGTTGGCGGTGATGGCGAGTTCGAGAACGCTGTCGTTCAGACCAAGTGATTCAGCAACTGACTCTCCCGGTGATGGCACTTCATCGAGGAGATCCTCAAGAATTGCGATTCCATCCACATCGCTTGTCTGACCGAGTTCCGACAATGAGCAGATCATTCCTTCACTGCGCTCGCCGCGGAGTTCACCCGCCTTGATCGTGAGATCAACGGCAGGAAGAACTGCACCCACCATGGCCACGGGAACATGAATTCCCGCGCGCACGTTCCTGGCCCCACAGACAATCTGCAGAGTCTGCCCATTGCCGACATCCACCTTGCAGACACTGAGTTTGTCGGCATTGGGATGCCGATCGCAGGCCACGACCTCACCCACAACAACGCCCTGGGCAAGCAGGGAGAGATCCTCCATCTCCTCCACTTCGAAGCCTGCCATCGACAACCGTTCACCCAGCTGATCAGCGGGCTCATTCACCTGCACCAGATCCTGCAGCCAGGAGAGAGAAACCCGCATCGGGAGCTTGAAGTCAGCGCGTGATCCTACGAACTCACAAACGTTGTTCGAAGGTTGGAGTGGGGTGAGGTTGACCTGTAATGTGGATCCTTGTCATTTCGCTTCGCAATTGCGGCGCTACGTCCTTTATGGCCAAGAACAAGGGCGTCCGGATCGTTGTCACCATTGAGTGCACCGAATGCCGGTCCGTTCCCGCTTCCGAAAAGCGTTCCCCCGGTGTGTCCCGCTACACAACCGAGAAAAACCGCCGGAACACCACAGAAAGGCTGGAACTGATGAAGTTCTGCCCGCAGCTCAACAAGATGACTCTTCACAAAGAGATCAAGTGAGTCTGCAGTTCATTCAGTTTTCCAACCGTTTCTGATTCATGTCCAGCTCCTTCTTCAAGAAGCGTCTTTCCCCGATCAAGCCTGGCGATCCCATCGATTACAAGGATGTGGATCTGCTAAAGAAATTCATCACAGAGCGCGGCAAAATTCTGCCCCGCCGCCTCACCGGCCTCACAGCGAAGCAGCAGCGTGATCTCACCAATGCTGTCAAGCGAGCTCGAATCGTGGCCTTGCTGCCGTTCGTGAACCCTGAGGGTTGATTCCTGGCCGCTGTTGATTGCAAACCTGGGGATCTGGTCGGTTTCAGAGACTCAAAATCATCCCAGCTCGCTGTAGTGCTTGCCGTTCAGGGCAGCAAACGAAGGTTATGCATCGGATACCGGGCTAAGGAGCAAGTTGTTCCCGCTCGCACGATTGAGCTGATTCACCCCCTGCCGCTCGATGTTGATCCATCGACACGGTTGGGGGTTTTCCCATGGACATTCAACGAGCAGGATCTTGAACAGGCCAGTCCCGGCTGTCGCGACTGGGGCGAAACATGGGTCCTGCTGCTGGAATCATCCGAGACGGCTGATCTCGCTTCTTTCGCTGAGCTCGCCTGCGGATCAGATGCTGTGATCAACAAGGCAGCCTGTTGGTTGGCACTCAATCGCGACCAGGACTTTTTTCGCTGGAAGCAGGGTCTTGTTCAGGCAAGACCTGCTTCCGAGATCCGCAGCCGTCGGGCTGAGCGCTGCGTTCAGCTCAAAGCCGAACAGAGAAATCAGCGATGGTTCCAGGTCTTGAAGGCACGTCAACCCGTGGTTTTCAACATGCTTGATCCTCTCCACCAGGGATGGATCAAGAGCATGCAGGAACTGGTCGGAGAAGGCGTTGAAGGGGTTCAACTCGATGCTCAGCTGTCGCAGTCGCTGAAGACAGCTCGCGTGGATGCCACCTCCAGAGATCTACGTCTCTTGTTGATTCAGCTCGGCCAGTGGGATGAGCATCGACCTGCATCAATCGCGGGAACGCCCTGGAGCAACGGATTCAGTGAAAAGCTGCTTCTCGAGGCCAGGCAACTGCTCGAACAGTGTGATGCGCCGCATCCCGGAGATGAGACAAGACTCGATCTCACCGCCCAGGCCTGCGTCACCATCGATGACGCAGAGACGACCGACATTGACGACGCCATCGCTCTTGAACGTCGACAAGACGGAACCGAACGTCTCTGGATCCATATCGCCGATCCGGGTCGTCTGATCACAGCTGGCTCACCACTGGATCTTGAAGCTCGACGCCGTGGCAGCAGTCTTTATCTCACCAGGGGCAATCTGCCGATGTTCCCAGCCGAGCTTTCGACAGGCCCCTTCAGTCTCAGAACCGGTCAGCGCAACGCGGCCTGGAGCACCTGGGTGGACCTCGATCAACACGGTGGCATCAGCGATTTCGGGATCGTTCGCAGCTGGGTGACTCCCCGTTACCGACTGACCTATGACGACGCCGACGAACTGATTGATTTCGCTCCACCTGAAGAGGCAGATCTTTCAGACCTCCATAAGCTGCTGGAGCGTCGCCGAGGCTGGCGAACTGATCAGGGCGCACTCCAGATGGAACTCCCGGAGGGTCGCATTCGTTGCCGCGACGGCGACCTGTCCGTGCAAATCACAGAGCCTGGTGCCTCCAGGATGATGGTTGCCGAGGCCATGATTCTTGCGGGTGCCGTTGCGGCCCGGTTCGGATCGACTCACAATCTGGCGCTCCCCTATCGAAGTCAGCTTCCTGCTGACCTGCCCTCTGCAGTCGAGCTTGAGCAGCTTCCCGATGGTGCCGTTCGATTTGCTGCCATCAAACGTTGCCTGAGCC
>NYZI01000056.1 GCA_002687115.1 Cyanobium sp. ARS6
AAAGGACTTTGGCACAGCCGTATGATCCCCTGAACCGTTCGGCGGGAATGATCTCCAGCAACGACTTTCGCACCGGCACCACGATTGAGCTCGACGGTGCCGTTTGGCGCGTGGTCGAGTTCCTGCATGTGAAGCCTGGCAAAGGCTCGGCTTTTGTTCGCACGAAACTCAAGTCAGTCCAGACCGGGAGCGTTGTTGACAAAACCTTCCGCGCCGGAGAAATGGTTCCTCAGGCCTTGCTGGAGAAAGCCACACTTCAGCACACCTACATGGAAGGTGAGGACTATGTCTTTATGGACATGTCGAGCTATGAGGAAACCCGTCTCACCGCTCAGCAGATCGGTGACAGCCGCAAGTACCTCAAGGAGGGGATGGAAGTGAGTGTGGTCTCCTGGAACGAGAAGCCCCTCGAAGTTGAATTGCCCAACTCCGTTGTGCTGGAGATCACCCAGACCGACCCTGGCGTGAAAGGTGATACTGCCACCGGTGGAACCAAGCCTGCGATCCTTGAAACCGGCGCTCAGGTGATGGTTCCTTTGTTCCTCTCGATCGGCGAGAAGATCAAGGTGGATACGCGCAACGATTCCTACCTGGGTCGGGAGAGCAGCTGAGTCATGCAACTCGATCACGATCAGCTGCACAAGCTCTTGGACGCCTTGGCTGAGAGCGACATTCAGGAGTTCCGCCTTGAAGGCGATGACTTCCGTCTGGAAGTTCGTCGCAACCTGCCGGTTACAGCCGTGGCTGCACCCCCGGTCACTGTCGCTCAGACTGTTTCACCTGCACCTGTTGTTGATGTCCCTGTCCAGGGGGACACAGCCCCAGCGGCTCCACCGCCCGCGGCGGGCTCCCGATCTGATCTGGTGGATGTCACGGCACCGATGGTCGGCACCTTCTACACGGCCCCTGCTCCAGGGGAAGCACCCTTCGTGGAGATCGGCAGTCGCATCAATGCCGGTCAGACGATCTGCATCCTTGAAGCGATGAAGCTCATGAACGAGCTGGAAGCCGAGGTTGCAGGCGAAGTGGTGGAAATCCTTGTCGACAACGGCACCCCTGTGGAATTCGGGCAGGTGCTGATGCGCGTCAAGCCTGGCTGAGTTCCCAGGCCGCCTGAATTGCCGCCAGCATGCTGGCTCCCCGTGCGACACCTTGTCCGGCAATGTCGAAGCCGGTGCCATGGTCGGGAGAGGTTCGCAGAAAAGACAGGCCCAGGGTTGTGTTGACCGCCTGATCGAAAGCCAGCAACTTCACCGGAATCAGGCCCTGATCGTGATACAGCGCCAGGATTCCGTCGGGTCCGATCTGACCGTCAATGTTTCGCCAGGCCTTGGCCGCACTCAGCCAGCAGGTGTCAGGGGGAATGGGGCCTTTCAGTTGCACGTCACGACGTTCTCTGGCCCAACGCTCCAGCAGAGGGTTCAGCCACTGCTGCTCTTCACCTCCCAGTTGTCCCTGCTCGCCGGAATGCGGATTGAGGCCGACCACCAGCAATTGAGGCGTGGGATTGAAGCGCAGGCAGAATTCCGCCAGTTCATCGAGTTTTCGCCCAACCAGATCCGCGCTGAGAACCTCCGCGACCCGCCCTAGAGGAATGTGTGTGGTGGCAAGCAGAGTATTGAGTCTCCATCCGCTGAAAGGGGAGACAGCCGTGAACAGCATGGAAGCGGCTTTTTGCCCATCCAGTTCAGCCAGCCGTTCGGTCTGGCCTGGATAGCGATGTCCGGCGTCATGCCAGGCATGTTTAGCGATCGGTGCGGTCACCAGTGCCCGCCCTTGCTGTTGTTGCACCAACTCCACAGCCCGGGTCAGCCAGCGGAAACCGGCTTCTCCGCTTCTGGCTCCCGCCTCGCCGGGTTCAAGAGGACCTCCGGGCACCGGGAGATCCTCAATGTTCAGTGCATCAGGATCTGCGATGGGATCCTGTGAGTGCTGTCTGAGATTGGCTGCGGCTTTCTGCAGGCTGGCCCTGCAGCCGACCAGCAGAGGAGTCGGCATGTTCGCTGGTTGCCTGGGATCAGCGAGCGCTTTCAGCGTGACTTCCATGCCAATCCCGGCAGGATCTCCGAGTGCGATCACGAGGCGCTGATTAGCGTCATGGCATTCGATGGATGAGGTCATGCTGCGTTGGCTGGTGATCGGCCTTTTGCTCTATTGCCTGGGGACGGCGCTTCGGGAAGGCTGGCTTGAGGTTCAGTGGGGTCGCTTGCTGCATGATGCAGGTCTGACGTTCATCGATCCTGATCAGCCCTTGAAGCTGGATCAGATTCCTCAGCTCAGTCCGGAGCGCTCCGCGCCAGGCTCTCCATGAGTCTCTCCTCCTCCAGGCAGTGCTGGAGCCCGCTGCGGAAGTTCGGATGAATCATGGAGTATCCAAGTGTTTTGCAGAGAAGGTCGTTGCTGACCCGGCGGTTTTCGGCCCAGAAGCTGCGGGCCATCGCGCTCATGTCTGTCTCAGCGTCCGCGTAATCGCGAATTTCCGGAAGGTTGCAGTTCAAAAGGTCTGCGGCGTGACGCTGCATCACATGGCTTGGAGCCGGCTCATGGTCACAGATATTGACGATGGCAGGGTGTTGGCCAGCGGCAGAGCAGTGCATCAGGTGCAGACAGCCAGCGGCGATGTCATCGACGTGCACCCGGCAGAACACCTGGCCCGGCTTGTGTATGGGCTTCAGGGTGCCGGCCCGCACAGCAGCAAGAGGTGAACGACCCGGTCCATAGATACCGGGCAACCTGAGAATCTGCACCGGCAGACCGCTGTGCAGCCACTCTTGCTCGCAGATCAGGCGTCTGCGGCTGCGATCCTGGCCGGGCTTTGGTGTATCCGATTCACTCACCCAGGCTCCATCTGTGTCGCCGTAGACACCAGTTGTGGAGAGATACCCAACCCAACGCAGGGGCAGCTGACAGAGCTGAGCTCCCAGTGTCCGCAGCACAGGGTCGTTCTGATCACGCCCAGGGGGGATGGTGCTGAGCAAATGGGTCACGCCATGCAGTTCTGCCTCGGTCGGTATCACGTTCCTGGTCGTGTCAAAGCGCAGGGATCTGCTGTTGGACTCTGGGTTTCTGCGAGTGGTGAGAACACTGATGTTCAGGGCTTCAGCCAGGGCAGCGACCCGACGTCCACTGAAGCCGGCTCCAAGGATGCACAGCCTGGATTCAGCGGGCAGCGATCGGCAACGGTTGACAAGTGATTCCGGCATGAGTACAAACGTATCAGTGAATATGCGGCCGTGACCAGTTCCTGTCTTCCCCTGGTGTCTTCTCAGTCGTCCATGCTGCCTCGCAGGTCCTTCAATCGCGGCATTGCACTGTCCGCTGGTGAGAGCACCGCTCTGCGTCGCCTGGCGGCAACCCTGTTCGCTTCGGTGTTGGTGAGCGGGGCTTTTGTGCTTGCACCAGAGCAGCCTGAGCAACAGGCCTCAATCTGTCAGCAGCATCATTCCGCAGAGGCCTGCAGAGTCTGGTGATCACGGTTCCAGTGGAGTGGCTTCAGGCGGCCTCAAGCCCCCAGCTCTGATGATCCTGGTTGTCGAGTGAGGAATCCGGCGTGTGCGATGCGCTGGTGGTTTGATTCAGCTCAGGTTGTGCCCATTGAAGGAGTCTCAGGGCAAGGCGCAGATCACCATCCATCCATGCTCGGATCGCCATGGCTCGGCGGGGATCGTAAAAACGTTGGCGTCGATACCAATCAAAAACATCGGAATCAGATTTGTGCCCGTTGCATGAAAGACAAGCTGGAACGCAGTTTTCAGTGGTGCTTAAACCGCCTTTGGCTCTAGGGAGAATGTGGTCAATCGATTCTGATCTTTTTCCGCAGTAAATACAGCTTTTACCGGTGTAAGTATGTAGTGATTGACGCCATCTTCGAACACGCAGTTTAGGGCAAAGATCTTCAAGGAAAACCGCGTCCCTGTTATGCATCCGAATGGCTCGGTTGAAAGAATTCTGGCGCTTTCGCAGAGTTCGTCAATGTGTTCTTTGCTGCATTTTCGGTACTTTTTCAAGTGTGATATTTGAGCTTTAAGTCCCTTGTGGTGCCCTGGAGAACTAATACAATTGCTTTCATTGAATTGTCCTACCGGCATTGTCAACGTCCTGCTGCAGCCTTGGGCTGACCCCATCAGGACTTGTGAGGGTCACTTACCCCTTTGATGCGGTAACGCATGCGCAGATGGGCCGGATCCGGCCTCGTGGACTCTGGAAAGGCTCGCAGCATGGCTGGGAATTCCCACTTGCCGCAGCTGAGTGCCTGCTCGACCGTCTGGGCTCACGTTTTCGGGTTGAAGAAGAACTGGTGCGTTGGCTGGACTGGCACCGTCATCCACTGCCACCGCTTCCTCGTCACCGGGAGTTGATGGCGTGTACCGACCTGAATCAGCCCTTGGCTGATGGTCGAATACCGCTTCCTCATCAACGTTCCGGTGCTCGTTGGTTGTTGTCACGTCGCGGAGCGTTGCTTGCTGATGTGATGGGTCTGGGGAAGACGCTTACCTCTCTCCTTGCCGCTCGCGCTCTGATGCGTGCTGTACCTCTGCAGCTCATGGTGATCGCTCCTGTGGGACTTCACCCGCACTGGCAGCGCGAAGTGGAGTCATTGGATCTTCAGTGCACATTGCACAGCTGGGCTCGTTTGCCTGATGACCTTCCGGAAGCGGGAACTCTTCTGTTGGTGGATGAAGCGCATTTCGCCCAGTCGCTTCATGCTCAGCGAACCCAGGCTCTGTTGCGTCTGGCACGCCATCCCCGGTTGCGGGCGGTCTGGATGCTTACGGGTACACCCATCCGCAATGGTCGACCGATTCAGTTTTTTCCCTTGCTTGCAGCGATGGATCATCCGCTTGCACGCGATCAGCGTTCCTTTGAGGAGATCTTCTGCCAGGGACATTGGAGTGAGCAGGGTGGTCGGCGCCGTTGGCGTGCAGATGGTGCAAGTCGTCTTGAGGAGTTGCGGCGTCTCACCCGACCGCTGGTTTTGCATCGGCGTAAGCAGCAGGTGCTGGGTCTGCCCGCCAAGCAGCGTCGCTGCCACACCGTTTCACTGGCTGAGGAGCAGGCGCTTGGATTCGATCATCGCCTCCGTCTCGTGGTGGAGGACTACCGCCGACGCGTGCAACTCGGTGAAGTGCGTTCCGATGCTGAATCTCTTGCCGTGCTGACGTCCCTGCGCATGATTGCGTCGGAATTCAAGCTTCCGTCTGTTCAGGCGCTGGTCGAGCAGTTGCGTGTTGATGGCGAGGCGATCGTGTTGTTCAGTTCCTTTGTGACGCCGTTACAGCTCCTGCAGCAGCAGCTGGGTGGTGAGCTGTTGACCGGTCGGCAAAAACCGGAACAGCGACAGACTGCTGTGGACCGCTTCCAATCTGGTGGAACCGATCTGCTTCTAGCCACCTATGGCTGTGGGGGGTTGGGATTCACGCTTCACAGAGCTCGTCATGTTGTGCTGCTTGAGAGGCCCTGGACCCCGGGAGATGTTGACCAGGCGGAGGACCGATGTCACCGAATCGGTATGGATGGCGGGCTCACCAGCCATTGGCTCCAGCTTGGTCTGGCCGATCAGCTCGTTGATGGCCTTGTGGCCAGCAAGGCGGAAAAAATCGAGTTGCTGTTGGGTCCACGTCGTATCAGCTTGGATCGTCAGCCGTTGCCTGCCATGGTCGCCCGTTGTTTGCAGGATTGCTGACGGACGGCCAGCTCATGCCTGAGCAGAGGATCTTTGGATGTCTTTTTGCCTGTGAGAAGGGAGGTGGCTTTGCTCACATCAGCGCAAGCCTCGTCATCACTGCCCATCAAGGTGTGGATTAGTGAGCGGTCGGTGAGCGGAACAGGATTGTCAGGGTGACTCACCACAACCGCATTGCAATGTTTCAAAGCCTTGTCCAGTCGCTGCAGATCGAGATCTTCAAGGCAGCTGGATGGTTTTACCTTTGGATCAGGCGAAGCAGCTTGGGGACTTTCAGCATTTCCGCAGGCTTGGATCAGCAGCAGCAAGCAACCGATCAAAACCAGTTTTGGACCCCATCTGGAACAGCAACGGGCTTGCGCAGGCCTCAGCGATGACAAAAGTTTCAGTAGCTGTATCGATCATCAGCATCCCAGTCCGTTGAAGCCTCTGCGTTGGTGCTGCTGTCGGTGGTCACACTCGCTTTAGTGGCGCTTGACGATCTCTTGGAGGCTTTCCCGCCAAAAAGATCCCCCAGATAGCGACCGCAATCTGGGTAGGTCTCCGGTTCCGCCACCACCGTTTCAGTGATCATCACTGCTGCATGCTCAGGGGATGTTTTGAACACCCCACTGCTCTGACGCTTGATCAGGGCGTAGGAGGCTTTGAAGCTCACCTCGTGATCATTGCCATTGGTGCGCATGTAGCAATAGATCTGAGCACCCTTTTTGGTGTTGGCGCTGGCCGCCTCAACAGGTGCAGCTGCGAGCAGCATCCCCGCCAGAGGCAGCAGGACGGCGAGGCGGGTGCGGAGACTGGCCATTGATGGTCAGAAAGGGTTATCCAAATAAACTTATCGGCTTGTTTTTGGCTGTCCAGAGGGGAATCAGGTATTGCCCAGTCCCAGAGGGGTGAGCAGTTTCACAACCAACGGGAGGACCAGAAGCACAGTGATCAGTCGTACAGCGTGCAGTGCCGCAACAGCTGCGCCAACGCCGTAGTCCTCTCCCACCAGGCTCATACCGCTGATTCCACCGGGCGCTGCTCCCAGCAGGGTGATCAGTGGATCGACGCCCAGCAGACGACTGGCCCAGAGACCGACCACCAGACCTGTCATCACCAGCGTGAGAGTGATGAGTACAGCAGGCTTCCAGAGATGTTGCAGCTGTTCAAGAGATGTTCGCGTCAGACCGGTGCCGATCACAGTCCCGATTCCGATTTGAAGAGCGGTGCGTGTGCCGGGTGGCCATTCGGCAATCTCCAGGCGCCCGCTCATGCTCACAACAGCAGCACCGATCAGTGCGCCCGCAAGCGGTGCGGCTGGAATTCCGGTTTTCAGTGCGAGCAGTCCCATGCCTGTTCCGACCAGGGCATACACCAGCAGGTTCATCAGCGAAGACATGGCACCCGCAGGCAGCAGATCACTCAGTTTGAAGCCAGAGCGGGATGGCCTCGATATCAAGCCCTTGAGACTTGGTCACCCATGTGTTGTCATCAGGCCAGCTTCGCCAGTCTTCGGATGACTCAGTCCGTGTCCTTCCGCATCACTCGTACGGCGGAGGATGTTGCCCAGATGCTCAATGCTCTGTCGCAGCGTCTGGTCAAGCTTGAGCAACGCATGGAGAGCCTGGAGCTGCAGGTGCGTCAGCAGCGCAGTGAGGCTGAATCCATGCCAGCTGAAGAACGGCAGCGACTGGATGAGGTGGACCAGCTGCTGCTCGATTGCCAGGAGTTGCTTAACAGCAGCGAACTGGCTTCGGATGTGGTTTCCGAATCAGCAGCCGTGTTGTCTCACTCTTCGGCAAATGAGTCTGATCATGAGGCCGCGGCCGCATGAGGCTGGCCAGAGGTGGCAAAATGAAAAGAAAGCCGGCTATGGCATTCACCACCTGCACCACTTCTGGTCCTCGCAAATCCGCAAACAGCCGTTGTTCCATTGCTACTGACTCATCTGATTCGTCTGATGCGAGCACCAGCGGTTTCTTTGAGGGTGGCCATCAGCTTGAAAAGCTTGAGTTTGCCTTGGCCGTGGCCATCACAAGAGGCGATCAATCGAAATCTGATCAGTTGCGTGCACAGATCGACGACCTGGGCGGCAACATTGAAGAGCCTGGTACCTGACTTTGTTAGTCAGCTGAATGGAATCCTCACCAGAGGCACGCCAGAGTTCGATTAATCAGTCCTGAGCCCTTCTATGGATTGATATTTTCCGTGATCGTTTGTTAAGGTCAATTCAATGCTTTATTAACCGCTTTGACGGCGTTGTTGAAATCTTCCGTACCACTGCAATCCGTGGAGCCTGATCGAGAGCAACTTCTCATTCGCGCCAGGCAATGGTTTGATCAAGCTCGTGTGCAGGCAGATGAAGGTAATACGACCGGTTCAGCCCAACTGATCCTGAAAGCTCTCAACCATGAACGCAGAGCTGGAAGCGTTGGCCCACAGGTTGTGCAATTGATCAAGCCCAGAGCATCGACATCCAGCTGGGGCAATCGCAGCTAAAAAATCATCGGAAAAAGTAATATTTAAGTCAAGCGGGTGACCGGATTTGAACCGGCGACGTTCAGCTTGGGAAGCTGACATTCTACCGCTGAATTACACCCGCGCCCTCAAATTCTATCTCATAGTAGAAATTACTCAACTGAGATTCTGGTTGCTCACCGGCCCAGGACTTCTGAAGCTGCGCTAAGTCCAGCACCCATTGATCCTTTGTGCAGACCGAGCGACTGCAGAACTGATTCGATCGCTGCAACCGCTGTCAGCACGTCTCTGTCACAGACGAATCCCAGGTGGCCTATGCGGAAGACTTTGCCCTTGAGATGATCCTGGCCGCCGGCGAGCAGGATGTCGTAGCGCTCTTTCACTGTTTTGCGCAGCTGTTCAGCATCAATTCCATTCGGTGCCACAGCCGTGATGGCCGGACTGCCGAATCCTTCTGCGGCAAACAGTGGCAGACCGATTGCCTTCATGGCTGCGTGGGATGCTGCGCGATGCCTGGAATGACGCGCAAAAATTGCCTCCAAGCCTTCCGTCTGCATCATCTCCAGCGCTGCCTCTAGAGCGAAATAGAGATTCACTGCCGGAGTGAAGGGATTGCTGTTCTTGGCAGCCGTTTTCCTGTAAGGGCCCAGATCCAGATAAAACTTCGGTAGATCGGAACATTCGTAGGCCTTCCAGGCTCGATTGCTCATGGCAACGAAGCTCAGGCCGGGGGGCATCATGTAGCCCTTCTGGGAGCCGGAGGCGACCACGTCCAGGTTCCAGTCATCCATCGGCACATTGGCGGCTCCAAGACTGGTGACGCAGTCAGCAATGGTGAGAGCCGTTCCGTGCGTTTTCACATGTCCACTGATGGTTTCAAGGTCATTGATCACTCCGGTGGAGGTTTCTGAGTGGGTGAGGATCACTGCCTTGATTGATTTGGCCGTATCGGCCTCCAGTGCGCTGCGAAATGCGTCCGGATTGAGCGGTTGCCCCCACTCGGCTTTGATGACCTCCACATCCAGCCCGTAGGCCCGCGCCACTTTTACCCAGCGTTCGCCGAACTTGCCGTTGTCACCACAGAGCACCTTGTCTCCACGGCTGAGTGTGTTGATGATGCCCGCCTCCATGGCGGCGGTGCCGCTACCGGTGATGACGAGCACATCGCTGCTGGTTTGATGCAACCAGCGCAGCTGTGCATTGGTGCGTTCCACCACGGCCTGGAATTCGCCGCTGCGATGGCCAATCGGGTGGCGGCCCATGGCCTTGAGCACTGTTTCGGGCACCGGGGTGGG
>NYZI01000057.1 GCA_002687115.1 Cyanobium sp. ARS6
AGGGAGGGTTGGTGCGCCTCCGAGATGTGGGCAGCGTCCAACTTGGTGGTGAGTCCTATGCCGTCAGCGCGACCGATCTTCAGGGTGTTCCGTCTGTTGGTTTGGCTGTTTATCAGCTCTCGGGCAGTAATGCTCTTGAGGTCTCCGACGGCGTGAAGCAGGTGTTGGCGGACTTTGAGACGACTATGCCTGTGGGCATGAAGATGGAGAAGATCTACGACAACACCGACTTCATCAGCGCTTCCATCCAGGGCGTGGTGAATTCTCTGCGGGACGCGGTGGTGCTTGTGGTTCTGATTCTTTTTCTGTTTCTTCAGAACTGGAAGGCCACGCTTGTTCCGGGGATCGCGATCCCTGTGGCATTGATCGGCACCTTTGGCTTGGTCCTTGGCTTCGGCTTTTCCCTGAATCAGCTGACGCTGTTCGGTCTGGTGCTGGCCACGGGTCTCGTGGTCGACGATGCGATCACCGTGATCGAGGACACTTCCACCAAAAAAGTGGAGGGGATGACGGCCCTGGAGGCAGCGAAAGCCACCATGGATGAGCTGTTCTCAGCGATCATCGCCACCTCGCTGGTGAAGTTCGCAGTGTTCCTGCCAGTTCTGTTTTTCCCTGGTGCGACAGGAACGATCTACAAACAGTTCGCGGCCACGGTGATCTTCTCGATCGCCATTTCCACTTTCAACGCTCTTACCTTCTCGCCGATGTTGTCAGCACTGCTGCTGGCGCGTGAATCAAAGGATCCCGGACGTCGGAGCTATGCCATCGCAGGCATGGTGATCGGTTTTGTGTATGGGTTGCTGGTGGTTGGTGCTGGGGCGCCTCTGGTGATGATCCCAATGGCTGTTGGTGCCTTGATTGGTCTGCTGCTTGGCCGCCTGATCGATCGACCGGTCACACTGCCCTTCACCATCGGTGGAGCCATTACCGGCTTGATTCTTGTTGGAGTCAGTCGGGTCATCCCCGTGATGCTCTATCCAGCTCTGGGACTGACTCTGGGTTGGTTCACGCCAATCATTTTCTCCCAATTCAATAGCGGGTATGCCGTGATGGAGAGCCGCTACGCCGCCGCTTTGGAGTGGGCTCTCGGTCGACGTCGACTGGTGATGAGCATCCTCGGCATCGGCATCCTGCTCACGGCCGTTGCCTTCCGGGCCATTCCCGGTGGGTTTGTGCCGATTGAAGATCAGGGTTATGCGATTGGCGTGGTGCAGGCGCCGGAGGGCGTCTCCACACAGGTCACTGAAGCGATTAACCAGCAGGTGGCTGCCGTACTGCGCACGGAAAAGAACATCACTGCGGCGTCCGTGTTCAGCGGTGCAAGCCTGGATGGCAACAGTCCCAACAAGGGCCTGTTCTTCTTCGGCACCAGCAATTGGTCTGAGCGAAAGCAGCGGGACCAGACCGTGGGGGCGATCGTCGGAAGGCTCAATCAAAAGCTGGCCCGGTCGGTGGATGGTGCCAGGGTGTTCGTCGTTGAACCTCCGGCCATTCCTGGTTATGGCACCGGAGGTGGATTCGAGTTTCAGCTTCTCGATCAGAGTGGTGGGGCCTACAGCCTGGCTGATTTTTACAGCACGGCAGGGCGCCTGATCCAGGCGGGTAACGCAGACCCTGATCTCAATCGTGTCTACACGCTGTTCGCTCCTGAATCGCCACAGATCGAGATTCAGGTGGATCGTGATCGCATGGCCGCCGTTGACGTTGACTTCGGAGCTGCGATGAAGACCTTCAGCATCAACTTCGGCGGCCTCTACGTGAACGACACCTTCCAGGAGGGCAAGGTGCGTCGGGTTTATGTGCAGGCTGATGCTGAGAGCCGTGCGACCCCCGAGCGCCTTTCAGCTCTTTACGTCAAAAGCTCCAACGGTGATCTGATTTCGCTCGCGGAGTTTTTCAGCGTGCGTGAAACACTCGGCCCCACGGTGGTACCTCACTTCAATCTCTACAGGGCCATCAAAATCGAAGGAGCACCTGCGGCCGGAAAGAGCTCTGGTCAGGCGATCACGGCAATGAAGGGCATCTTTGAGACCTTCAGTCCGCAGGGCCTCAGTTTCGACTGGACTGGAATTTCCCGTGAGGAAGTGAAGGCCGGTGCCCTGGCAGTGGTGATCTTTGCGCTCGGCATCCTCGCGGTGTATCTGGTGCTGTCGGCGCAATACGAAAGTTATTCCGATCCGCTGATCATTCTGATGACGGTACCGACAGCCATGCTCGGCGCACTCGCCTTCCTGGCCTTGCGGGGTGAGGTGCTCAATGTCTACGCACAGGTGGGTCTGGTGATGTTGATCGGCCTGGCGGCTGGTAATGGAATCCTGATTGTGGATATGGCTAACCAGCGGATGCAGGCTGGTGCGAATGCACTGGAGGCTGCACGTTTTGCAGCAGGTTCCCGCCTCAGGCCGATCTTGATGACGGCGATTTCCTCGCTCTTTGGTTTCATGCCGCTGGTTTTCGCCAGCGGTGCAGGCGCTCGCAGTCAGACGTCTCTCGGAGCTGTTGTGTTCGGTGGTCTGTTGATTGCCACCGTTCTGTCGCTCATTGTTATCCCGGTGTTTTATGTCGTTCTCAAGTCTCTGCTTGGGCAGGCGGGTGGTGCATCTGAGGGATCCCCGTCAAGCGCTGATGACGGCTCTCCACTGATCAGCTCATGAAGTATGCACCAAGTGGATTCAACGGTTTCAAAGTTCTCTGGGCTGCTCTCATCGGTGCCTGCATCGGCATCATCCTCACGATTTTTCTTGGCACATTCGTTCGCAATACACCGGCGGAGATTCCTCGCACCAGATTGATTTATCTGCGAGGCGTCGTGATCGCCTCCGCGATGCTGTTTGGCTCATCGGTCGAGAGCATCCGTCAGCTCCAGGAGAGTGCGCCTGAGCAGGAGTATCGCTCTCAAAAGACAACTGGGCGTCAGCAGCGGCGTCGCTGACGCTCAGGTGATCACGGTGGGGCGGTCCATTCCTGTCCGCTGCTGAATCTCCGCCAGTGAGTTGATGCTGCTGATCATCTCTGCCAAAGCGATCTGGGGATCCTGATGGAGATCACCGGTGCTCGGGACATAGCTCTCCAGATAGACCCGGATGGTCGCCCCCTTGGTGCCGGTGCCAGAGAGGCGTACAACAATCCGGCTGCCGTCCTCCAAAAGGATGCGTAAGCCCTGGCCCTTGGTGACCGACTGATCCACAGGGTCGGTGTAACTGAAATTGTCGGCTCCAGTGATGTTGCGACTGGCGAAGGATTGGCCGACCAGACCAGGCAATAGGCCTTCGAGACGGTCATACAAGCCATGGGCGGCGTCGCTGGGCACTGCCTCGTAGTCATGACGTGAGTAGTAGTGCCGCCCAAAGCGCTGCCAGTGGCTGCTCATGATGTCCGCCACGCTGCAACGCCGTGCCGCGAGGATCTGCAACCAGAACAGCACGGCCCACAGGCCGTCTTTTTCACGCACGTGGTTGCTGCCGGTGCCGAAACTTTCTTCGCCGCAGAGTGTGATGCGTCCGGCATCCAGGAGATTTCCAAAGAATTTCCAGCCGGTTGGCGTCTCGAAGCATTCAATACCCAGCGTCTTCGCGACAACGTCAACGGCGGAGCTGGTCGGCATGGAGCGCGCCACGCCTGTAAGGCCTGAGGCGTAGGCCGGTACAAGCGTGGCGTTGGCGGTCAGCACGGCAAGGCTGTCGCTCGGATTCACAAAACAACGGTTGCCGAGGATCATGTTGCGGTCGCCGTCGCCGTCACAGGCTGCACCGAAGCGGTAGTCGTCTCCCTTGAGGAGAAGATCGGCCAATTCATGTGCGTACGTGAGGTTGGGATCCGGATGTCCGCCGCCGAAATCCTCGAGTGGAATTCCATTGCGTACGCTTCCTGCTGCTGCTCCCAGCAGATCTTCGAAAACACGTTTGGCATAAGGCCCCGTGACGGCGTGCATGGCGTCAAAGGCCAGTGGAAAATCGCTGCGCAGGAGAGCACTGATCTGATCGAAATCGAACAGTTGCTGCATCAATGCCACAAAGTCATCGACACCGTCGATAATTTCAACCTCCAGACCTCCGATGTTGTGTGTTCCTGGAGTTACGAGAGTCAGCTCGGGGGCTTCAACCGTGGAGTACTGCTCCAGGGACTTGGTGCACTCGAAAACCGCATCGGTGAAGGAGCCTGGTGTGGGGCCTCCATTAGAGCCATTCACCTTCACTCCGAAATCACCATCGGGTCCGCCTGGATTGTGGCTGGCTGAAAGAATGATTCCGCCAATGGCGTTGCGTTTGCGGATCAGGTTGGACGCGGCCGGTGTGGAGAGAATGCCATTGGTAGTGAGGATCACCTTGTTCAGGCCATGGGCTGCACCCATGCGCAGAATCACATTGATGGCGCGCAGATTGCCGTAACGGCCATCGCCTCCGAGCACCAATGTGCCTCCCTGAACACCTGGAAGGGTGCGAAACACTGCCTCAACAAAGCTTTCGAGGTAGTGCGGTTGCTCGAATTGCCGGCTGCTCTTGCGCAATCCGGAGGTGCCCGGCTTCTGGTCGGTGAAGGGGGCTTCGAGCCGCACAACGATCTGAGCGGGTTCGGCCGAGGGGGAGGCGGTCATCCCTGACGGGAGCAGATACATAGAACCCTTACATGTCAGATGCTTCTCAGGGTTGTCGGCGCGACCACTTGTCGCAGCTACCTCGACGACACCATGGTCTCTGAAGCAGTTTGGGTACTAACCATCTGATCGCTGATGCTCTCTTTGAGCCGCAAAGAACCGTGTTCGTGACTTTTCAGGTACCCCTTGCAACCATCGTGTTCAGCCAAAAAACTCGTTCAGGGTGATTGTCAACAAAGAACCTGTGAGCTTCGCTTCGATCTGCTGATTCAAGTCAGATTTGGCTCGAAGTCGGGAGTGAACTGACGTTGCTGTTTGTTGTCAACGCTCGAACCTCGAATGGAATTAAACCGTTGAGGGGTCAGGTTTGTGTCGGTGAGGGTGCTTCCTGCTTGGGTTTTTCAGGCTCCGTGCAGACCAACGTGAGTCGGCGTGCAGGCCGGTCGATGCTGTCACGACGCTGAAAGCTGTTGGTGGTGACCACCTGTGAGGCCTGTACAAGTTCCCAGACGGTGTCCTTGCATGCCGCCGAAAGTCTGGGGTGATCCATAAGTGGATCCGCAAGCGTGCGAGTCTTCCGGCAGCTGTCCTGATCGTTCGCACGTGAGCAGCTGTAAGCCAGCAGCTGGAGTGAACGCAGTTCATCCCTGGTCGGGAATGGAACCTTTTTGATCTTGGCCTCAACCCCTGCGGGCAGCATCAAGGCGAACCCCAAAAGGAGTGATGGAAGTCTCACGGGGTGGTTTCAGACATGGCGGCATTCTGGCCTGAGTTCCTCAGCCTCAACCGGATGTGATCAACACGTTGTGGATGCGTTCGGAAAGCTGCCATCGTTCAGCTCCTGCGGGTAAGTGATCAATCACCTCCTGGCAATAACCATTGAGCAATAATGCTGTTGCTTCCACTTCGGTGATTCCGCGACTGCGGAGATAAAAGAGTTCATCTTCCTGCAGCTGGCTGACTGTGGCTCCGTGTGCGCATTTCACATCATCAGCGATGATTTCAAGCTCCGGTTTTGTATCAACGCGTGCTCGACTCGACAGCATCAGATTACGACTCAATTGAGCGGCATTGGTTTGTTGCGCTTCCTTGGGTACTTGTATTGAGCCATTGAAAATCGTGTGTGATCTCCCTGAAACCAGGCTTTTTTGCAACTGATCAAGTTCGCCCTCGGGCCCGTCAAATCGCATGGAGGAGTGCACTCCGATCTGCTGTTCATCGGTCGCAACAGCCAATCCCATCAGTGATGTGAATGCCTGGCCTCTCAGTTGCACGATTTTCGGTTCAATTCGAGCAAAAATCGAACCCTGTACAAAAGAAGACAATGCATAGTGGCTTCGCGGCTCCTGCTGTATGGCAAGTGTTGTCAGAATTGAGCTGGAGCCATCACCAATCGAGAGCAAACCATGTTGAAGATGTGATTCTTCAGCGAGCAGAACTTCGCAGAGATGGCTATGGGCAACGCCGCTCTCTGCTCGAAAGACTTCAAGCAGCTCAAGTTCGGCATTCTCATCAAGAATCAGCAGCACACGTGTCGCCATCAAGCCAGAGCCACGGGCATCAATCACGAGTTCCAGCGGAGGAACCTTGCCACTGATCTGCAGCGCCAGGATGTGTCGGCTGGAGGACTTGTTGAGCTCCACCGTCCAGTCTTCAGAGCATCCGCAGTGATCTGTTGCACGACCGAGGAGACTCTCGATCTCATCCCTGTGCAGGGCTTTGATGCCGCTGGGGAGTGTCACCCCCTCCAAGGGATTCTGTTCTTCATCACCGAGCAGCAAGCGAAGCCCGCCCTGTGGCGGCTCCGGCAGATCAGTGCGCGCATCAGCGCCAATGAGCGGCAGGTCATGAACCGCCCCAAGTCGTTTGAGATCGGTGAGTCTCCAGGCTTCCTGTTTACGGGTGGGCAAGCCAAGACGCTGGAGGGCTTCACGTCCTCGCTGCTGCACCGGTG
>NYZI01000058.1 GCA_002687115.1 Cyanobium sp. ARS6
CGGTGCACTGTCGTACACCCCATCGGTGGATTACGAATATGGCTCCACCGCCTCCATCGCCGGCCGGTTGGGTTTCTCCTTCCCCCCTGGCAAGAGAAACACAACAGCAGACAAGAACAACACAACGAATGCGAGCAGCGATGAAATCTTTGAATACCGCAGCCAGGTCAACACCGACATGGCTGCTTTAAGGAGTGACCTCAAGAGTCGTGACCAGCAGATCGAGGAGCTCAAAGCCAAACTTGAAGCACTGCTGAAACAGCAGCCAAATCAAAACAATGCTGAATCAGCACCGGGAGCTGAGGCAACCGCAGAATTGGTAGCTCTGCTGCGTAAGCAAATCAAACATCTTGAAGAGCAGACTTCGTCTCAAGAGGGGGAGATTTCCAAACTTCGCGATGAAAACAGGTCACTTCGCACCAACTTAAATGCTGTTATGAAAAAACTAGGACTCAAATTTCAGTGAATCACACATAACTCATTAGCCTTACCTAGCAATGAGTGTTGCTACATAGAAATTGAAACGCCCAAGATTGACCACAAGACACTGAACGTTGCAGCTCCCGAACCCAAACACAAATCAGTTGAGCAGATAACAACGATAGACACCCAGAAAGGAGCAAGAATATTATGAATGTCTAAAAAATTGCAGCTGATCTTTTCTCTAAAGCAGTCAGTTAATTGCTGGCATTGAAACTTTCACTCCAGAACCGACAGCATCTCTAAAATCAAACAATCAGTTTTGCACTTATAACAGAAACAGAAACAGCACAATCCACGCAGTACCGATCATAAAAAGCTTGTCTGATCCCCTGTCAATGTCGAAGAGCTCATGTGGTTCCGGAATCATTGTGTGTCCTCAGGGATCGAAAATATAGTTCATTTCGACAGACTGCAGGTTACGGATGTCCCTCGACGAGGCGGCAGCCTCCATGATCTGTAGTAACCCATCATTCCCTAAGCATGCCCTGGCCGGAGCTCGGGGTCATCAGACAACTCATGAACAGGAGACACTGGACTAGCCGTCAGAGGAAAAACAGTTCAAACCCACCCCGAAGATCCAGAAGGGTCGATTCAATGAAACAAAGCTGAAGCATCAGGCACCGGCTGAACAAACAAAGCAAGGTGCGCTGCGCTCAGAACGCAAAAAATCTTCAACAACTCGCGCCAAACACCCATGAAGGTCATAGCGCCTGACGTATTTGAGCGAGTTGGCCATATTATCGAGCAAGCATAATTGATCTTCCTCGTGAATTAGTGAGGTGATACCACATATTTTGAGGCTCCAATCTGAATGAAACTCAAAAAACCTCGCTGAAAATCAACGAGTCACTCCTTACCTTAAAAGCCATATCAGCGAATTGAAGTACTCATGGATCCAGCAAGATCAACCTTAACGCCAACAGCCACTCAAACATTTCATTATACGCTTGGAATCCAGTCACGACAAACAAGCCAAGAAACTCTTCGGCCATCACTAATGCTTTCCATCGCTTTAACAGACACACTTATTTCACAGTCTTTCGATCAAGATTATTCTAACTTTAAAAAAATTATGCCCTTGACGTGGCCGCAAAAAGATCGATGGCACATGTCAACGATCTGACCATTTAGACAAATCGCAACTGCAACAAGCCTGTGCTGATATTTTCCTTGGATGACCAACTAAAAAATTTCTCTGATCATTATAATCTTTCAGCCAGATACGTTCGAATAAACAAGATCAACACTGTTAGATAGTATAAAAAAAGCGAAAGCTCTATCAACTTAAATAGCGCTTGACTCAGCGAGTCGTTGAGTGACAAGACAATCAAATACCCTATCTCACAGTTCACAAGCCAATGGAATATGAAATTTATCAAGCATTCCGTTGAACTAGGAAATATGTGTGATTAAGCAAATAAAAACAGGATTTTAATCGATGTCTTGCGTGTCTCTCCCTCTACAAGCACAGGCGAGCAATACTGAGGCACTAATCCTGGCTTTACAGCGTGCCGCATCTGTACTTGCCTCTAAAAGCTGGTCTGTGAGGAAATTTGCGAATGCGTTCCATGCTCCCGTCGTACCCGGTGAGCCGTCGGTGTCATTGGACAGCCAAGTCCTGGACTCTCTGATGCCCTATGTCGTGCAGTTCACACCCTTTGGCGAAGGATTGACAGGGTATGAATCAAATGATCTGGGTCAAGATCAGTTTCGATTTGAATTTGAAGACCTGGGTTCTGGCCAACTGATTGCACGTCTCTACAACACATTCAGCCGGCCAGGAGAGACAACTGTATCGGAAACCTTTTTGGTGTCATTAGTTGCAGAACCAGGAGAGAAAAGTTCCTGAGAGAGCGATGATTTTGACTTTCAAAATATAGACAACTTTTAACTCGCTTTCATCGGACTTGATGATCAAGATGGATCAATCTCTCGAGCCATTGGATCATTTAATTTAGATTCTGAAATTATTTCTTTGGTTGAAAACAGCAAATCATTGGCATCAGGTGTCAGCGCTACAAAGAACATGATCTTGACCTCAGGTGCGGGGGAACAGGATGAGGAGCAGGCTCAGATTCTGGGATTGGCACTTGAAGAAGCTGCAAATTATCTGGCTGATTCAACCTGGTCTTTCCAGCAGTTTTCCAAAATTTTCCAAGATGCGGAGTTACCAGAAGAGCCGGAAACATCCTTGGAAAACCTCAGTGCAGATGCCTTGATGCCCTATTTGTAGAGGTTTGACGTTCTTCCTGACGCATTAATTAGTTTCGATCTTAATAGAGTTGGCCTTGATCAACTACGATTTGAATTTGACATCAAGGGGGCTGGTCAGCTCATCGCTCGTCTTTACAGTGAGTTAGAGCCAGGCGATTCAAATCTTGCTGAAACTTATTTAGTATCATTGATTGCCGAGTCTGAAGAAAAAGATGGTGACAGATCAGTTGACGAATTCAACAATTTTGAGCTTTCGTTAATTGGAATAGAAGATAAAGACGGATCCCAGCGTATTGGCATGGATTCATTGAATTTGGATTCGGGCCTCTTGTCTTTAGTCGAAAGTTCCAAAGGCTTTCAAACAGGTCTTACCTCATCCGCTGAGATGATTCTGGCTACCAGCCGCTGACTCAATGAAGACCATTGGGGCTTCTCCCTAAAACGGGGAGCACATCTGGATTTGCTGCTGGCACAATCCTTGCTTCTATAAAAAACCAGCAGCAAATGCATTGTGTGCCTTTCCTGGAAACAGTTTGCTGATCAATACTCAAATTAACAGTAGAAACATATAGAGCATATAAAAAGCTGAATCCGCAAACCGAATAACAAGTGATCAAGAAAGCATTGAGCTATTTTATTTATTGATAAAAAGTAGATCAACAAGGGTACTCAGCAAATTGCGAATCACTGAACGAAGCGGCTCAAACAACGAATGATCGACCCATTGGTCAATACAGTTGGAAAGCCATTGCTGTTGATCAACTCAATGTGCGCTGAAGCTCAGTGGCCGTCTAGGTCTTGCTTTGGTCATCGACACGCAATCAAGCGATGGGTCTAGATCAGAACAGAAACTCCGGTTCAGCCTGGCTGGATTGTCAGGCCATCGAAGCCTGGATCGATGGTCATCGCGTCGTGAAGGATCTTTCACTACGTCTTCTCAAAGGTGAGTCGACTGCCGTCCTCGGTCCCAACGGTGCAGGCAAGACCACACTCGTGAAGTTGATCAGCCGCACTCTTTACCCAGTGGTGAAGCCGGGGTCGTACTGGCGCCTGTTTGGATCGGAGACAGTGAACCTCTGGGCACTTCGCCAACGTCTCGGGGTCGTGAGCACCGAGCTGGAACAACGCATCCCGGCTTCGCTCACAGGGCGGGAGCTGTTGCTGGCAGCGTTCTTCGGCGCCATCAGGCTTGGCAGGGACCGAACGCCTTCGGAGCAACAGCGATCACGCTCAGAAGACGTTCTCCGTTCCATGGATCTTGATGGTCTGGCTGACGAGAAATACGGCCAGCTGTCCGAGGGCCAGCGCCGACGTCTGCTGATTGCCAGAGCTCTGGTGCATGCACCGGAGGTGCTTGTGCTTGATGAACCCACCAATGCGTTGGACCTGCGCGCAAGGCACACGTTGCTGAGAACCCTGCGAAATCTGTGCCAGCAAGGCACAACCCTTGTGCTGGTGACACACCAGGTTGATGTCATCATCCCGGAGATCAAGAGAGTCGTCGGACTGCAGAACTGCCTGATCAGCCTGGATGGCTCAGCTGAATCAACACTGACAGGGCCAAAGCTTTCAGAACTGTTCGACACACCGCTGACCGTGGTGCAGTCTGGTGGCTTCAGGCAGGTCTTGCCAGGATGAAGCGGATGGATGTTGTACACCCGAGCGTGAAGTGCTTCTGATCCTCCCGGCCATCAGCATGGTGTTGGGCGGTCTGCTGGGCAGCCGGTTCAAACCTGGCAAACGCTTTCGAGCAGTTGTTGCCCATCTCGTGGGTGGTCTGGTTCTTGGCATTGCAGCAGCCGACCTGATGCCGGCTGCCAGCGACAGCGGCCACCCATTGGCTCTCGCCATTGGTTTCTGTCTCGGCTTCTCCCTGCTGCTGGTGATCAATGCGGTTCTGGAAGATCCCGACGACAACTCTGAACAGAGCCGGCCTCGTCCGATGCTGCTGCTGATGTTGCCCTTTCTCATTGACAGCCTGATCGACGGGCTTGTGGTGGGCATCAGCAGCAAAGCCGCAGAACAGCAGTGGGTGATTCCTGTGGCCGTTGCCCTTGAGATGGGATTGGCAACCCTCGGACTCGGAACGTTGCTTGGACGTGGAGCGGGTCGCTGGCGAAGCAGGGTGTCAGGTGCACTGATGGCCGTCACCTATGTGATCGGTCTGAGCGTCAGTCTTGTGATCACCAACGGGTTGCAGGGACCTGCACTGACCGGCACACTCGCCTTCGGCACTGCAGCTCTGATCTACCTGGTTGTGGAGGAGGTGATGAAGGAAGCTCATGCAAGAGGGGAAGACGATTCAGGAGTTGTCAATGTGGCCTTTTTCATCGGTCTTCTCTGCATCTGGCTTCTCGACAGCGTCACCGCCTGAATTGTGAACCGCCTCCATTCACAGCGCCTGATAGGCACGGCAATGGCTGCAGTGCTGTGTTCGACTCAGACCTTCTCGGTTTCCCCCCAAACGCAACATCTCGAGCCGGCGTCGACAACAGTTTCCCCCAAGTTGCGAGAACTGTTTCGAAAAGCGGATTGCGCATCAACACAACCTCTGCAGGATCGCTATCAAGCCGCAGATGTTCTCCACCAATGCCTGGAGAACACGGTCACGATGACCGATCTGCTCTGGCGACTGCTGAGCGAGATTCAATCTGAACTGAGCGCGCTCAACCTCCAGATCGAGCGCGTCGAGCAACGCACCACTGAGCTGGAGAACCTCGGTTTTTCGCCGACCACGAAGCTGCGGGGAGTCAGCTCGTTCATTCTCGGCGGCAACCTCTTTTCCGGAAGCGATGCGGATCTCCTGAGCTCTATCCGCAGCAGCTACGGAGCGCTGCAATCCGGGTATGACCAGAAATTGACTCTGCGTACAAGCTTCACCGGCAAGGACCTGCTCAACATCAGGTTGCGGGGAGGCAATCTCGACACAAGCGCAGACAGCTTCGGAGGGGGCGGACCAAGCAAACTCTCCGAGCTTGAAGTGGCCTTCCAGCAAAGCCGCTCTCCCGACCTTATCGGCGTGAACCGGGCCTGGTACCAGTTTCCTCTCGGCAAGAACTGGACCATCACGCTGGGCAGCCGCGTGAACCAGACCGTGATGCTCGGGATGCGACCAAGCCTTTATCCAGAGGACACCGTTCTGGATCTGTTCACTCAGGCCGGTGCTTCAGGTGCTTACAGCAGCAATCTTGGAGCTGGTGGCGGCGTGATCTGGGAACAAGGGTCCTTCAGTGCGAGTGCGAATTACATCGCCGGCAGAGGCAATGAAGGCTCAGGTGGTTCCGGGCTGATTGGTGAGGAGTCCGGCAGCAGCAGCACTTTGCAGCTCGGCTATGCCAGGCAGAACTGGGGAGTGGTGGCGGCAGTGGTGGCCATCGAGAATGGTTTCGGGATCATTGATTACGCCAGTCCCTTCACCCTGCGCAGCTTCGAGCAACCTGGGATCACCACAAGCACCGCGCTCAGCGGTTACTGGCAACCCTCTGAAGCGGGCTGGCTTCCCTCGGTGAGCCTTGGCTGGGGATGGAACAGCACGCGCTACCGCAAAGAAGTCGATCGCCAGGGACTCGTCGCCATTTCCCAGTCATGGACTGTGGCAATTCAGTGGAGTGACCTGTTCAACACGGGAACAGCCATGGGAGCAGCCGTCGGTCAGCCGATCTTCGCAACAGCTCTGGTTAGCGGAACAAGCCCCGATGATGCTGGCTACGTGATGGAGTGGTGGACGATGCTGCCGGTGACGGACGCAATCACTGTCACACCTGCAGTGTTCTTTCTGAGCAGACCACTTGGGGCTGACACCCCGGAAGACCAGCGGCTGAGCCAGTTCGGAGCTCTTGTAAAAACCACTTTGCGCTTCTAGTTGATCGGGGAGGCGCTGTCATAACCTCGCCACGCCCGCAGGCTGAAGCCTTGAACAGCAACGCCAGAATCGACGCCCTTCAGTTGATGCTGACCGATCTGCGCATGCGCAACGAACCGATTCGGCACAAGGCGGCCTTCCGTGGCTGCCAGCCGGAGTTTCAGGCTCTTGTCACCAAGCTGATTGAGCAGCTGGAAACTGAATTGATGGAGGAGAAACAGCGGTTCAGAACTGCTCAACGCGGCTGATTTCTGTAGGCGGCAGGCGCGATCACAAGGAACAAGATCCACCAGGCCAGAACGAGCAGAGTTACTGGGATGGTGACCCAGAAGCGATGCAGCACCAGCCAACTGCCTGAGATGGCGAGAACTCCGGTGAGAATGATCGTCCAGGGCTGACACCACCAGGGTTTTTCAGACCAGAGATCGGGTTGAATCGTCTCAGACACCGCGGGTTCCCAAGCGCTCCTCGGTCAAGGAGTCGTACACCAATGGTTCATAGCAGTGACTTCACTGCTGATCCGCGGATCTCCATCAAAATCCGGATCCTCAAGCCAAGCGGTCGAAGTCGCAGAGACAGCAGAGGATCAGCGCGCAACTGATGCAGAACAGTTTTCAATCAATCATCCACAAAATGAACAGTTATGGAACTGTGGAGAGAAGATGATTCATCCGTTATGTAGACATAACCGCTGCTGAAGCAACATAAAAGCCAGGAGATCGATAGCGAAATTCCTCTGAATTGTTTTCTGCAGCGAGTTTCATTCGTTTCAATCCTGCAAGAACTATCGGCTCAAAGCTGGATCACAGGGAAATCGAAACTGAACTGGTTCAACACTTTGTTGCAAGCCTGTTCAGCGCCGTGAAGCTGGCTAGTTTTCACCTCACCTGAATGCCCCACCCCACCTTCACACCTTGAGCATCACAAAATGGCTGGAAGCGCGGGCTCAGCTCGCTGAACTGATCGAGGCCCTTGAGGAAGAGGCCCTGGCTTGCGACCTCGACAGCGATCAACTCTGGCCTCCTGGCCGCCGCGAACTGGCCCCCTTGGACCACATCAATGGGCTGCGGCATGAAGTGGAACAGTTGTGCATTGAACTCCCGGAATTGCCTGGTTCCCACTGAAGGTGGACCGCGATGACACCTCAGGAAACTGGCCTGTTTCGATCAGGAGGGTTGGGAAATATCGCTTTACAGCTGTTGAGCCAACGCCCTGAACGATGGTTGCAGGGAGATCTCAGCGAGTTCGTCATATCCCCCCAGAACTTCTCCATCAATGAAAATCTGGGGAAATGTGTTCATACCGCTGCGTTGCCGGAAAGCCTCGAAACGATCGTCGCTTTCGATGGTCTCCAGGCGATGGGGAATCGCCAGCCTCTCCAGCAGCTGCCTGGCCCTGAGACTCCATGGACAACCGGGGAGCACTGCCAGCTCCACTCGCGCACTGGACTGACTGGGATCATGAACAGGGTTCTGGCTGTCCTGAGCAGGAGGCAGACCGCTCAGACCGAGAAGCAGCTGTGCTCCCTTGAGCACTACCGTTCCCGGTTCAAGATGCCCTCCCCAGACCTGACAGGCACCATCTGAAAGGCTGAGGTGAAGATGAACGCCGGAGGGTGAGAAGGTTCCGTTCAGCGTGATGACCTCAAGTTCACCACTCATCTGGGTGGGCTGACTCTGACCCGGACAACGGAAAGTGGCCTGAGAAAGATTGCCGACCACTCCGAGCACAAATCCACTGAGCTGTTGATTCACAGCCAGCTCAGACAGAGAGAGATGGAGATCCTGACCGGGTTTCAACTCAAGGGGCAGGGTCTCCATCCAGTCAGATCTAGAAACCGGGCCAGATTACGCCACACCACAGAGCTGCCCGGCGGTACGTTTTTGTTACGTCAGCAACACGCAATCGTGTCATTTCTCAAGGGCCTGCTGGAAGAACTGCAGGAGCAGCTCCAGAGCGAAACAACCTCCCTCACAGTGGCCCAGGTCGCCGAAGCCGCGGACTCAGAGCGGCTCAATGTCACGCTGGCCGTTGGTGTCATGGGCCGCCTCAAGCAACATGCACTTGCAGAGGGACGCAGCTGCAGCAGCCTTGCCAACTTTCTGATTGAAGACGGTTTACGCCGGCATGGAACTCTCAGATGAATCTCCTGATGCGCGAAAGCTGGCCATCACTGCAACAGACGATCAGTGATCGACTTGACCTCTCCGCTTCGCTGCATTTGCAAAAGCACCACATCAATCGGTGTGCGCAAATCACTGCTGACCGGAATCACAAATCCGTAGGTCTGATTCGCCAGTGCGAAAGGCGCCATCTTGAAAGGTGCTTCGGGGTTCTGCTGCAGGTAGTAACGAAGCGGAGCCTCATCGAACAGCACCGCCGCAACCTTTCCCTTGGCCAAAAGATCAATGGCAGCATCAAGGTCTGCAGATTCAATGGCACTTGCGCCATACATCCTTGCCCATTTTTCACTGATGGTCCCGGCCACCACTGAGACAGCCTTACCGCGCAGATCGGAACGATCCTTGATTGCTGTGGGCTGAAGATTCGACAACGACACGGTGAAAGCTGAAGCCAGACCTGCCGTGATCGATGACAGCGCCAGCAGCGACATCAGCATCCAGACTCCTGTGATGGTGCGACCGGTTCTGGTGACGGGAGATCGATCTCCGTAGCCGACCGTTGTCAACGTCACCAGGGCAAACCACATCCCGTTACCGACTCCATGCAGGTACTGGCGAGGAAAGTGCTCGGTGTTGCGACGGCGCTCAGCCAACCAGATGAGATTGCCGACCAAGAACAGCAGAATCATCAAGCCACCCAGAGATGACAATGCCGCCCAGCCGAAGAAGGGTTGAAACCTGACCCAGAGCCCCGGAGCCTTCACCGGTATCATCAATCCTTCACGGCCGTAGAAGTAGGGCTGGGTGAAATCAATTTCTGGATTAGCCAGTCGATCGGGGGTGATGCTGATCGGACCGATGGCGAGATCCAGATCACCTTTTTTCACGGCTGCAATGTTGGCTTCCGTGTTGGGCTGGTGGATGAATTCATAGGTCTTGTTGAGACGGCTTGCCACTTCTTCCCAGATCTGGATGCTGATTCCCTGAGCCGGATCACCCTTCGACAAGACGAAAGGTGGTGCGCCACTGACACCAACCCGTAGAACCTCAGCCATCGCAGCCCCTGGGACAGCAACGCTGATCAAACCGGCGAGCAACAGACCAACACTTGGAACTCTGATCACGCCTTTCACCCGTTGTTTTCAAGACGCTTGACGATCACGCCCATGGCGATCAGTGATCCCAGAAGTGCAAGCAACAAAGCAAGTGTCATCAGAAGTCAATCGACTCAAGCATTCTGAGGTTGCCATCCCAAACACTGAGCGGCCAATACCGGAGCCCAATGAAGGGGAACATCCTTTTGAAACATTTCCGCGATTTCGAAGCAAGATGGTGCATACCTCAGCTGGTCAAACCACCGTTGACTGTCATCAACGTCAAAAACAGCTGCACTCAGGCTGATGGCGAATCAACAGACCATGCTGAGACGGATCCAACGCAATGTCGCTGGCAGTGGCAGGACGAAGAGCTGGTGCTGCTGGCACAGAAAGCCATCTGGAGACCGGCCGGTGAGGAACTGTTTGTTGCGGATCTGCATCTAGGCAAGGCCGAGGTTTTCCAGGCCTGCGGCATCCCGCTCCCAAGTGATAACGACCGGGGAACATTGCTGCGACTGGAGAATCTCTGTAAGCAGTGGCGTCCTCAACGCGTCATCATTCTTGGGGATCTAATCCATGGCCCACTTGGTGTCACCGAGCGCCTGCGGGCTGATCTGAGAAATCTGCACGAGCGATTGGATGCCGAAGTGCTTTTGATCGGTGGCAACCATGACCGCCACCTGCATGCCGCTGCTTTTCCCCAGCATCCTTCCTTCAGGCTTGGAGACCTTTGGCTCAGCCACGAACCGGAACGACCCTGCGACGGGCTTGCAGGACTGAATCTCTGCGGACATATTCACCCCACAACCACCCTGCGCCAGGGCTCGGACCGACTGAGGCTTCCCTGCTTCGCCTACGACACTGTCGAACAGCGAATGTTGATTCCTGCATTCGGAGAGTTGACGGGAGGGCATGACTGCCGTATCCGTGGCCCTAAATGGTTGGTGGCTGAGGGCACCATTGTTCCTTGGCTCGACAACGCACAGGCATTCAGAGGGTCAAGTCTGAAATGGTGACGCGGACCCGTACCGGAACTGCTGCGCCACCACGCAAGAAGCGCGTACGGCGCCGTCGTCCCCGTCAGAAACGTCTGCAAAAACGCTGGCTGATTCTCAGTGCGCCCTTTGGAATCTTTGCGGCCCTTGTCGCACTGGCACCGGCAACTCCTCAACCTGATGCCCTCTCAACACTGAAGGAGCAAGCCAGTGGCGATTCACTTGGTGCCTTCCGCTATCAATCCGATGACGAGGTCTACGCCCTCGATTTCGATCCAAGAAAAGTGCGTTTGGGACTGCTCGAGGGCTGGGACCGCGAACAGGACGCTTTTGAGGATTCAGCGGCTCTGGCTTATGTCTCAGGTCCGATGTACGAGCGTCACATCGACGACGGCGGCCAGGAAATCACCGTTCCACTTGGTGATCTGAAATTCGGTCAGAAAGTCTGGCAGGGCAGGAATCGAACAGCATCACGGCAACGTGCGTTTGTCGGCATCAAGCGTGATGGAACTGTGGATTTCGGCTACGGAGAACTCACTCCAGAACGAGCTGAGATCTACGACATGTTCGTGGGTGGTTTGCACAGTGTCTACAACGATCTGAACGAACCGCCTGACAGCTACAAAGGGGCCTACAGCATCAGCATGGGCCAGCGCATCCGCTACTACCTGCCCAGGATCCGCATGGTCTATGGACTGCGCAGCGATGGCCGGATGGAGATGCTGATGAGCAGAGACGGCCTCACACTGGAGCAGACAAGGGAGCTTGCCCGTCGCCGAGGTTTCGTGGCCGCTTACATGCCAGATCATGCCTCCAAGAGTCGCCTGATCATCCCGGGAGTGAAAGGATTCACAGAGGAAGACGCCAACTGGATCAGCGGTGGCGCGACCAGTTTTGTGCACGTGCCGTACCTGCTGCGGCTGAGTGAACGCCGCTTCCACCTGCAAGGCGGTTTGGTTGGGAACTTCACGGAAACTCTGCGATCAAAGGTGGAATGTCAGAGCCCACTGGACTGTGCTGAAGCCGCCGGTCACCGTCTGATTGACAGAGCCCTTGCAGGACTGAACCGCGTCATGGAGCAAGGGGTGGAGCCCGTTGCCCGACTGATCTGGAAACCGAAACGCCAGCCCCTGAAGCCTGGCTCGTCTCAGGACGAACAGAGGGGCAGTCCTGATCGTTCGCCATTGCCTGAACCGCCGATCACCGCTGATCCCCTCGTGTTGCTTGAACAGCCGCGGCCAGATGGAAATGCTGATGCTGATGGCCCTGAGATGGGGCTTCCTCCCTATGAACGCGATCTTCCCCCCGATCTGCCACCACCTGTTGTTCTGTCACCGGAAGAGGTCCCCGGCGACGAGTCCTCCGCCCGCCCTTCCCAGGACTCCGATCAACCACAGGCAATCAATGAACCCGGTGAGGAGTCACCACCTTTTGAGGATCAGAACTCAGGCACTGACCAGCCAGATCCCCTTGTAGGGGCACCACCACCACCCGAGCTTCCACCACCGGCCTCCTGAGGTCAGCTTCGCTTCAGATCGGATAACAATCAGCTGTTTTGATCAAAACCAACAATTCACTTGAAGCCAGACTGAATTGATGGAGTCCTGAATAAAGAGGAGAAGTTGACTTTTGCTGACATAACAACATAAGGCGATTCCCATCACTGAATCGTTCACAAGCACGATCAAATTCCGCAGATCTCAAGGAACAAATGCAGGATCAAAACATCACCAGCTTTGGCCAATCACTCTCTGACAATGAGCAGCTGTGATGCCTGACTGACAATCCAACGTCGACACATTTTGCAGTCAGGACGTCGTTGGAATCTGATCAATTTCTCGTTTTCGCAGTCAATCTGAACTTTAAGTCTGCCTCGAATAGCTCCAGATGCAGTGCTGAGGTATTTCGCTTGAATTCGCTTGAATTCTCAGGGCTGCCGGTAACGACTAACGCTGGAAGAGGCCGTTGCAATCTCCCGTTGCGGGTGTCTTGAAACAGATGTTTTCCGGAGACCAGTAGCCGACTGCTGGGAAGCGAAGGCCCTGGCGACGCGCCTCAGCATTGACGGCTTCAACGCCTCGTGCCGTCACCAGTACGTGGCCTGGGGCTTCAACCTGATCGAGGAATGTCTGTTCAGGCATCTCCTTCTGTGGAGAGGACAATACAGGACTGGCGAGCAGTGCCAGCGCAGAACAGAACACGGAACAGGCGTTGCGAACAGACATCATTCAGCGGCGAAAAATCAAAGAACAAAGCAATGGAATCAGTTGTTGGTCACAACCACAGGAGTCCCTACATCCACCTGCTGAAACAACTTGACCACATCCTTGTTGAGCATGCGAATACATCCAAGGCTTACTGCGGAACGCAGTTTCACCCAGTTTGGCCAGGCGGTTCCGTGAATTGCGTATTCACCTGAGCCGACCTGGAAATAAGCCATGTAACGAACGCCCACCGGATTCTTGGGGCCTGGCGCAATCACCTTCCCCCCCTTGTGATACACCGGCGCATCTTCCATCCGAGTGATGGCATAGCTGCCCGCTGGAGTCGGGGATTCAGGAGCGCCGATCGCAACGGGGAAACGCTCGAGCACCTTGCCGTTGTCGAACAAGGTGAGATAACGCTCCTTGAGGCTGATTTCTATCGATTTCTCAGCCCGTGCAGGCATCTGAATCAGACCGAGAGTCAGCGCAGCCAACCCCGCAGATAGGGCCATCCGCCTGAATCGAAAAACCATGCCTCGGGACTCAACATTCCGCGACATTGTGACCCAAGATCGGGTCCGGCTACCGTCTCACCATTCCTGCTCAGACCTGTGACTCACTTCCAGGCGTTCCATTCCGCACTCAGAAAGCGTTCCGCAAGGTGGATGGCAGCTGCCGTTCTCGGTGTTTCCTGCGGGATTGTGCAGAGAGCTGAAGCCGGATTCTCACCGGAACAACTGGAGGCTTTTGAGGTCACGGAGATGAGAGCCACCGTGACCACCGCACTTCCTGCGGAGAAAGTGATCGAGGTGATCGATCCCCATGGTCATAAGGAAATCCTCACTGTGGGGATCGATCTTGAGCCCCTTGCACTGGAGAAAGGCGACGAGGTGTCCCTGTCCATTCTCGATGGCCTGGTCGTCGAGCTGGAAGCCAGCACCAACAAAGACCTCAGTTTCAACCGCGAAGACATCATTCTTCCCGAAGACATGGGCAAGTTGAAAGAGGGGATGCGTGTGGCCCTGGCCTCCGGAACAGCCCGGGTGGTCAGCATCGATCGACAGGACAACAGCATCGATCTTCTCGGGCCCCTCGGTGGCATCAATAACCTGGATGTGGTGATCACAGATGAGGCAAACCCCTTTGATCGCATCAAGGTCGGAGACACCGTCGATTTCCGACTGATCCAGCCACTGGCAGTGAATGTGCGCAAGTTGGCGCGCTCCACAACAGGTGAAGCGCTCAAGGGCTACCGGAGCAAGGGGGAACCACTGCTGGTCAGCCCGCTCGCAGCTCAGGAGGTCAACCTGAAAAGCGAGCTGCTTGAGGCCTTCGAGCTCGCGCAGCTCACAGCCACCATCGAACGGCTGGTCCCTGGCCAGAAACTGCTGCGGGTGAAGGGCGCTCGAGGCCACAGCATGCTCATCACCTCAGCGATCGACCCTGCCGAAGCGGGGCTCAAGGTGGGAGATCAGGTGAATATTGAAATGCTGCAGGGTCTGGTGGTGGATCTGCGCAGCTCCCAGCAGAAGCGACTCACTCTGCAGCGTGAAGACCGCAGGTTGGGCCGGGATTTCGGACCGGTGCCTGCTGGTGCTCGCGTGGCCATGGCCAGTGGAACAGCCGAGGTTGTGCGCCTCTCGCGCACCGATCACAAAGTCACGCTGAGAGGCCCCCTAGGCAAAATTCACAAGCTCGACATCCGCCCTGAGCTAGAGGATGAAGTGTTTGCCGGCTTGAGCGTCGGAGACATGGTCGAATTCCGTCTGATCAAACCCATCGCCATCCGAATCAAGCCGGTCGCCAGTCGTTAGCCCTGAGCTGATGCCAGTGCCCTGACGACATCACCGCGGGTGAGAACCCCGACAGGACGACGCTCGGCATCAACAACAATCAGGCGTTGTGTTCCCTTCTCATGCAGCATCGAAGCAGCCTTGGGTAGCGGAAGACTGATGTCGCAGCTGTGGCTGTCGCGGCGCATCAGGTCACCAACACTGTTACCCAGCACCTGATGCACCTGACGATCCCAGTTCAAGGGATTGCGCAGGTAGATGACGCTGTCGAGAAGCATCACGTAGGGACCGACATCCACACCGCTCTCACGAACCATCAGATCCTGTTCAGTCAGTTCGCCGATCAGGACACCCTGGCTGTCAGTCACTGGTAATCCACTCACGTGGTGGTCGTTGAGCAGGCTGACTGCATCCTGAAGCAGGGTCTCCGCCGTCACCGTCAGCACCGGAGCGGACATCACCTCCCCGACCGTCTGCTGGAGCACCATGGGACCTGATCAACTGCACGCATTCTGAGCC
>NYZI01000059.1 GCA_002687115.1 Cyanobium sp. ARS6
AGATGGCTCTTGCCGTGCACCACCTCATCGTGGCTCAGAGCAAGCATGAAATTCTCGGTGTAGGTGTACCAGATCGAGAAGGTGATGTTGTTCTGATGAAACTGCCGGAACCAGGGATCAAGCTCGAAGTAATCGAGCATGTCGTGCATCCAGCCCATGTTCCATTTCAGGTTGAAACCGAGTCCGCCACTGTCGGTGGGCTGGGTCACCATCGGCCAGGTGGTGGATTCCTCCGCAATCGACAGTGCTCCAGGGAAATGCTGGAAGAGCACATGATTGGCCTGCTGAAGAAAACGCACCGCTTCGGTGTTCTCACGGCCGCCGTGCTCGTTCGGTAGCCACTCACCGTCCGGTCGCAGGTAGTCGCGGTAAAGCATGGAGGCCACCGCATCAACGCGAATGCCATCGATGTGGAACTGGTCGAACCAGAACACCAGATTCGCCACAAGGAAGTTGCGCACTTCATTGCGGCTGTAGTTGAAGATCAGCGTGCCCCATTCCTTGTGTTCGCCGATGCGGGGATCGGCGTGCTCATACAGGTGACAGCCATCAAAAAAGGCAAGACCGTGACTGTCGCGGGGGAAGTGACCGGGCACCCAGTCGATGATCACGCCGATACCCTCGGCGTGGCAGCGATCCACGAAAGCCCGGAATTCATCCGGGGTTCCATATCGGCTGGTTGGGGCATACCAGCCAGTGACCTGGTAGCCCCATGAGCCATCGAAAGGATGCTCGGTGATCGGCATCAGTTCGATGTGGGTGAAGCCCCTTTCCTTGACGTAGGGAATCAGCCGATCAGCCAGTTCGGGGTAGGTGAGCAGGCGAGCGCCTGGTTTCAGATCTGCTGCGGGAACGGGAGGTCGGGCGCTGCCATCGGCCTCGATGAAAGGCTCCTCCGCGGAAGCATGAATCCAGCTCCCAAGGTGCATTTCATAAACAGAGATCGGCTGGGCCAGCACATTGCTGCTGTCCCGTGTCTGCATCCAGCTGCTGTCACTCCAGTTGAAACCATCGAGATGGCTCACCAGGGAGCTTGTGGCTGGACGCACCTCGTGCTGGAAGCCGTAGGGATCGGCCTTCTGATAGCAGTGACCGTCCTGGGTACGGATTTCGTATTTGTAGAGCTCTCCTTCAGCCAGCTCAGGGACGAACAGCTCCCAGATCCCGCCAAGGCGCTGTTGCATGGGGTGCTGGCGCCCATCCCATGAGTTGAGGTCGCCGATCACGCTGACGCTGCGGGCGTTGGGCGCCCACAGGCAGAACATCACCCCCTGGACTCCATCCTGATCGCAGTGATGGGCACCCATCCTTCGCCAGATGTGGTGGTGATTGCCCTCCGCGAACAGATGGCGATCCATTTCACCCATCCATTCCTGACGGAAAGCCCAGGGATCATGCTGTTCGTGCGTGATCTCTCCGCGACTCACGCGAACCCGGTAGTCACTGCCTGGGTTGTGATTGACCCCGGCTTCGAAGATCCAGGGATGGTGGGGAGATGTCATGGCGATCTCCTCTGAACCGATCAGAAGAGTCACGGTTCTGGCTTCCGGCATCCAGACACGGATCACCCATGCACCGTTCTCCTGCGGTTGTGGACCGAGGATCGAGAAGGGATGGTCGTGACGACACTCCGCCAGTCGCTGGGCGTCCTCAACCATCCAGTCCTGCACAGCGATGGTCATGACGACGGAGCTTTCGTAGGCCGGGAGCTTAAGCGGAAAGTCCGCTCAAACTCTCTTCCTGCCAGGGATTTCAGACCAGATCCGCGGAGAAGTCGACGTTGATGATCCGACCCTGGCGGTTGAAGATAACGAAGAGGTTGTCAGTCATGTTGCCGAATTCGATTGTGATCAGCACCAGCTGCTGTTCATCGCTGCTGGAGGCTGCAACCGCGCTCTTGATGCGCTTGACGCCTCCGAGTACCCGCTCGAGCTTCGACCACTTGCGCTTGAGGTCGGCCGGAGAGATCTCCTTCTGAAAGTCGAGGTCCAGGTAGTAACGGGCAGCCACCCAGCGACCGGCATCCAGGTCCTTCACGAAGCTGAGTGCGGTCTGTTCGATGGGGAGCATCGTGTCGACCCATTTCCAGGCCAGCAGTTTTCCGTCGTCATCAAGCACCAGCAACAGGGGCAGCTCACGCGTGCCGCTGTTGGTCACGGCCATTGTTTCGACGGTCGTGTCGTCAAGCCCTGGATTGACGGCAACCACCCGGAAGGACTCGATCAAAGGTGCGCTCTGCAGGCGTTGGCTGATGGCTTCAGTGCTGGTGGCAGATTGCAGGGGGGAAGCCAGCAGCCGGTAGACCCCCTGAGCGTTCCTGGTCTGAATTGATTTGAGAAGTTCGCTGGCTGTTGCCCTGGCTTCGTCTGGAGTGAGATTGGTTCGTGGAGTATCGAGGGCCTGTGCAAGCCGTACGTCTGCTCGGACGCTCGCCGCCGGGATCAGCTCCACAGTGCAGGTGGCCAAGGCAGCGGCCAGAAGACAGGAGGTGAACTTCACGGCAATCGTCAGAACGGTTGTGTCAGTCTGCCGGAGTTCCCATGGCTTGGGGCGACAGCAGAGGCAGCATCGACAACTGAGCCATCTCGAGGTGCAACGCGATGCTGATCACGTGGCAATCGCTGCTGGGAGCGGCGCAGGCAACGGCAGGTTCCCCGGGGTTGATGCCGATGGCGGGCCAGGCGGCACCTGCGATTGACAGCCGCAGCCGGTCACCCGGCCTGAGGGTGGCATGCAGAGACTGAAGTTCCACCTCCCTTTCGCAGAGTCTGAGGGCTTCCTGGCCGCGAACCCGCAACAGTCCCGTTGACAGCTGCTGCACGGCTTCCGTTCCCAAGGGCAATCGCGACAGTGCCACGCAAAGGTCAAAGCCTGGTTGGTCGGCACAGGCGAGTATCCGCAGCTTCGGCTTACCGCTCAGCGCGATTGCCCCCTTCAGTGATTCACCAGTGAACACCGCCACGTCACTGCGTCGATCCAGGGAGGCTCTGTCACAGGGCCCGGCGCTCGGGCTGAGATGCCCCCCGATGGAGGGCACAGGTCGCCATGGGTCATGCACGATCACCACCCTGCCGGCATGGTCAGGTGCTGAAGACAGAATCTGTCCCTCCTCTGACTCAAGACAGGCAAGTCCCTGACTGCAGAGATGCCAGGGCTGATCGACCAGGGCTCCGGTTGAGGGTGCGATTGCCGCCCGATTCGGATCCTGTTGGTGATCGTTCGGTCCGCACCAGCTTTCGCTGACCAGGTCCCACAGGCGGACATTGATGTCACCGGCAACCAGATCATCTGTGGCTGCATTGGAAGGGGAGGTCAGATGCCGCTGAAAGAAATGCAGCAGCAGCCTGCTGCTGTCTTCCCACCACTGCAGATGAGTGGCCGGCCCGATATGGAGCTCGGGTCGACCTCCAGCCGCTCTGGCCTGCTCGGCAAGATCAATCACACCGCGGAGATGGGGATCCCACCATCCACCAAGCAACAGCATCGGTTGCTGCAGCCATCGGTGCGGCATGGAATGTTGGATCCATTCGCTGTCATGCTCAGGCGTCTGCTTGAGCCAGCGCAGGGTCATCCCCTCAGGGTCATGGCGCTCAAGCAGTCGGATGCCCTCCCTCAGATAACTGCCGTCCTCAAGGCTGCGTCGCATCTCCTCCCAGGCCGCGTGATCGCCCCTTCGTCTGGCCTGCAGACAAGCAAGCTGCAATCCCCAGCCCAGTCCCAGATGCCACCAGTGAGCGTTGCCTTCGCAGCTCCAGTGCTCCCGTTCATGCAGGCCGCACATCGCCGGTGCCAGGCAGTCGGGAGGGGGACAGTCCGGAGGGCCAAGCAGCTGGGTCAGACCCTGATAGGAAAAGCCGTACATCCCGATACGACCATTGACCTCCGGCATCTCCCTCAGCCACGTCAATGTGTCAGCGGTGTCCTGGGCTTCCACGCTGAACCCGCGGAAGCTTCCGCCTGAGTCCCCCTGACCGCGAACATCCTGAACAACCACAAGAAAACCGTGGTTGCTCCACCAGTCGGGGTGAGGAAGCGTGACTGTTGAAGCGAGGGCTCTGCCATAGGGCTGTCTCATCAACAGCGCAGGCCATGGACCATTCCCCTGCGGACGCCACACCCTTGAAACGAGTTCAACGCCGTCTCGGGTGGTCAGTGACGCATCAGCGAACATCCGGGCAGTTGAGTCCGATCACATAGGTCGCCACGATTTCGGCTTCCGTTCTGTTGAGATTGCGGGTGCCTGCAATCTTCGCGATGGATTGTCCCGAAAGCGCTGACTCCCCCTGTGCATTGATCGACTTGAACTCCTGACAGAGCGCTTTGGCTTCACCGGGATTGCGCTTGACACTCTCCAGAAGTGAAGACTGAGCCTCGCTGGCAGGACTGACAGCGATCAACGTTGAAACAACGGCAACGGAGGCGATTTTGAGGTTGTTGAGGAAACGCATCGGAACCTCTGTCCGAATTTCACCTCATTTGAAACGGGTGAGACGGAGATGGCTGGTTTCGACGGTCAGTTCGTGTTCTGCCTCTCCCTGGCAAGCAGGATCCACCGCCGCGCCAGAGCCAGGTCCACAACAGGGGCACGTCCGCTTCGCAGCTGCCTTTCAAGCCGTCCGGTTCGGGTGACCAGCTCCTGAGGGGATGAACCGGCAATGGCTGTCACGGTGGCCAGTCCGGCATGCATCAGCAGAGCCGCATCCTGGGGAGCCAGGTCAAGGCTGCAGGCGAGATCCGCCATGCCTCTGAGTCGTTTGAGGTTCCGGGCCGACGATCTGCCGCTGGAGGCCAGTCGACTGATCTGCAAGTCATCGAGAGACTGCACTTCCCCCCAGGTGGTGATGCCTGATGCGAGAAGTTGCTTCTGCTCATCGCGCAGGCCCATGGGGAGCTCCCGCAATGGATCCTCGGGTCTCATCCGGCTCGAAGGTCGCGCACTGTTTCGCCCAGAACCACCGATCTGGAAGCTCCGTCACCCGCAGGCTGCAGCTGACGCAGACGCACCGTCACCTCTGGACTGCTGCGGCCACCGGGACGCACGTTCCCCGCCAGTTGTTCAAGGGTCGGTCTGATCGCTTCGTCCGGGAAATCGTCCTGGGCCTGAGCCACGATCAGATCATCACCATTGTCAAACACCACCGGTGCTCGCAGCGCTCCCTCCACGCTGACGCTGGGCGTGTAGCTCAGGCCGAAAGCCCAGCAGCTGGCTGACAACAGCAGCGTGAAACTGCTCACGCCCACCAGGCGGAAACGGATCCCCCAACGGGCGATGAAGGCGATCAGGGTCAGGCCGAACAGCGCAATTCCGCCCCTGGCCAGCCAGATGCTGGAGGTGGAGAGCAATTCCTCAAGTGGCATGGGCTGGTGTGCTCGGAATGTGGTCCTTATATTGCGTCGACCTCCAGCGTGTTGACGGGCATCGATGCGAGGTGGTCAACCCAGCATGAGGCGCAACAGGGTCGTTCTGACTGTTCTGGGCGGGTCCCTGCTCGGAGGGGCTGCACTCTGGATCGTCGCCGATCGCCTGGCTGATGCGCTGTTTCAGAGGGTGCGTCCAGGTATCGAGGCGCAGATTTCAAAGCCCCTCGGCCACCCCGTCAGCATCGGCCGCTATCGCGGCCTCGGTCTGCACGGACTGGGTGTGGGCCCCGTACAGGTTCGCCAAGGCCCACTGGACCGGTCGACCGCCGAGATCAACCGCATCACGATCGGCCTTGATCCCCTGGCCAGCCTGCAGCGACTCAGGCCAGTTCTCACTGTGCGTGTCAGAGGAGCCGATGTCGATCTGCGCCGCAATGACGATGGCGCCTACTGGGTTCCTGGCCCTCTTCCAAAGCAAGGAGATCCACCCCGCCTGGATCTGCAGGTGCGTTTCAGCGACCCCGCCAGGATCAACATCGCTCCGGCCGGACTGAGCCTGACTGCTGATGGCTGGAGCGGCATCCGCCTCGATGAGCACAGGGCGGATGCCTTCCTCAAGATTGTTCTTCCCGACAAGGGACGCATCACCGTCAAGGGACGTGGCCGCTGGGTGCGCCCGGAGTTTCAGCTCACGACCCGACTGGAACGGCTTCAGCTGGCCCGATATCAGGGCCTGCTGCCGTCGAAGCTGCCTGTTGAGATGAAGGGGCAGCTTGGTGGCGACCTGCGTCTGGGCTGGAGTCGGGGACGAGCCAGCTGCGGCGGGGGAGTGTCTCTGCAGGGAGCCCGGTTCAGCGGCCCATCAATGGAGCACAGGCTCGAGTCTCCTCAGCTGCGCATCAGTTGTCGTGGGGACGTTCTCAGGGTCATGAACAGTCGCTGGAACTACGGGCCCTACCGAGCCTCCCTCGGAGGCAGCGTACGTCTCAACCGTTCCTTCGATCTGAAGGGAGATCTGCAGGAACTGAATCAGAACCGCAATCTGGCTTTTCAGCTCGATGGTGACTGGCGGCAACCGCAACTGCGTCTTGATGGCCTCTGGACTCTGCCCGACTCGATTCCTCTGGATGGACCACTCCGCTTGGGAGCGCAACTGAGCGCTGACTGGCGGGACCTTCAGAACTGGACGGCCAGTCTGGATGAGCTTGAGCTCAAGGGCTCTGGCCTGGATGTGAAGGCCAGAGGAGGTCTGCATCCTGAACTGAAGGTTGCGACCCAGCGTCTTGCGATGTCTGAGCCCGCCTGGCAGCGCCTTCCGCTTGCCGCGACTCTGCTCGGCACCTCATCGCCGCTGGAGGGAATGCTGCAGTTGAGCGGTGAACCCCTCAGGCCCCGGATCGCCCTGGCCATGGCGCAGGCAAGCAATCCTTTGCTGCAGTCATGGTCGCTGCAGGCCGCCTGGTCTGCGAAATCCGGGCTGCTCAGGCTCGAGCAGTTCCTCAGCCCTGATCTCACCGCACGGGGCAGGTTGCCGCTCAGCCTGGTTGCAGGCGGGTTGAAGCCAGGTCCACTGGAGGCCGATCTGCGTCTCGACTCCTATCCCCTCAAACGCCTGGGGCCGCTACTGGGCACGGAGATGGATGGAACGATTGCAGCCTCCGGCCAGCTGAGCGGCCCGCTCGATGCACTGCGGCCTGATCTGCTGCTTGCGGTGAATCATCCGCGGGCGGGCGCTGTGAGACTGGTGGAGGACTGGACAGGAACCTTCCGAGGCGCATCCGGCGGAGGAGGAGTGCTGTCGATGGCTTCGGTTGGATCGGTCATAGCCGGATCACTGGAGGCCAGCCTCGGTGCGAACTGGCTTCCAACCGATGTGATGCTGCGCCGCCGCAACGGAGAGCTTCAGTTCAGGGGAACACCGGCTGCCTACGAGTGGAGCGCACGTGATTTCAGCGTCGATGGACTGGAACTGGTCCTTCCTCCCAGGAAACGCTGGGAAGGGGTTTACGGCCGCCTGAGCGGTGATGGAACTCTTGGGCTGCAACCTCTTGCCATGACCGGCGATCTGAGCATCAGCCGCCCTGGCGTCATGGGACTGCAGCTTCAGCAGATGCTGCTTTCCGGACGTTACTCAGATCGTCGTTACACGGTCACGGGCGAAATGCTGCCGCCCGATACCGGTCAGATCACCTTGGATGCCGAGGGACAGCTTGATGGGCCTTTCAAGGGTCAGGCCGTGGTGCGGGGGCTGAGCGCACGCTGGCTCAGCAACAGCGCCCTCAGCCTGACAAAACTCAATCAGGATGCCCCCCTGCAGCAGGGCTCTGCAACCGATCTGGGCACACTGCTGGTCAACACATTCGGCGGCAATCTGGATGGACAACTGCAGGCTTTGCGCAAGGCCCGGAAGGCCTTGCTGGATGCGCGTTCGCAGAACCGCGACCGTGAACCCTTCCGTCTCGAAGATCTGCGCGGTCAGCTGGATGCGGTGATCGATCTGACCGGTCCCCGGATCAGTCGTCTCAATCTCGATCTCAACGCCCGGGGACATCTGTGGATCGAGGGAGATGACGCTGATTACGCCCTGCAGGTGAAACCCTTCACCGCGAGAATTAACGGTCCCCTCCAGGGAGGCGAGGGCCAGTTCTCGCTTGCCCATCTGCCTTTCAGCCTCCTGGCACTGGTGGCTCCCGTGCCGAGGTCACTGATGGGAGCCCTCGGCATGAGCGGCAACTACCGCCTTGACGGTGTCAATGCGGCGGTCAGCAGCGAGCTTGTCCTGGAAGACGCTCGGGTCGGCCCCAATCCGATTGCCTTGAGACGGGGGCAGGTGCTGCTGAGTGATCAGGCCCTCACCCTTGACCTGGCTCTCGTTTCAGAAAATTCCACTGAGCCCGTGACCGTCACGGGGCGGATTCCCTTCGCGGCTGATCGCCCCCTTGATGTGCGCATCGTGAGTCTTGGAGATGGCCTCAAGTTTCTGACCGGCCTGGCCAACGACAACGTGTCATGGGACAAGGGTGATGTTGATCTGCGCCTGTTGCTCGGCGGCACGCTCACGGCTCCTGAGGCCAACGGCTACATCGTGATCAAGGATGTTGCCTTCAAGACAAGGGGGCAGAGCCTTGCCAAGGTCAATGGCTCGATGCTCTTCGACTTCGACCGGCTGGAAGTGCAGTCGCTCACGGGACGTTTCGGCAAAGGTGGCGAGCTGAAGGGAAGTGGTGCTCTGGCGCTTTTCAGCCCCTACCCCGAACCCGAACCCCTGCGCATCCAGCTTGAGAAGGCCCGCCTCAAGTTTCCCAATGCCGACGTTGAGCTCGGAGCTGACCTGATGCTCACAGGAGCGCTGGTGAAACCCGACATCGGCGGGATTCTCCAGATCAGCAATGGCGCGATCCGGCCTAACCGCTCCCTTCTCTCACGGGTGAGAAACAGGAAATCAAATAAGGATGTCTCCAAGAAGGATGTATCCGTTGATGAATTGCTTGAAGAGCAGTGGGATTTCAGGGAGCCACTGCTTCTTCGGGGTGCGGAGGTGGAAGCGGCAACCAGCCGTTCGATCAAGTCATCACTGCCCAAGCTGCCGTTCATCGGATTTCGCGACCTGCGTCTCACACTCGGCCCCAATCTGAAAGTTGAAAGGCTGCCGTTCTACAACTTCACCACGGCGGGCCTGCTCACCGTCAATGGAGCTCTTGATCCCAGTCTCGAACTGCGGGGGGTTGTGCAGTTGCTGTCAGGTCGGGTGTCTATGCCCTTCTTCACCACAACCTTCAACCTGGATCGCAACGCCGCGAATGTGGCGGTCTTCACTCCATCCCTTGGGCTGATTCCCTACGTGGACGTTGCCATGGTCACCAGGGTCTCCGACAACGTGACTATCAATAGTGACAACGAGACTTTCAGAAGCTCTGTTTTTGATTCCAATGGTCTCGGCAATCTCGGTGCAGGAGGTCAGCTGCGGCTCATCAAAGTGATGCTTTCCGCCACCGGGCCTGCCGATCGCCTGGCCCAGAGCATCCAGTTGCGCAGCACTCCCGCCCTCCCCGAACCACAGTTGCTGGCTCTGATCGGCGGAAACTCCCTGGCCGGTCTTTCCGGAGCCGGAGCAGGTGCTGCACTGGCAGCTGTTCTGGGACAGTCGCTGTTGTCGCCGGTTCTGGGCACGCTGACCGATGCCTTCAATCAGAGGCTGCAGTTCGCTCTTTATCCCACTTACGTCACACCGGTTGTCCAGAATGACGAGGAGCGCGTTTCCGGTCAGGTGCCGCCTCAGCTCGCTCTGGTGACCGACATGGGCGTCTCCATCACTGATCGCTTCGATTTTTCCGTCCTGGCGGCTCCGAATCGCAACGACATTCCTTCGCAGGGAACCCTCACCTATCAGATCAATCCGAATTTCAGTCTGTCCGGTTCGGTCGATACGCAGGGC